>JAFTSW010000072.1 GCA_017467085.1 Clostridia bacterium | reverse complement strand
TTTTGTTTCGTGTTTTTTCGAAATTCTGTTGTTCAATTTTCAAGGATCCATGCTCGTCCCGGTCAGTTCCCTTTCCGTGACGCTCGATTAGTATACCATACACTTTTCTTTTTGTCAAGCCTTTTTTTCAAGTTTTTTCAATTTTTTTTGCGTTTTTTGAAAAACTGGCAACTTGACGAAAAGCCCCCGTTCTTTTTCCCTCCTTTTTCGGGATTTTGCCACCCTTTTTGCCTCTTTCGTCCTTCCCAAAGCCTTCTTTTACCCGAAAACAGAGCGGAAAGATTGTCTTTTTCGTAAATTTCTAAAAAAACTGTTCCTTTTTTCTTTATTCTATGGTAAAATATTTGGGTAGACGCGCGAAAGGGACGGCAAGGCGCCGCCTTGCTCTTTTCCTTCCTTTATACTTATGCGCATACGCGCGTGCGTGTAAGGACAGCTTGTACCTGCTTTATAAAAAACTGTGTCGCTTTGCGACTGAACGGAGATTACTATGGCAAAAAAGAAAAAAGTGGACGCCCCCTCCTCCTGCCGCCTGAATAAAGTTGGCGGCGAGGCGGTGATTGAGGGCGTGATGATGAAGGCAAAGGACCGTGTGTCCACCGCCTGCCGTATGCCCGACGGCAAAATCGGGGTTATTGAGCGCAAATTCGTTTCCGTGCGCCAGAAGCATAGGCTTTTGCGCCTGCCCATTATTCGGGGCTTTGTGAATTTTATCGAGTCTATGATTTTGAGCTTTTCGGTTTTAGAGTCCTCTGCCGAGGTTGTGGTTGGCGAGGAGGAGGAAACCAAGTTCGAAAAATGGCTCAAAAAGCATTTTGGCGCCTCTCTTTACGACATCGTGATGTTTATCGCGGGCGTCCTTGGCATTGCGCTTGCCATTGCGCTGTTTACCTTCCTGCCCAACCAGATTGCTCTTTGGATTGAGCGGCTGTTTTCGGTAGACCTTGGCATCTGGAAGGCGGTGCTTTGCGGCGTGCTTCGCATTGGCATTTTCATTGTCTACATCGCCTTGGTTTCTCTGATGAAGGACATTCGCCGCACCTTTGAATATCACGGTGCCGAGCATAAGACCATCGCCTGCTACGAGGCAGGAGAGGAGCTGACCCCCGAAAACGCCAAAAAATTCACTCGCTTCCATCCTCGCTGCGGCACCAGCTTCATTTTCGTGATGCTACTGCTGAGCATTCTGGTATCCTTGGGCATCCGCTTTCTCTGCGAGGTGGTTTTGGCTTGGGATTTTGCCGCCTGGAGCATCGGCATTTTCGGACGCAACCTCAGCGCCCTGATATACACCCTTATCGGCATTCTGACCCTGCCCATTATTATGGGTCTGGGCTTCGAGTTTCTGATGCTGGCGGGCAAGCACCAGGGGCCTATCGTTCGCATTTTGTCCGCCCCCGGGCTTTGGATGCAGCGTCTGACCACCCGTGAGCCTGACGAGGAAGAGCTTGAGACCGCCATTATTGCCTTGAAGTGCGCCCTTTGCGACGAGTTCCCCGATTTCCCAAGAGAGGACTACGTTATCAAGGACGAGTATACCAACCCGCCCGAAAAGAAGAAAAAGGGCAAGAAGGCAGAGAACGCCGCCGAGGACGCCAACGGGCAGCCCGAGGGCGAAGTGGGCGAGAAGGACGAGCATGACAGTTAAGGAAATCGCAGGGGCGCTTGCCGCCAGCGGCATTGAGGACGCTTCCCTTGAAGCCAGACTCTTAGTGTCCCATTTTGAAAAAATAACCCTTGCCGAGGCGCTGAATGCCGAGATTTGTAAAGAAAGCTTTACAGACGAAGCCCTGCTTTCGGCGGTGGCAAGGCGCACCCACCGTGAGCCCCTTGCCTACATTATCGGGGAGGTAGGCTTTTACGGGGAGGATTTTTTGGTTTCCCCTGCCTGTCTGATTCCCCGTGCGGACACGGAAATTCTGGTGGACGCCGCCATTTCTCTATTACCCCCCGGCGCCGTTTTTGCCGACGTTGGCACGGGAAGCGGCTGTATTGCCCTTTCGGTTTTGCGACACCGCGAGGACCTTTCCGCCATTGCCGTGGACATTTCCAAGGACGCCTTGGAGATAGCCCAGCGCAACGCCGCGCGGCTGTCCCTTTCCCACCGTATCCGCTTTTTGCAGGCAGACGCCTTAGCCCCTCTGCCCGAGGCGGTTTTGACTGCCGACGCCATTCTTTCCAATCCCCCCTACATTCAAAGCGCCGTTATTCCCACCTTGGCGCCCGAGCTTGCCTTTGAGCCCTCCTTGGCGTTGGACGGTGGCAAGGACGGTCTGCTTTTCTACCGCTCCCTTTTAGATAACTGTCCCCTTCCCCTCTTCCTCTTTGAAATTGGCTACGACCAGGGGGACGCCCTTTTATCCCTTGGCAGGGAACGGGGCTTTTCCGCATCCGTCAGAAAGGATTTCGGCGGTCGGGACAGGGTTGCCATTCTGTCAAAAATGCCATAATTCACAAGTCTATATTTTATTTCCAGGGTGCAGCGAAGCCGAGAGCTTCGCCGCACCCTTTTTTGTCAAGGACGCCGCTTTTTCATAGAATGATAGAAGAAAAGTCCCGAAAGGAACGCGCCTATGAAAAAGATTGCTCTTTTGTTTGGCGGAAGAAGCGGCGAGCATACCGTTTCTCTTGCCTCTGCCTCCTATTTGCTTTCTATCCTTCGCACCCTGCCCGTTTCTCTTTACCTTATCGGGGTGGGACGGGACGGCAGGCTTCTATGGCTTCCAACACCTCCCGACACTCTGCGGGAGGGAGAATGGGAAAAGGCGGCTATCCCCCTTACCCTTTGCTATCCCTCCCCCCACACCGTCCGCTTTCGAGCGGCAACGGGGGAGGTCCTTTTCCCCGACGGCTTTTTGTCCGTTATTCACGGTACATACGGGGAGGACGGCGCCCTGCAGGGGGCGCTGACCCTATCGGGCGCCCCATTTTTCGGCTCGGGTATTACCGCCTCCGCTCTCGGAATGCATAAGGCGCTTGCCAAGCGCCTCGCCGCGGCGGCAGATATTCCCGTTGTTCCCTTTTCCCATCACATCTGCCGCCCTGAGGACGGGGCGGCGATTGCCGAGGCGGCAAGGCTTGCCCACGCCCGTCTTGGGCGTTTTCCGCTGTTCGTCAAGCCCTGCGCCTCGGGCAGCTCCCTTGGGGCATCGGTCGCCGAAAGCGAAGAGGCGCTAGTTGCCGCCATACGGGCTGCCGCCGCCTTTTCCTCAGACATTCTGGTGGAGGAATACGTCCGAGGAGTGGAGCTTGAGGTGCTGGTTTTTGAGAAGGGGGGCGAGACCTTCGCCTCGCCGCCCGCCCAGCTTCGGGTAGACGCCCCCTTTTACGGCTACAAGGAAAAATACCAGGAAAACGCCGTTACCGTCACCCTGCCAGCACCGCTTCCCCAAGGGGAGCTTCTCCGCTTACAGGCGGCGGCAAAGCGGCTCTTTGCGCTTTTCGGCTGTCGGCATTTGGCACGCTTTGATTTCTTCCGCCGCCAGGACGGCGCCCTCTACTTCAACGAGGTCAACACCGCCCCCGGCTTCACCGCCACCAGCATGGCGCCGCGGCTTCTCGCCCTTCACGGGGAGGGGACTCTGCGAAGCATTCTATGGGAGTGGATAGAGGGATGATTGGTATTTTTGATAGCGGCCTTGGGGGTCTTGCCGCCTTAAAGCGGCTGACGGAGCGCTTCCCCCTTGCCGACACCGTCTATCTGGCAGACACCGCCCGTCTGCCCTACGGCGCCCACGCCCCAGACGCCATTTTGCGCTACGCCAAGGAGGCGCTTGCCTTTTTCCTTGCCCAAGGGGCAGAGGCGGTGCTGTTTGCCTGCGGCACGGTCAGCGCCCTTGCCTTGGAGCGCTTGCGTCCCAAAAGCCCCATTCCGCTTTACGGCATTATTGCCCCGACAGTTGACGCCGCCGCAAGCGTCTATCAAGGCGGCGCCCTTGCTGTTCTCGGCACCGCCGCCACC
This sequence comes from Clostridia bacterium, assembly GCA_017467085.1. GTDB lineage: Bacteria > Bacillota > Clostridia > Oscillospirales > CAG-272 > UBA1740. The sequence goes on along the minus strand of JAFTSW010000072.1, from coordinate 94,677 downwards.
GTCAAAAGCCGCGCCTTTCCCCTTGCCCTGGAGCGTCGCCTCGCTTGCCCTCCCCTTATATCGGTTGCCTGTCCGCTGTTCGTTTCCCTGGCGGAGGAGGGGCTTACCGAAAAGGGCAACCCCATCGCCCAAGCGACAGCGGCATACTACCTTTCCCCCTTAAAGGAGGTAGACCTTGACGGCATCGTGCTGGGCTGCACCCATTTTTCCCTGCTCGCCCCCTTTATCCGCCCTCTTTTCCCCACGGTGCCGCTGCTTGACTGCGGCAGGCTTGCCGCCGAGGCACTGCCACCCTTGCCACGGGAAAAGGGCAAACGGCGCTTTTTCGTCACCGAGGGGGAGGCGCGCTTTTCCGAAAAGGCGTCTTATATTCTCGGCGCCCCCGTTTCGGCAGAGCGAATCTCTCTATCCGATTTTGCATAAAAAAAGACCGAAGCGCTACCCTATCGGGCGCTTCGGCCTTTTGATTTATATCAGGTATGATGGCGGCGGATGCTGTCCATCAACACACGGTATGCCTTGGGGGTTCCGCAAACGTAGCTGGAGGGCTTATCATAGGGAACGGGCTTGCCCTGCCAATCGGAGGCAACACCGCCGCACTCCTCCAGCATCAGCGTCGCCGCGGCATAGTCCCAGGGCTTGATTGCCCTCTCAAAATAGCCGTTCAGCTTGCCTGCCGCCACGTAGGCAATGGCAAGGGCGCTGGAGCACATACGGCGCAAATCAAGGCATTCTAAAAAAACGTCCTTGGCGATAGCGAAATGCTCCTCGGTGTACTGCTTCTTGGTAGAGCCTGCCCCAAACTCAATCAGACAGTCGGCAGGGTCCCTGTCGGGCGCCTTGGGCAAAAGCCGCCCGTTGTAGCGCACGCCCTCTCCCCGTTTGCCCACGAAAAGCTCCTTGGTGTAGGGGTTGTAAATGACCCCGAAGGTCACCCTTTTCCCGTCAAAATAGGCGAGAGAAACCGAGCTTAAACGGAAATCGTACACCAGGTTGGTGGTGCCGTCAATGGGGTCGAGAATCCAGCGCCTCGGCGCAAGCTCGCCCTCCTCCTCCTCGCTCATAAAGCCGATATCGGGGGTTATCTCTCCCAAGCGCTCCTTTAAGAAGCCGCTTATTTTCAAATCCACGGCGGTGACAAAGTCCGCCTTGCCCTTCATGGCAACGTCCGTCTTTAACGCCTCGTCAAACACGAAGCGCGACGCCTCTATTACCAGGTTTATAACTGCTTGCTCGTTCATCCTTGTACCCTTCTTTCCGCCGAGGGGCTATGCCCTTATCTTTTCTCTATGACCGCTTCCCGTTGCTCCAGCAAAAACTCGTTTCTGTCCTTGACGCTGCGGAACAGAAAAATTCTGCCAAGCTTGGGGGAGGGTGCTTCATCGTGAAACTCACCGTCCATACGGGTGGTTTCCTCCTCGAATATGTCAATGATGAAATCGTGTATGCCGCGTCTGGCGCCACGGTTGACGTCCTGGGAATTGAAGGTGCCGTTAAAGGCGCGACGGGAATTGAAGATACCGAAGATTTCCCCGTTTTCCTTCAAGGTGTACTCGCCCACGAAGCGGGAGCTTTTCATCTTGTCCTCACGAAATTCCTCACGGGCGGTATCGTAATACAGCATACTGTAATTTTCGCCCTTCAATACCAGGCTTTGGTATTCCTTGGGAGAAAAATTCTGCTCGACCGTGACCGTACCGATGCGGATATAGCTTTCATCGTCCTCGCTTAAATGCACGTGGTACCAGACACCTCCAAGGTCAAATACACGGTGGCTCTCCTGCCAAAGGCGAAGCGCCTCCTCGTCCTTGCTGATGTCGTTCATTCTCGTCCAGCCGATGCACTTGGCGTAGTTATAGGTCTTGAAAAACTGGCTGACGATGGTGCGAATGCCAAACTCGTCCGTTGCCTCACGGGCAAACTGAATACGGCGACAGAACGCCACCTGCTTCTTCTCGTCCTCGGAAAGAAGGGCGGGCGCACACCGCAGCTTCTCTGCCAGCTCGTCGCAAATAATGGCAATCATAGGCTTCTTTTTACGGGCGGCGTACAGATATTCCCTCTCCGTCCAGGACACGCCCTCTCCGTCACAGGAGCCGTACACGCTTCCCAGCAGGAGTATAAAAAAGTCAGAATCGTCAATCAAATCCTCAATGTCCGAAAACTCGCCGTTGGTGGATACGGTAAAATGCTCCATACCGATAGGCATTATGCGGCAGTCAAGCAGGGTATCAATGACGATATTGCGCTCGTCCCGCAGGCTCTGAAAGGCAGATGATATAAATGCCGTATATATTTTCTTGTCCGTCACGGTGCTTCCTCCTTCCACGCCTGTATGATTAGCCATTACAACCTTAATTATATATATATTTATTGTTTTTGTCAAGCGAAAGCCTTGCAATGCGGATAAAAATGTGCTATACTGTATAAAGGAATATTTTCGGGCAAAAACGGAAAAGGGGGAAAAAGCCCCGTTTTTCCGCCAAAAGGCGCCATTTGCGCCACTATACCCGTTTCAAAGGAGAATGATATGTCCAGCTACCGTAAGGAACGCATCAACGATGCCGTGGCACAGGAGCTTTCCATTGCCCTGCGTGCCGCCAGGGACCCCGTGCTTGCCGCCGCCTTCGTGTCGGTGACCAGAGCCGAGGTTGCCGCCGATTTGAAGAACGCCAAAATTTTCGTTTCCTTTTTGTCGGGCGAGGAAAAGGAGGTCTTAACCGCCTTGAAGCGCGCCGCGGGAATGCTGCGCCGCCATCTTGCCACCACCTTGAACCTTCGCATCACCCCCGAGCTTTTGTTCGTATCTGACCGCTCTCTTGCCCACGGCGCCCACATTGCCTCCCTCCTGAACCAGATTCACGAGGACGACAAGCGCATTGCCGCCGAAAGAGAAAGGGCAGGAGCCGCCTCCGAGGAATAATCTTAATAAGTGAGGATTCTGTATGTCTTTTTACCCTGTTTTAACCGTTGCCGACGTAGTGGAGCGGCTTTCCGCGCTGCGCTCCCCCCTGGTGCTGATGCACCGTCACCCCGACGGGGACACGGTGGGTAGCGGCGTTGCTCTTATGCACGTCTTGAAGGAGATGGGCATTCCTGCCGCGGGGCTTTGCGCCGACACGATGCCCGAGCGCCTTGCCTTTCTCTCCGACGCCTTTCCCATTTACACCTCTCTTCCCGAGGGAGAGCACGAGATAGTGGCGGTGGACGTCCCCTCCGTACAGCAGATGGGAGAGCTTGGCGCCGTCTTGACAGGCAAGCACGCCCCCTGTCTGATGATTGACCACCACGCCGTAGGCACCCCCTTTGCCCCCAACCTGATTGATGCCAACGCCGCCGCCGCAGGCGAGCTTGTGTATCTGGTGGCAGAGAAGGCGCTGCATATGGGGCTGATTACCCAAATCCCCGTGGAGGCAAAGCGCGCCATTTACGCCGCCCTTTCCTCCGATACGGGCTGCTTCCGCTATTCCAACACCACCTCCCGCACCCTGCGGATTGCCGCTATCCTGTTAGAGGACAAGGCGGTAAACTCCGCCGAGATAAACCACCTGCTTTTCGAGGCAAAGACCGAGCGTCAGCTCCTTGCCGAGGCATACGCCATCGAGCATACCAAAACCGCGGAGGGCGGCAAGATTGCCTGGGTTACCGTGACCCAAGCCGACCGCCTGGCGTTAGGGGTGGAGGAGGAGCATTTAGACACCGTTATCGATATGGTGCGCTCCCGTATCGGGGTGGAAATCGCCTTTTTCATCCGTGAAAGCAAGGACGGCTCCTTCAAGGCTTCCTTGCGCTCCAGCGGCTTCAACGTGGCAGAGGTTGCCTCCCTCTTCGGAGGCGGCGATCACGTGCGCGCCGCAGGCTGTACCACTATGGCGGCAAGCATTGACGCCGCCGTCAAGTCCCTCTTGGATACCATTCTGAAAAGAATCTGAAAAGGCAGAAGCCTTCAAACGAAGAAAGGAAAAATCCTATGAAAACCGTAAAGAAAGCCATCATTCCCGCCGCAGGTCTTGGCACCCGTATGCTGCCCATTTCTCACGCCGTTCCCAAGGAGATGCTTCCCATTGTGGATATGCCCGCCATTTCGTATCTGGTGGAGGAGGCGGTTGCCTCGGGCATCGAGGATATTCTGGTTATCACCAACCGTGACAAGGACGCAATGGAGTCCTTCTTCGACTATTCTCCCGAATACGAATCCCGCCTGGCTCTTTCGGGCAAAACCAAGGAAATTGAAAGAATGCGCGCCATTGCCGATAAGGCAAACATTTACTTCCTTCGCCAGAAGGAGGCAAAGGGCCTTGGACACGCCGTGGGCAGAGCCCGCAGCTTTGTGGGGGACGAGCCCTTTGCGGTGCTGTACGGTGACGATATTATTTTCTCCCAAACCCCCGTTTGCCGTCAGCTGATTGACGCATACGAGGCATACGGGCGCCCCGTGGTGGGCGTGAAGCCCGTTCCTATGGAGCAGGTGCGCAAGTATTGCTCCTTGAAGGCGGAGAAAATCGAGGGCACCGAGAACCTGTATTTCTGCGACGATATGATTGAAAAGCCCGCTCCCGGCAAGGAATTTACCAACCTGTCTATTCTGGGGCGTGTGCTGTTGACCCCCGAATTCTTCGACATTATCGACGCTTTGCCTCCCGGGGCAGGCGGCGAAATCCAGCTGACCGACGCGATGGCGGAGTACGCCAGAGCCAAGGGCGTTACCGCCTTGGAGTTTGAGGGAACCCGTTACGATATGGGCTCAAAGCTGGGCTTTATGATGGCAAACGTTGCCAAGGCCGTGACGCACCCCGAAATCAAGGATGACTTTATCGCCTTCCTGCGTGAATTTGCAAAGGGGCTTTGAGGCATATGACCGCTCCCGTTTGCCGCCCCGCAACCAAGGCAGATATCCCCCTGCTTCAAGAGGCGGAGGCGCTTTGCTTTCCCCGTGACCCCTGGTCCTTGGCGCAGCTTGCCTCCCATATGGACTCTGCCGTGGGCAGGGCGTGGATAATAGAGGCAGAGGGCGCCCTTTGCGCCTATCTTCTTGCCTCGGTTATCCCCCCTGAGGGCGAGGTGTTCCGCATCGCCACCCTGCCCCTCTACCGTCAGAAGGGATATGCAAGGCGGCTGCTTTCCGCCTTTCTTGCCGACCTGCCTCTTTGCTATTTGGAGGTACGGGCGTCTAACCTGGCGGCAAGACGGCTATACGAGTCCCTTGGCTTTATTCAAACGGGCGTGCGACCCGACTACTACCAAAATCCAACGGAGGATGCTTGTTTATACAAGAAGAACGATGATACGCATATTAGGCTTTGAAAGCTCCTGTGACGAAACCGCTGTGGCGGTGGTGGAGCAAGGAGAGGATGGCAAGCTTCGTATTCTCTCCAGCATTGTGGCGTCCCAAGTGGACACCCACAGGCTTTACGGCGGCGTGGTTCCCGAGATTGCCAGCCGCGCCCATACCGAGGCTATCTCCGCCTTGACCTACGAGGCGTTGGAGGCGGCGCAGCTCTCCCCCAAGGACATCACCGCCGTAGCGGTGACCTCCCACCCCGGGCTGATAGGTGCTTTGCTGGTGGCGGTGAATTTCGCCAAGTCCTTCGCCCTTGCCCACAAGCTCCCCCTATACAGCATTGACCATATGCGCGCCCATATTGCCTCCGCCTTTCTGACGGAGGATGCCCCTGCCTTTCCCTTTCTCGCCATTACCGTTTCGGGGGGACACACCTCCCTTTACGCCGTTCAGTCCCCCACCGAGAGCCGCCTTATCGGCGCTACCAGGGACGACGCCATTGGCGAGGCATTTGACAAGGTGGGAAGGCTTTTGGGGCTTTCCTATCCCGCAGGCGCCGCCTTTGACGCCCTTGCGAAGGAGGGACTCATCACGGCAACGGGCAAGACGGACGCCGCCGAGGCGCTTGCCGCCTTCCCCAAATGCGACCTGTACCGTGACCCTCTTTACCGACTGCCCTCCCCCGCCTTGCAGGGCGAGAGCCTGGATTTTTCCTTCTCGGGCTTAAAGACGGCGGCAGTAAACCTGTTGCATCATCTTTCCCAAAAGGGGGAGGAGCCCGATAAGGCTGCCTTTGCCGCCCGTTATACCTACGAGGCAGTGTCTGCCATTGCCAAAAAGGCGGCCGCCGCTCTTGATACCTATGCACTCCCTGCGGTGGTGCTTTGCGGCGGCGTTGCCGCCAACTCCCACCTGCGAGCCGCCCTTTCGGCGCTTTGCAAGAGGAAAAAGGCAAGGCTGTACGTGCCGCCCCTGTCCCTTTGCGGTGATAACGCCGCTATGGTGGCAGCCGAGGGCTGCTTTGCCTATGCCTACGCCGCACCCGTCGGAAGCGAGCTGAACGCCTCCGCCGCCGACTAATCTTTGAATTTTCGCCGTTGCCAAAACGCGCTTTTGGCATAGAAAGGATACAACCGTGAAACAACCCACTCAAGAAGCCGCACCCATTTCTGCCTCCAAGCGGGAAACCGTTCCCCCTGCCGTTATCAGGCGCCTGCCTCGGTATCACCGCTATCTGGGGGAAATGCTTCGCCGCGGCAAGCTGCGTACCAGCTCCTCCGAGCTTTCCCAGTGCATGGGGGTCACCTCCTCCCAAATCCGCCAGGATTTGAACTACTTTGGAGGCTTCGGTCAGCAGGGCTACGGCTATAACGTCAAATTTTTGCACGATTCCATTGCGGACCTTCTCGGTATGGAGGAGGGCTTCTCCGTGGTGGTTATCGGGGCAGGCAATCTGGGACGCGCCCTGGTACATAGCCATATGTTTGAGCATCGGGGCATTACCCGTCTGGCTATGTTCGACGTGGACCCTCGCCTTATCGGCACCGAAATCAACGGTATTCCCGTGTATGACGCCAGGACGCTTGGCACCTTCTGTCGGGAAAACGGGGTAGACATCGGGGTTTTGACCACCCCCAAGGACGAGGCACCCCTGGTTGCCGAAACGCTGGCGAAGGCAGGCGTGTCGGGCATCTGGAACTTTTCCAATATGGAAATTACCCTGCCCGAATACGATATTGCCATTGAGAATATGCATATGGGCGACTCCCTGATGGCGCTCTGCTACGGCTTGAAAACCAAAAAGCTATTACAAAAAGAAAAGAAATAACCCTCGGGGTGACGATATGAGTGAAAAAAGCTATCAACTGAAAAAGGGGGTTCGCCCCAGCGAGGCAAAGGCGTTTGTCGAGGCAAGCGCCGAGGAGCTGCGTCTGCTTCTGGTTTTAACCGAGGCGGAGGACGGGCTTCCCCTCTCCGCCTTGGCGACAGCCGCCGCCCTCTCTCCTGAGGAGGCAACGGAGGCGATTTCCTTCTGGCGAGGCGCAGGGCTGGTGAAAATCGCAGGCGCCGCCAAGAGGAGCGCCGATGCGCCTAAGGACGAGCCCGCCTCCCAAAAGAAAAAGCCCGTTTTGCAGGATGAGCGCGTCCCCTCCTATTCCATCGGGCATATAGCGGACGTTACGAAGGAAGAGGCGCTTGCCTCCTTCTTTTCCGCCTGTGAGCAAATTCACGGCAAGGAGCTGAATGAAACGGATATCAGCATCCTGCTTTGGATGCACGAGGAGCTGGCGCTGGAATGCGAGTACATACTCATTCTTCTCGCCTATTGCGAGGCAAACGGCAGAAAGCCCCTGCGCTATACCCAAAAGGTGGCACATTCTCTCTTTGATAAAGACATTGTCACCGTCAGGGATTTGACCGCCTATATTGAAAGAAAGAACAAGATGCGCAGCCGCGAGGCGTCCCTGCGCGCTATGTTCGGCATCGGCGAGCGCAAGCTGACCGCCAAGGAGGAGGACTGCTTCTTACGCTGGTGCAGCGAATACAACTACGGGGACGATATTATCGGCTACGCCTACGATATCACCGTTAACGCCACGGGCAAGGCTGCCGTTGCCTACGCCGACAAGATTATTTCCGACTGGAACGCCGCAGGCTGTAAGACTATTGCGGATGCGGAGCGTCTGGTGGAGGAAAAGCGGCAGGCGCGGGGCGCCAAGGGCAAGGGCAAGACCCCCTCTGCCGCCGCCAAGGAGGAAAGCCTTGCTATGCAGAGCTTTGACGTGGACGATTTCTTTGCCCACGCCTTGGAACGAAGCTATACCCCCGTTGGCGACAAAGAAAAACAAGACACGAAAAAGTGAGGATATCCCATGGGATACAGTAGAGAGGTCTATATGACCGTTGCCAAGCAATTAGAGGAAAGAAGAAGCCGGGCGGTGCGTCTGTCGGACGAGCGCCATAAAAGCGTCTATGCCCGCTCTCCCGAGATTGCCGAGATTGACGCCGCCTTGGCAGGCACCTCCGCCAAGCTATGCGCCGTTGCCTTTGGAAGAAGCGAAAACGCCAAGGAGGAGATTGCCCGTCTGCGGAAGGAAAACCTTGCCCTGCAGGAAAAGCGCGCCTCCCTTTTAACCGCCTTGGGCTATGCCAAGGACTACACCGCCGTAGAGTACACCTGTCCCCTTTGCAAGGACACGGGCTATACCGAGAAGGGTATGTGCGGCTGTATGCGGCGGCTGTTGGCAGAGGCGTCCCTACGGGCGTCGGGTCTTGGCACCCTTGCCTCCACCCAGAGCTTTGAGAGCTTTTCCTTGGACTATTACGCCGACAACCGTCCCTATGCCGAAAAGGCGCTCCGTGACGCCCTTGCCTTTGCCGAGGATTTTGAGGAGTCTCACGCCAACCTGCTGTTCGTTGGCGGCACGGGTCTTGGCAAGACCCATCTTTCCACCGCCATTGCCCGCCGTGTCATTGAACGGGGCTTTGACGTGGTATACGATATCGCCCCCAACGTGATTGCCGACTTTGAGAAGGAGCGCTACAAGCGCTTTGACGATGAGGAGGACCACACCGAGCGCTATTTCCGCACCGACCTTCTGATTATCGACGACCTGGGCACCGAGGCGGACTCCCCCTTTGCCCTTTCCGCTATCTATCGCCTGCTTAACACCCGTCTGAACAACGGGCAAAGCACCATCATCAGCACCAACCTCGGGCAGAAAAATCTTGCCGAGCGCTACGAGGCGCGTATCACCAGCCGCCTTCTGGGTAGCTTTATTCCCTACGTATTCAAGGGCGTGGACGTGCGCCGTCAAAAGGGCTGATGGTCTGCTGTGTGACGGGGCATAGACCAAAGGGCTTTCCCTTCCCCTATTCCCGACCCTCTCTTCCCCTCTCCCGCTACCGCGCCGCCTTGATGGATACGGTGGACGAGCTGATAAGAACGGGCTATACCCATTTTATCACGGGTATGGCGCTGGGAGCGGATTTGGATTTTGCCGAGGCGGTGCTGGCGCTGAAGCGGCAATACGAGGGGCTCTTTACCGTTACCTTAGAGGCCGCCATTCCCTGCCCCGACCAATGCAAGAAATGGAAGAGCGAGGACGTTGCCCGTTATCAGAAAATCCTTGCCGCCTGCGATGAAAGTCGGGTGCTTTCTCCCTATTATACCCCTGGCTGTATGCATCAGCGAAACGAGTATATGGTGGACAAGGCGGATTTGGTTTTCGGTATTTGGAACGGGAAATTAGAGGGTGGCACCTGGTCTACCCTTTGCTACGCCAAGAAAAAAAACAAGCCTATCCGCTTGCTTCGCCTGCATCTTTTGGTGGAGAAATAAAAAAACGCTTTTGACAGTCTGTCAAAAGCGTTTTTTTATGATACGGGTTCCTCTATCGCCGCGGCATTCTCTGCCTCGGCAAGGTAAGGGTTCCTGGTTTTCAAAAGCGCGAAGATATAGTCTGCCGCCTTCTCGGAGCCGTAATGGTCCTCCCGATGGGCAAGCGCCCGTTCCCGATAGCCGTCAAGAAGGGAGGGGTCCTGTATGTACGCCTCAATCCTGTCCGCTACCTGCACAGGGTCGAAAATTCTCTCGGCACTGCCCACGTAGTCCACGTAGTATTCGGCGATACGGCGCTCAATCACGGTGGCGCAATTGGTGATAATGGCAGGAACGCCAAAGAAGGTGGGCTCCGCGATAATGTTGCCGCTCTTGCCGCAGAACAAATCCGAGGCGGCAATCATACGGAGAATATCCTGGGCAAAGCCCTGGGGATGGAAGGAAATGCGCTTCCCCGTCCTCAGGCTCTTGAAATAGGCAAATAGCTCCTCGTTCTTGCCGCAAACGGGAACCAGATTAATAGGCAGGTCCCGCTCTATCAGAAGCTCGCAGATGCGCTTCATCTGCCCGATGCCGTAGCCGCCCTCTGCTAAAATGACGGTAAACTTATTTTCGTCCCAGCCAAGGGCGCGGCGGTTTTCCGCCTTGTCCGTGGGTACCTCAAACGCCTCCTTGCGAATGGAGAAGGGCACCAGCTTCAGGTTGTCCTCATTAAAGCGCAAGGGGTGCCGCTTCAAGGCGTGCCGATACCCCGTTGCCATAGACACCATACAAAGGTCAGCAGGGTAGCGGAAAAGGGTGCAAATATAGGCGTCGGGACAGTACATAGCCAGAAGAGGCTTGTTTTTCATTTTAGAGGCGTAGTAGTTGGTTGCCCAGTGGGTAGAAACCACAAGGTCGGGCGCTAACGCCTCCATATGCGAAACAGCCGCGGGGCGCACCCCGGGCACGTAGCAGGTCATGGTTGCCCAGCTGGAAATGTACACGCCCCAGAAATCCATATTGAAGCAGGAGAAGCGGCTATATGCACGGGAGCGATTCTGATGGCGCACGAAATTTGCCATCTTCTGCTCGAATTTCATCATATATTTGTTGCCGCCCTCGGTGAAAAAGTTAGAGCGAACAATCTCAGTCAGATGCCCGTATTTCTTCTCGAAGGCGTCCGCAATGCTGCGCATAGGCATAATATGCCCTAAGCCCGCTTCGGTAAACGGAAAAAGAACCCGTGGCTTCTTTTGCATGCGTATCCCTCCTCTGTGCTGTTGGGCAAATACCCTTCTGAAAGTCGCTCTTATTATACTACTTTTTTGCCCTTCTGTCAATTTGAAAGGGGCTCTTTCGCGCCGATTTCATTTTATTTCACAATTCCAAAAAAGGAAGGGACAGAGCCGAATGGGCTCTGTCCCTTGTAAAACGGGTCAGATAGGCTTATTCCTCGACAGAGGTCTTTGCCTTTCTCTTTTTGTCAAGATAGCGAATGCCGAAGAGCACCCCAACCGTCAGGGCGATGCCAACGGGCAAGCAGATAAAGGCATTGGGCACAAAGCCTGCCAGAACGAACATCACGAAGGAAATCGCCGCTACCGTAATGGCATAGGGCAGCTGGGTTTCCACGTGCGCCACGTGATTGCAGCGCGCGCCTGCGGACGCCATAATGGTGGTGTCGGAAATAGGGGAGCAATGGTCGCCGCATACGGCGCCTGCCAGGCAAGCGGAAATGCCAACGAAGAGCAGAGGGTTGCCCACCTCGAACATCACGCTGACAATGGGAATGAGAATACCGAAGGTGCCCCAAGAGGTTCCCGTCGCGAAGGCAAGCACGCAAGCCACCAAGAAGATAACAGCAGGAAGCAGCGCAAGCAGTGCCGTAGGGAAGCTCTGCATCATATTACCAACGAAGTACTTGGCGCCAAGCAGGCCCGTAATGTTCTTCAGAGCGGTTGCGAAGGTGAGAATGAGGATAGCGGGCACCATGGCGATAAAGCCGGAGGGAACGCTCTTCATCATCTCGTTGAAGTTGATAACACGGCGCAACAGGAAATAGATAGCCGAGATAACCAGGGCAATCAAGCCGCCCCAAGGCAAAGCACCGTAAGCGTCGGTGTTACCGAAGGCACCAACGAAGTTGTGGAAATACTTGCTTTCCGCGTCAAAGAAGCCGCCATTATAAATCAAGGCAAAGACGCAAGCCACAATCAGAACGGCAATGGGAATAATCAAATCCCAGATAACGCCGTTGCCAACAACTGCCGCATCGCTGTCGTCCCCGGGCAGCTTGTCGCTTTCCCCGGCACGCGCCTTGATTTCAAAGTCTGCCATCTTGCCGTAGTCATAGCCCATAATGGCAAGCGTGATGATAAAGACGAAGGTTAAGAGCGAATAGAAGTTAAAGGGAATGGCGCTGACAAACAGCTGAATATCCGACATACCCTCAATATCCACGCAGCCCGAAACGGCAGCTGCCCAAGAGGAGATGGGAGCAATCATACAGACGGGCGCGGCGGTGGCGTCAATGAGGTACGCCAGCTTCACGCGGGAGATATGATGCTTGTCGGTGACAGGGCTCATAACCGAGCCAACGGTCAGACAGTTGAAATAGTCGTCAATGAAAATCAAAACGCCCAGAACGAAGGTAGCCAGCATAGCGCCTGCCTTGGTCTTGATGTGGGTTTCTGCCCACTTGCCGAAGGCGGCAGAGGCGCCCGTCTTGTTGACCAAGGACACGATAATGCCTAAAATCACCAAGAAGATGAAGATGCCTGCCGTATCAGCGGCAGCGGCAATCAAGCCGTCGTTCATAATGGCGTCCAAGGACGCAAAGGGAGAATAGCGCGCCGCCATCAAGCCGCCTGCCAGAATACCGAAGAACAAAGAGGAATATACCTCCTTGGTAATCAAAGCAAGACCGATAGCAATCACGGGAGGAAGAAGCGCCCAAAGAGAGCCGCGGACCACAGCCTCGCCGCCGCAGGTGCCGCAGGTGCCGTCCTCACAGTCAGGGCAGGCGACCAGCTCGCCGCTTTCCTTGTCAAGAACCTCCATCGTACCGTCACAGGTAGGGCAATGACCGTTCTCACAGTCGGGACAGTCAACCATATTGCCCGAGCCGCCCGTAATGCCCTCTACCGCCAGAAGGGCGATAAAGACCAAGGCGACCACCAGCAAAACGATTTTTCTCGTTTTCGTCATAATAGCCTCCAAATTGTTATTTTTTATAAAAAGGACAGGGGTATTATACCGCATTTTCGTCCTTTTGTCAAGTCCTCTTTGCCCTTTCTTTTCCTATCAAAAAATATTTATACTTTTTTTCATTTTCCTATTGACTTTAACAAAGTGATGTGTTAAACTGTTAAAGTACTAAATTTAGGAGGCAGTTATGCTGAAAACGAGCAAGGAGAGCTTAAAGGCTCTGTATAAAGCCCTTTTATCCTTGGAAAATGAAAAGGATTGCGAGAGCTTCTTAGCGGATATTTGCACGATGCAGGAGGTCGAGTCCTTGGCACAGCGCTTACAGGTGGCGCAGATGCTGGACGAGGGCAAAAGCTATCTGGAGGTCAATAAGGAAACGGGGGTCAGCACGGCGACCATCGGCCGTGTCAGCCGTTGCCTGCAATACGGAACGGGCGGCTACAAGAAGGTGCTTGCCAAGCTGAAGGACTGACGGAAAGGATAGCGCTATGAATTTCGATACCTCTATACTCAAGCCCGAGGAATTGGCGACCTTCGCTTTGCGGGAGCTGTACGTGAAGGCGGGCTACAAGCAATTTAAGATGAGCAAGTTTGAGGAATACGATTTGTATTCCAAGAACAAGGATTTTTTGGTGTCGGAGGGGGTTATCACCTTTACCGATACGGACGGGCGGCTTTTGGCATTAAAGCCCGACGTGACCCTGTCCATTATCAAAAGCTCCAAGGATGGGGACGCCTTGGGCAAATATTTTTACGATGAGAACGTCTACCGCATTTCCAAGGACTCTCATTCCTATAAGGAAATCCGCCAAACGGGTCTTGAATGCATCGGCAAGGTAGATACCGCCGCCATTCGGGAGGTGCTATCTCTTGCGCAAAAGAGCCTTGGCTTGATTTTTGCGGACTACAAGCTTTCTCTTTCCTCGGTGACCCTGGTGGAGGCTTTGCTTGCCGAGTACGGCGTCAAGAGAGAGGACTACCCCGTCTTTTACGAGGCGCTGAAGGAAAGAAACCTTGCCCTTCTCTCCACCGTTGCCGAGGGCGAGGGTCAGGCGGCGCTCTCTCTGCTGTTCCGTGTGGAAAAGGATTATCGGGACGCCCTTTCGCAGCTTTGCGCCGTTGCGAACAGCGAGGAAAGCAAGGCTGCCCTTGCCGCCCTCTCTGCCATTTTAGAGGGCTTCTCGCCCTTATGCGTGGCGCTTGACTTTTCCATCACCTCCTTTGACGGCTATTACAACGGCATTGTGTTCAAGGGCTTTGCGGGCGGCGTTGCCACCTCGGTGCTTTCGGGCGGTCAGTATGACCGACTGATGAAGAAGATGGGCAGAAGCAGCGCGGCTATCGGCTTTGCCGTATATATGGACGCCATTTCCCTCTACTCTCCCGAAAAGGCAAAGGCAGAGGACGGCTATATTCACGTTGCCCTTCCCAAGGGACGCTTAGGCGAGAAAATCTACGGGCTGTTTGAAAGGGCGGGCTATCCCTGCCCCGAAATTCACGAAAATACCCGTCGCTTGATTTACGAGAACACGGAAAAGAAAATCCGCTTCTTCTGGGTCAAGCCCTCTGACGTTTCTATATACGTAGAGCGTGGGGCGGCGGACATTGGCGTGGCAGGCAAGGACATTTTGGCGGAATACACCCCCGACGTGTATGAGCTTCTGGACCTGCAGGCAGGCAAATGCCGTATGGCGGTAGCAGGCAGGAAGGATTTTGTCGACGACGAAAGCAAGACCCTGCGGGTGGCAACCAAGTTTTCCAAGATTGCCAAGGACTATTACAGCGAAAAGGGACGGGATATTGATATTATCCATCTCAACGGCTCCATTGAGCTTGCGCCCCTGCTGGGACTTTCGGACGTCATTGTGGATATTGTGGAAACGGGCAAGACCCTTTTGGAAAACGGGCTTGTCCCCTTTGAAACCATTCTCCCCATCAGCGCGCGGCTGATTGCCAACAAGGCATCTTACAGCTTCAAGGGCGAGAAAATCGAAGAAATCAGACAAATGCTTCAAAAATTGGTGGTAGAAAACAATGATTAAAATATATAGATACGGGCAGTTAGACCCTGCCGAAATTTTCGCGAGAAACGATAAGGAGCTTGACGTTTCCGAGGCGGTGTCCGCCATTATCGAAAACGTAAGAGAACGCAAGGACGAGGCGCTTTTTGAATACTGCCTGCGCTTTGACAAGGCAAGCCTTTCTTCTTTAGAGGTTTCCCCCGAGGAGATAGAGGAGGCGTTTTCCTTGGTGGACGGGGCTTTCCTCGACACCCTGCGGGAGGCGGCAGAAAACATCCGCGCCTTTCACGAAAGACAAAAGCGGACCAGCTTTATTATCAACGATAAGGACGGCGTCATCGTGGGGCAGAAGATTACCCCCATCGAGCGCGTGGGTCTTTACGTGCCGGGTGGCACGGCGGCATACCCCTCCACCGTCTTGATGGATAGCATTCCTGCTAAAATCGCAGGCTGCAAGACCCTCTGCATCACCACCCCGCCCCGTCCCGACGGTAAGGTGAACCCCTATATTCTTGCCGCCGCTAAGATTGCGGGGGTTGACCGCATCTTCAAGCTGGGCGGCGCCCAGGCAATTGCCGCTTTGGCATACGGCACCCAAACCGTTCCCAAGGTGGACAAAATCGTGGGTCCCGGCAACGCCTACGTGGCTGAGGCAAAGCGCCAGGTGTTCGGACGGGTTGCCATTGATATGATTGCGGGCCCCAGCGAAATTTTGGTGATTGCCGACGGCAAGAGCAATCCTGCCTTCGTGGCGGCAGACCTGCTTTCCCAGGCGGAGCACGATAAAATGGCAAGCGCGGTGCTGGTCACCGACAGCGAGGCGCTGGCGCTGGCGGTGCAGGCAGAGATAGAGCGCCAGCTCGCCCTAGTGCCCAGAGAGGAAATTGCCCGTACCTCCATCGACAACAACGGCAAAATCATTCTTGCCGACAGCTTTACCGAGGTTTTGGCGGTTGCCAACGAGATTGCCCCCGAGCATTTGGAGCTTTGTCTTGACAATCCCTTTGATTATTTGGATAAAATCGAAAACGCGGGCAGCATCTTTATGGGTCGCTACTGCCCCGAGGCGCTGGGCGACTACTTTGCGGGCCCCAACCACACCCTGCCTACCTCCGGCACCGCCCGCTTCTCCAGCCCCCTCTCGGTAGACGATTTCGTGAAGAAGTCCCAATACACCTACTACACCGAGGACGCCCTGCGCCGTGTCTACGGCAAGGTAGCCCTCTTTGCCGAGCGCGAGGGTCTTTCTGCCCACGCCAAGAGCGCAACGGTGCGCTTTGAGGAGAACCGGGATGAGTAAATTCTTTAGTAGCCGCCTTTCCTCCCTGGAGGCATACGTGCCGGGGGAGCAGCCCAAGGATATGGCGTATATCAAGCTGAATACCAATGAATCCCCCTTCCCTCCTGCCCCTGCGGTGCAAAGGGCGCTGACCGAGGACACGGTGGCAAAGCTTCGCTTATATTGCGACCCCGAGGCAAGCCGCCTGAAGGCGGCGTTAGCCGACAGCTTCGCAACGGACGCCTCCCGTATTTTCGTGTCCAACGGCTCGGACGATATTCTCAACTTCGCCTTTCTGGCGTTTGGCGAGGGTGGCGTTGCCTTCCCCGACATCTCCTACGGCTTTTATGAGGTCTTTGCCAGGCTTCACGGCATTTCCGCCGAGAAAATCCCCTTGGCAGAGGATTTCTCCATTACCCCCAAGGACTATTTTGCCAAGGGCAAAATGGTGTGCATCGCCAACCCCAACGCCCCCACGGGTATGGCGCTTTCCCTCGAAGAGGTTGAGGCAATCGTCAAGAGCAACCCTGACAGCGTAGTGCTGATTGACGAGGCATACGTGGACTTTGGCGGCGAATCCTGCGCCGCGCTGACCAAGAAATACAAAAATCTTCTCTGCGTTGGCACCTTCTCCAAGTCCCGCAGTATGGCAGGGGCAAGGCTTGGCTTCGCCGTAGCGGACGAGGCGCTGATTGCCGACCTTGAAAGGGTCAAATATTCCACCAACCCCTACAACGTCAATTCCTTGACCCAGCTTCTGGGCGTCTTAACCCTGGAAAACCAAGCCTACTACACCGAAAACTGTCAGAGGATTATCGAGGCGCGCGCCTATGCCACCAAGGCATTAGAGGCGCTGGGCTTTTCTGTCCTTCCCTCCTCTGCCAACTTCATTTTCGCCAAGAGTGACCGCATCGGCGGCGAGGCGCTCTACCTTGCCTTAAAGGCAAGAGGGGTGTTGGTGCGCCATTTCGAGAAGCCCCGTATTGCCGACTACAACCGCATCACCGTTGGCACGCTGGCAGATATGCAGGCGCTCGTTGCCGCCGTCAAGGATATTCTCTCCCAATAAACCAAGAAAGGAAGGTTCGCCTATGAGAACCGCAACCATTAACCGCAAAACCGCTGAAACGGATATTTCCCTCACCCTGAATATAGACGGGGAGGGAAAGGCAGATATTCAAACGGGCTGTGGCTTTTTAGACCATATACTCACCCTCTTTGCCCACCACGGCAGCTTTGATGTAACCCTTTCCTGCCAGGGCGACACCGAGGTAGACTACCACCACACCACCGAGGACGTTGGCATCGCCTTGGGTGACGCTCTCCGCGCAGCGCTGGGCGACTGCCGCGGCATCGTCCGCTACGGGGATATCACCCTGCCGATGGACGAGGCGCTTCTGCTTGCCGCCGTGGACGTTTCGGGACGGGGTATGGCGGTGCTTGCCTTGGATATTCCCACCGAGAAGGTCGGGGACTTTGACACCGAATTGGTAAACGAGTTTTTCTTCGCCCTTGCCCGCCGTGCAAACTTAACTTTACATATCAGACAGTTGGCAGGGCTCAACTCTCACCACATCATTGAGGGCGCCTTTAAGGCAACCGCCCGTGCGCTGCGCGCCGCCGTCAAGCAGGAGGGCGACAAAATTCCCTCCACCAAAGGAGTTCTTTGATGATTGCTATTGTAGAATACGGCGTTGGAAACCTCTTTTCCCTCCTCTCCTCCTTTGCCGCGCTTGGCATCGAGGTGGAGGTAACGGCGGAAAAGGCGGTTCTCTCCCGCGCCTCTCATATTATCCTTCCCGGTGTTGGCGCCTTTGGGGACGCCGCCGCCCTGCTTCGTGAAAACGGGCTTGACGCCTTTATCAAGGACTCTGCCGCTGAGGGCAAGCCCTTATTGGGCATTTGCCTTGGTATGCAGATGCTCTTCGAGGAAAGCCACGAGTTTGGCATTCACCGTGGACTTGGGCTTCTGAAGGGACAGATTCTTCCCATTGCCCCCAAAATTCCCCCAAGCTATAAAATCCCCCACATTGGCTGGAATCCCCTTTCCATCAAAAAGGAAAGCCCCCTCTTTGCCAATATCAAGGACGGGGACGCCGTCTATTTCGTCCATTCCTTCTACGCCGAGTGCCAAAGGGAGGACCTTCTCGCCACCGCCGAATACGGTGCGGAGCTGACCGCCGCCGTTGCCTCGGGCAACGTGTACGGATGCCAATTCCATCCCGAAAAAAGCGGCGAGGTGGGACTGAACATTCTGAAAGGATTTGCCGCGCTATGAAGCTTTTCCCCGCTATTGATTTACACGGCGGCAACGCCGTGCGCCTCTTTAAGGGCGACTACAACCAATTAACCGTCTACCACCGTGACCCCCTCGCCCTTGCTACGCAAATGGAGCAGGAGGGCGCCAAGTATCTGCATACGGTGGATTTGGAGGGCGCCAAGGACGGCACCACCCCCCATTTAGCCCTCGTCAAATCCATTGCGGAGAAAACCTCTCTGTTCGTGGAAATAGGCGGCGGCATTCGGGATATGAAAACCGCCGAGGCGTATATCAACGCCGGAGTTGACCGCATCATTCTCGGCACCGCCGCGGTGAAGGACCCCGTCTTTCTCAAGGAAGCGCTTGCCTCCTTCGGGGACAAGGTGGCAGTGGGCGTTGACATCAAGGACGGGCTTGTCGCCATTCATGGCTGGCAGGAAACCGCCGCCATCTCTGCCTTTGATTTTATGGAAAGCCTGGTTTCCCTTGGCGCCAAGTACGTCATCTGTACCGACATTTCCAAGGATGGCGCTATGCAGGGCACCAACCGCCAGCTGTACCGTGAGCTTTCCGCCGCCCTTCCCCTTTCCTTTACCGCATCGGGAGGCGTCAGCTCTATCGATGACCTTCTTGCCTTGAAGGCGTTAGGGCTTTACGCCGCCATTTTGGGCAAGGCGTACTATACGGGCGCGGTATCCATTCCTGCGGCATTGGCCGCCCTTGGGGAATAAACGCCGCTACAACAGAAAAGGAAAACGCTATGATTACCAAACGCATTATTCCCTGCCTGGACGTCAAGAACGGACGGGTAGTTAAGGGAACCAACTTTCAAAACCTCAATGACGTCAGCTCCCCCGTGGAGCTTGGCGAATATTACAGCGCCGAGGGGGCAGACGAGCTTGTCTTTTACGACATCACTGCCTCCTACGAGGAGCGCGCCCTCTTTACGGATATTCTCAAGGAGGTGGCGCGGCGTGTCTTTATCCCTCTGACGGTGGGGGGCGGCATCAACACCGTTGCCGACTTTGACCGTGTTTTGCATTGCGGTGCCGACAAGGTCAGCGTCAATTCGGGCGCCATTCGCAACCCCTCCCTGATTGAGGACGCCGCCAAGAAGTACGGCAGCCAATGCGTGGTGCTGTCGGCAGACATCAAGCGCGTGGGCGGCGAGTATCACGTCTTTGCCAAGGGCGGCAGAGAGGATACGGGTATGGAGGCGCTTGCCTGGATAAAGCGCTGCGTGGATATGGGCGCAGGCGAGGTGGTGGTAAACTCCATCGACACCGACGGCGTCAAGGGCGGCTTCGACCTCCCTTTGCTTTCGGCGGTTTGCGACCTTGTCCGCGTTCCCGTTATCGCCTCGGGTGGTGCCGGGTGCGCGGGGGACTTTTTAACCCTCTTCCGGGAGGTGCCCACCATTGACGCGGGGCTTGCCGCCTCGGTGTTCCACTTTGGCGAGGTCAATATCAAGGAATTAAAGCAGATGCTTGCCCAAAACGGCATTCTGATGCGTGTATAAAGAAAGGAATTTACTATGCTGAACATCGACGAGCTGAAATTTGACGAAAAGGGCTTGATTCCCGCCATCGTGCAGGACGCCACCACGAAAAAGGTTCTCACCCTTGCCTATATGAACAGAGAAAGCCTTGCCGTGACCTTAGAAAAGGAGCTGACCTGCTTTTACAGCCGTAGCCGTGAGGAGCTTTGGCTGAAGGGCGAAACCAGCGGCAACTACCAGCACGTGGTTTCCATCACCGCCGACTGCGATAAGGACGCCCTCGTGATTCTGGTGGATAAGGAGGGGCCCGCCTGCCACTTGGGCACCGACTCCTGCTTTGAAGCGCCTCTGTTCCAAAGCGCCACCCGCGCCGCCTTCTCGGCAGAGGGGCTGTACGCCCTCTTAGAGGGACGCAAAAAGGAGCTTCCCGAGGGCTCCTACACCACCTACCTCTTCCAGAAGGGAATGGATAAAATCCTCAAAAAGGTGGGCTAGGAATCCACCGAGGTTATTATTGCCGCCAAGGGCGGCGAGAAGGGCGAGGCTATCTACGAAATCGCCGACCTTGCCTATCACGTGATGGTAATGATGGTGGAAATGGGTATTTCCGTGGAGGACGTGACAAAGGAGCTTGCCTCCCGTCACGTAGTAGACGTGAAGGTCAAGCAGGAAAAAATGACCGCCTCCAAAAAATAAGGCTTGTAAAGAACTCTTTACAAGCTAAAAGAGCAAGAGTAAAAGGAAACAAATCATTCTATTCTTGCTCTTTTTTATTCGCTTTCTACGGTAAATTAAATTTCCTCGTCGCCGTGCTCGTTCATCCAGGCAACGGCAACGTCATATGCCTCGTAATCCAGGTCTGCCATGGTGTTGGTGTGCAGCACCACGCCCTCGATTTCGCACTTCAGCATCAGCTCACGGTAGAAGTCAAGCTGCCATTTTACTGCCTCGCCCGTAGCTTCCTTGGATTCACCGAAGTTCCAGAGGTAGCAGCCCACCATACGGCGGGTGTTGGGGGTGTTCTTCTTAAAGATTTCGAACTTTTCGGGAATCAGCGGAACGTCGCATTCCTTCCAGGTCCACATAATAACGCCGTCAAACTCGTCCATATAGGGCTGGAAGTCAGCGTCCTCCTTCTCATCCAGACCGAACTGGAAGGTGTAAAGCACCATCCAGGAATCCATACGGCGCACGTCATTGTTGTGCAGCTTCTTGTTGGCGTCACGGAGCATTTCAATGGGAACGCTCTTATAGCGAGGCTGACCGTCCTTGGCAACGCTCTTGAAATCGTCAAACACAACGCAGGAGATGTTGGGGAAATCCTTTGCCTCGGCAATTGCCTCGTCAATGATTTCGGGGCGCTGGTGCATACCGAAGCACTCCCAGCCAACGTTTCTCAGGGTGGTGAAGGATTTGTTGTACTGGCGTCTGTTGACGTCAACGCCAACGGGCACCATAAAGGTGTTGCGAACACCCAGGTACAAACAGCCCTCCATAGGCGTCATACGGGATTCCTTCTCGTTGCCGTACTCGTGGTTGTAGCGTCCTTCCGGATGGCCCCAAAGCCAGAACTTATCACGTAATTTCATCACTTTTTCCTCTTTTCTTGTATTTTTTATAGTTTACAGAGATTTTTCGATTTCAAACAGGGTTCTCGGGTATGCGGTCAGATTTTCGCAGCCGTCCTTGGTCACGCGCACCACGTCCTCAATGCGAATGCCGCGCTTGGTTTCGTGAGAGCCTAAGAACAGGTCGGAGCAGAAGGTCATATTCTCGGCCAAGAGGTAGTCGGAGTTCAGCTCTACCCAGGGAGCCTCGCCCTCCATCAAGCCGTTGCCGTGGAAGGGGCCGTAGAGGTAGTGGTCCTCGTAGCCGTATTCCTTCACCAGCTTCAAATGGTACTCGGCAATCTCCTTGGCAGGAACGCCTGCCTTGGTAATGGCAAGAATTTTCTCCTGCAGGGCGTAGCCCGTTTCAATCAGACGGCGCTGCTCGTCATTCGCCTTGCCGAACACAACGGGGCGGCCAATGGTGGAGGCGTATCCCTCGTAGCGCGCGCCAAACTGGAAGAAGGTCATGTCCCCCTTCTCAATTACCTTCTGACGGGGGCGGCTGATAGCCTGGTCAGACCCGGCGCCCGTCAAAACCCACAGCGGATAGCTTTCTCTCTCCGCGCCTAACTCGTGCATCTTGCCAAGGGCAAGACCAACCACCTGGGTTTCGGTCATGCCTGCCGCCACGTTTTCAATCACGAAGTCCATAGTCTTGTGGGTGATGTCAGCGGCGCGGCGCATACAGGCAAGCTCTGCCTCGCTCTTGCGCATACGGAGCTTAGCAATCACGTGGTCAGCCTTTTCCAACTTCACCTCGCCATAAGCAGCAAACGCCTCCTGCAGGGCGAAATACACGCCAACCGTCATCAAGGGAAGTCCTGCCACACCAATCTTCTTAATCTTCACACCGGGCAGGCACTCGTCAAGCACCGAGGTGAAGGTGTCCAGCTTCTTGCCGGGATATTCGGGCTCGGAGGACTCACGGAACGCCTTGAGCAAGCGAATATCACGCAAACGGGAGCGGTCATAGGCATAGGTGAAGCTCTCGGGTCCGATAAGCAGCTTTGCCTCGCCCTCACGGGGAATCAGCACCCCTGCCGTTTCAAAGGAGGGCCAATAATCGCTGAAATAGCGCACGAATTGAGGCTCTGCCTCGTTGCCGTAGCAAAGAATGGCGTCATACCCTTCCTCTGCCATCAGCCTTTGCGCCTTGGCGGCGCGTTCCTTAAATTCCGCATCGGAAATGCGAAGTCTTTGCTGTTCCATTCTCTTATTTCCTTTCCTTGTTGCTCCGTCAGCCCTCTAAGAAGCGAACGGGATTGTGGCGAATAATCTCTTCGATTTTGTCAGCAGGAATGCCTGCCTCCTCCATCATAGGAAGAATGTTGCGCAATACGTGGTCATAGCCCCAGCCACCATAGGTACGCAGGCAGCTCTTCAGACAAACGTCGCAGCTCATCAACAGCTGGGAGGCATAGCCCTCCTCAATCAGCTGCTTCAGGCAAGCCACACGGTCGGTGTCGTGAACAAAGAGCCCGTAGCCGTCGCGGCGCGCCTCTCTTTCCACGTAATATTCCTTGCCGAAGTTGTCAAACTCAATATACACGCCCTTGGAAAGCAGGGTGTGAATATAGTCCATATTGTCCTCCACGTCTACGTGGGACACGGCAATGCGGTTGGCAGGAACACCGCCCTCCAACAAAATGTCGGCAGCCTCCAAGCCGTTCTGGGTCCAGGGGTTGATATGTACCAAAACGCCTGCCCCCGTCTTTTTATGAGCAATCGCGGCAGCGCGCAGCACACGGCGCTCGTCCTCGTTAAACACCTCGCTGATGCCAATCTCACCGATAACACCGGCCAGAATGCCCGTATCGCCAACACCCTCGGTCAGCTCCTTCACCATTTCCTCGGCAATATCCGCCTCGGTCATAGCGGCGAGCGTTTCGGGGTGGGTGGAGCAAACGTAATAGCCCGTTCCCATTACCACGTGAATGCCCGTTGCCTCGGAAATCTTCTTTAACATAGCAGGGTCCCTGCCAATGCCGGGCATAGTAGCGTCTACGATAGTAGAGCCGCCTGCCGCCTTGAAGCGCAAAATTTCCTTCTTTTGGGTTTCGTAGTCGTTCATCCGCAGGTTGTCCTTCAATGCGTAGGGGTCGCGGTTGAGAATCCCTAACTTGTCCATCGTCACAGGGGCGGTGGCAGGGCTTTCGCAGTCAAGAAGGGGTCTTTCCTCAAAAAAAGCAGTCAATTCAATGAAAATATGCTCGTGAGGGGTGACGATGCCTGCTTCCTTGCCGTCAATTTTTCCGCAAACAGTCTGAATTGCCATAGGTTGCTTCTCCTCTCTTTTTTCTGCCCTTTTCAAGCAACAAAAAAGGCGCAAGAACAGGGCTATTGCCGTGCCTTCACGCCTTGTAAGACACAGAGCCAATCCGCGTCAAAGCGGCAATAGTCTTATCTTACCTTTATGATACCAAATATTTTTTTCTTTGTCATTGGTTAAAACGGGTTTTTTATTGGTTGTTTCGGTATTCGTTGGGGGTTTTGCCCGTCAGCTTCTTGAATGCCTGGTAAAACGCCTTCATATCACCATACCCCACAGCGGCGCAAATGTCCTTGATGGGCATCGCCGAGGTGCGAAGCAAGCGACACGCCTCGTCAATGCGAAGCTTTTGCTGAAAGGCGGCAACCGAGGAGCCCGTGGCGCGCTTGAACAGCTTGCGGAAATGGTCGGGACCGAGGAACACGCCGCTGGCAATCTCGTCTACGGAAAGCGAGGCGTTGTAATTCTCTTGAATAAAAGCAACCGCCCGTCTGACCGTTTCCTCCTGCTCAGCGGACAGCACCGCCCGTCCGCCCCGTTCAATGTCACGGAACAGCTTGATAATCAGCTCCACCACGTAGGCGCGAATGAGCTGAATGTAGCCGCGCTCCTTGTGGGTAAATTCGTGATAAATGCGAGTGAAAAGCTCGCCGTAGTCCGAATAGCGCTTGCCTGTCACGTAAAGGTCGGGCTGGGACAGGGCGTCATTCTGAAAAAGAGAGTAGAACAGAAAGCTGTTTTGCAGGGAGGCAAATTGGTTGGTGTTAATCGCCAGATTGTCAAAAAAGTCGGGCATAAACATCAGGTCATACGCCACAAAATGCTCCGGGGCATCCATAACGGGCGTAAACTTGTGCGGCGTGCCGCCGTTAATCAGCGTCACGTCCCCGGGCTTGACCTTGTATTCTCGGTCGCCCACGGTATGCACCGCCTCCCCCGACAGCACGTAAGCAATCTCAATAAAGGCGTGTCGGTGCGAAACGCCCACGTAATCGGGAAAATCGGTAGACAGGTGAATATACACCTTGTCCTCTCCCTCAAAAAAGGATTCCCCGTTAAAAAAGGGTATCTCGTTTCCCAGCGTCTGCATAAAGCTCTCCTCTCCCCTTCGCCGCGTGCCAAAAACCCTCTTATGCCATACCCGTATGGCGCCGTAGGTACGTAGACCGCCTTGCGTTGGTGCTTCCCCGTGGCCCTGCCGTGAAGCTTCTTCACCCCATTGTAGCATAAAACAAAAAAAGAAGCAAGCCTAAAAAAAGTAAAATTGCAAAGCGATTTTGTTTTTTACCTCTGCACGAAAGTTAAATTGCGAAGCGATTTTACTTTTCTTCACTCTTCGCTCTTCATTCTTCACAAAAGCTAAATTGCAAAGCAATTTTACTTTTCTTCGCTCTTTTTAGCCTTCTCCCGCGGGAGAAGGGGGACCGCTTGCGGTGGATGAGGCGTCAAAAGAGCCTACCGATTTTCGATAGGCTCTTTTTAAGTGATGTTCTTTGCTAACGCAAAGAGTGATATTGCCGCTTCGCGGCAGTGATATTGAAGCCTTACGGCTTCAGTGGTATTCCCCTTGCCTGCTTAGCAGGCAAGGGGAGGTGAGAGCCGGGTTGAAGCGGCGTTCTTTGGGCGTTTTTTCGGCGTTCTTTGGGCGTTCAGAGAACGCACAAAGAACTGAGAGCAGAAAAAGCCGCCGAAGCGGCTTTTTCGGTGCCTCACCTCAAAAGAGGTGAGGCAGCTCTTTTAGACCAAACCGGTTACATTCCAGTCCTTGTCTTTTTCGTAAACCTCGTCTGCCTTTTCAAGCTCACCCGAAACCAAAAGGATGTCTTCCGTTTGGATGCGGATTTCTTCCAAAGCAGGCTTTTCATAAACGTTTTTCATCGTTTTTAGTCCTTCCTTTCAGGTTATTGAATGCCCAGAGCCGTCTTCAAGGAAGCGGCAAGGGCGGTATCGTGGGCTGCGAAGCCGGTGTAGAGGTTATAAAGGTCATCCTTCAGGTCGTCTGCCACAGTCTCTTCGCCTGCGATAACGTCCTCGATATAGGGCGTCAGAACGTCAAGACCGCTTCTGTTGCAGTCGGCGTTGTAGTCGCCGTAAATCTCGTAGGTTTCCTCGCCTACCTTCACCGTCAAGCAAAGAACTGCCGCGAAGGAAAGGTCATTTGCCTTGGTGACGGCGGAAAGCTCGGAAAGACCTGCCGCGAAGGTGTAGGTGTCGCCTTCCAAATCGAAGTAACCGTTAATAGCTACCTCAACGTAGTTGTCTGCGCCCAGCGCCTCCTTGGTGAAGACGCCGTTTGCGACGTTCTCGATGAGAAGCTCGGGAGCGATAATCATCGAAAGCACAGCGTTCTCGTTGCCCATTACCTTACCCAAGGTGTAGTAATCGGAGGCGGAGAAGGTGGTCTTGAAGCGCAAACCGCCGTTTGCCACGCTTACGCTTGCGCCATCAACCGTCTCGCCCTTAGCAACAAGCACAGGGGTCAGAGTAGCGGCATCAGCCAGCACGGTGCCGGGGAGATACTTGGTCTCGCCGTCAGCCGTTACCCAAACAGCTACCACTCTGTCAGCAACACCCTCAACCACAGCGGGAAGGGTTGCACCTGCCTCGAAGGCAACGGTGGTTGCATTGTCAACAGCTGCCTGTACCTTTGCCTTGGTGGCAACGTAATCTGCGTCATCCTCAGCCAGCATGGAAAGTCCTGCTACTGCCGCATAGGCTGCAGCCTTGGCATCAGCGGAAGCATCCGCAAAGCCTGCAATGTCTACCAGGTAGTAAGCGCAGAGGTCTGCAAAATGGTTCTGTGCCTTCTCGCTTGCCGTCAGGTCTGCGTCATACAGACGAACGCTGTAAACAGCGCAAGGCGTTCTGTTGAACATAATGAAGTTGGTGGAGGTAGAGTCAGACACGTAGCCGTCCAAGCCGTTATGTGCATAATCGGCTCTGGAGAGCTGGGTGGTGGTCATAACCTTTTCGTTGGTGTAATAAATACCTTCCTTGTACTGGCTACCGTCCTTGGTCATGGTGAGCGTGTACTTGTCAGTTTCCGTTTCACCCTCCGTTACGGTAACGGTTCCCTCCTTCAAGGTGCCGAAGAGATCTGTATAGCCGGAGTAGAGGTTGGTAGAAACAACCGTGCCGTCCTCGAGAGCGATGTTGTACACATCGTGATTCAGCGTGTCGTTAATCTTCTTGGTGCCTGCGGTTACAACGTACTTGGTGCCGTCGGTCAAGAAGGTGTACGCACCGCCGAAGACCTTCAGCTTATTCTGGCCGATTTCAACGGTGGAGCCGTCCTCATAGGTGAAAATCCAGGTCTCCATGGTTACGGTTTCCTTCACACGGATAATCTCGTGCGCCTGGATACCGCCGCCTTGACGGCTGGTCTCGCCGTGCAGCTGGGCGTTGAAGTAGTACTGACCGCTGCCCCACAGAGTGTCGCCGGGTGCTAAGAACCAACGAACCTGACGGGGATGCAGGTCGCTCTTAATGTCGGAGCGCTGGTAAATGTTCTTCAAGGTACCAATCCACTCGGAATAGGTGGTGTAGCCCGCCATATTCGCGTTGGCGTGATTGGTGGTTTGCAGAACACCGTCCAAGTCATACCACTGTACGCTGCGGAAGTCGGCGATGTAATCCAAGGTGTAAGCGCCGTCGTTCAACGCCTTGAGGGCTGCAACGTCCAGGGTCAGTCTTGCATTCTCCAGAATGGTGTAGTTGGCAGAGGTATCGAAGGAGCCGTCTTCCTTGATGGTACCGCCCAGCATATCGTAGCCAACGCCGTTCTCGCCGCGGGAAACCCAGGCAACGTTTGCGGTGCTGGTGAAGGTAGCGTCATAGTTACCCGTCTTGTCGTACCACTTGCCGTTAATAAGGTCAGCGGAGCTGTTCCCTGCCAGAGCGGACAGGAACATGGTCAGCTTACCGCCGTTAGCGGTTTCGTTTCCGTCCATACCAACGTAAAGCATATCGTAGGCGTTAAGGGTGAAGGCGTCGAGAAGCGTCTGTGCCTCAGCAGCCGTTGCCTTGTCAAGCTCGATTGCGGCAAACGCGGTATATACGCGGCTCTTTTCCTCCGCACTCAGGGTATGGAAGCCGTCTAACTCCAGCGCAAAGTAGGAAGCAACGTCCGCAAAGTGGTTCTGTGCCTTCTCGATTGCTACCAGAACAGCATCATACAGACGAATGCTGTAAACGGAGCAGGGCGCGTTCTTGAACATAAAGAACTCTTTCGCGACGCTGTCGCTGGGATAAACAGGCATATTGGAATAGGTGGCGAACGCCGTGCTTTGCGCAGACGAGGTATAGGCATACCTCTCATTGGTGTAGAAGTTTCTGCCGTAGCCGGCGCCGTTGATGTAATAGGTTGCCTGCTTGGTTACGTCCGTGCCTGCGGAAACGGTGAAGTACAGGGGGTTTGCTTCGTCCGTGGTCAACAGAGGAGCCAGCCAGGTGTATACCGTATCAAACAGGTTGTTATACAGCAGCGTCTTTGTCGAGTCCTCAGCCACTGCGTAAATCTCGTAGCTGCCGGAGACCTTCAGCGCCATATACTTGGTTGCGCCCGTGGTGTCCAGGACTGCGGCGCCCGAAACGTGGCGCTGGTCAAGCTGGGTCTTACCTGCGGAGGCAAGCTCGTTGCCCTCGGCATCCTTAAATACGTAGGTATCAAAGGTGAGGTCGCTCAGCCAGCGGCGCTCAATGTTCTGGTTGTAAATCGCACCGCCATTGTTACGGGCAGCGCTGTCACAGAAGCAGCCGTAACGGTTGTCGCCTATACCACCGGAATTATTCCAGTTACCCTTACCGTTACCGAGGTACCAGCGGGTGCGGCGAACAACGCCGAGAGTGCCCGTGGAGTCAGAGCGCTGGTAAATGGTGTACAGGTTACCGATAGCATCGGAGTCCGAAACAACCCAGCCGTAAACGCTATTGGTATAATTGGTGGTTTGCAGTTGTCCGTTTTCGTCCGTCCACTGCACGCTGGGGAAGGCAACGATGCTCTCGAAGGTGTAGGCGCTATCGTTCAGGTCCTTCATCGCGTTAACGTCGAGAGTCAGCTGCGCGCCGTTCTGCAGGTTGGTGCCCGTGGTATCCCAGGCGGAGCCGTTCCAGGTACCGCCGTAGAGGTCGTAGCCAACGCCGCTTTCGCCTCTGGAAACCCAGGTAACGTTCGTTGCGTTCTTGAAGGTAGCGTTGTAGCCGCCCACTCTATCGTACCAATTGCCGCTTGCCAGGTCAGCATTATTATTGCCCGCCATAGCGGAAAGGAACATCGTCAGCTTACCGCCGTTAACGGTTTTGCTTCCGTCAGCGCCAACGTAGAGAAGGTCGTATTCATTCAAAACAAAGGCAGTCAAAGCCTTATCCAGAATTGCCTGCGCCGCTTTTCTCTCTTCGGTGTAAGCCGTCAGGTCATCGTTCTGCAGGGTCAGCGCCATAAACTCCGCGCCAACCGTCTTTATAACGTTCTTCTGCGCGTTCTCGCTCAGCTTGGCAAACTTGCTCATATCCAAGCCGTAGAAGGCGGCAACGTCCGCAAAATAGTTCTGCGTCTTCTCGTTTTCGCTCAGCTGGTCGTTATAGATACGCACCGCGTAAATAAATGCGGGATTATCTGCGAAGATATAGGAGTTGGACAGGGTGATGCCCGTAGCCTTGTTTACCGTTTGCTCGTTACCCTCTGCATCGGTATAGGTCACGGTCGCGCCCTTTGCCTTTTCCATATCGGCAACGTTATAGGTAGCAAACGTTTTCGAGGCTGCCTGGTTGTACATAGCAAAGGTGGACTTGCCGTCTGCCGTTGTCTTGGTGATAGCAAAGCCGCCCACGAACTGCGGGCCCGTCAGGGAGTTATGAACGAGCTCGAACTTTGCGTCGCTCGCGTACTTGCTGCCCGCCGACGTGGGAGCGAAGTAATAGGTGCGGACTTCCGCAGGGGAGGTGCCGGAATAAATATTCAGGCTGTTACCCAAGGGGTCCGTCATACCGCCGTTCAAGCCGCCGTCAATGGTGTAATTGGAGTACATCACACGCCACTGCGCGTCTACCGCAACAGGACCCATCAGGTTGAAGGAGTCCAGACGGAATACGTAGGAGTAGGTATTGAACGTCACGTTATAGGTAGAGGTGTTGCCCAGGAACGTGCCGTCAGCCTTAACGTGCCGGCGCAGATTGACGAAGGTATCAATGGTGTAATTATCACCCGTGATATATTCGTAGGGCAGCTCCATAAAGATGGTGTTAGCGCCCAGACCGCCCGTCACGGCCTCCAGATGGAAGCCCGTTGCGCCAAAGGCGTTTCTAACCCACTTGGAGGGGTTGGAGATGCGCGCGGCGGCACCGTCGGAGACACCGTTGGTCCATGCGCCCGTGGTGAAATCTACGTTATTGTCCGCCATAAAGGAGGTATAGAGAGCAACCAAGCCTTCCTTATGATAGAGCTCCGAATAATCGTAGAGGCTGCTTGCGCCTACCAAATCCAGATAGATTTGCAGGGAAGCCTTCGTTGCATCGTAATCGGCTTCGTTCATATCATATTGCAGGAACGCCTCGTGTGCCATTCTCTGCACGTCCTCGGAATAGGTAAGGAACGCAGCCACGTCCAGCTTGTAGAAGGCGCAAACGTCAGCAAAGTGGTTCTGCTTAGCCTCGTAGTCCTCAAGCGCTCTGTCATACAAACGGATGGAGTATGCCGTCACAGGCGTCTTGATAAACATCTGGAAGACGGTTGCCGAGGCGTCCTTGATGTAGTAAGGTCTTTGGCACTTGGCATAGATAGAACTATT
Source organism: Clostridia bacterium (assembly GCA_017467085.1). GTDB lineage: Bacteria > Bacillota > Clostridia > Oscillospirales > CAG-272 > UBA1740. The sequence goes on along the minus strand of JAFTSW010000072.1, from coordinate 64,143 downwards.
GTTTACGTTGGTCGGTCTTGCATAGAGGTTGTTCTCGTAATAGACTTGCGAGTTTTCCTTCTTGCCGCCACTGTTTCCAACGGCGTACACCACGCTTCTGGTGGTCTGCTCGCCCGCAGAAACCGTGAAGTACACGGGGCTTTCCGCGGTGCTGACAATAGAAGCAAGAGGCGCGAAGAAGTCAACGTCCGTATAGAGATTGTTATAAATAGCGGTGGAGCCGCCTTCGGCATAAATCTCATACTTGCCGCCGTTGTTCACAACGTAATACTTAGTAGCACCCGTAGTGTCCAGCGTCGCGTCGGCATTGTAGCCCTGCAGATAGTTGAGAGCGTACTCCGTAATCTCCGTCCCGTCCTCTTTGGTCAGAATGTAGGTGGGGAAGGTGATGATTTCGGTATTCCAGATACGCGAAACGGTCTGGGTGTAAATCCCGTCATTGGCACGGCCCTGCTCGCTATGCATCGAGCTTACCAGATAAGTACTGGGAGCGCTTCCCCATCCCGTCGTGCCGCCTGCCTGGAACCAACGCGCGCAACGGACGTAAGTCAATGTCTGCGTTGTATCGCCGCGCTGATAAATGGCACGCATCGTACCGAGAATATCGGAAAGCGTGGTAGCCAAAGCACCCGTTGCGTAGGGCGCCTCGGTCTGCAGAACACCCTCGCTGTTGTACCAATGGATGCTGGGGTATTCAACCGTATATTCCAAGGTGTAGTTGCCATCATTCATAGCCTTCATAACGGCTACGGGAAGGTTAAGATACACACTGGAGCCAAGGTTGTAGTTGGCACTTTTATCCGGGGTAGAGTTGGTCACACCGTCCCAGGTACCGCCCAGCATATCGTAGCCAACGCCGTTCTTTCCGTTACGGTTAGCTTCCCAATTGATTGCGGGGCCCGTGGAGGACGCTGCCGCATTCACGAAGGTAGCATCGTTTCCGTTTCCGGAGGCGTCGACCCACTTATTGTTGGCGAGGTCGACGGTGCTATGACCTGCGTAAGCCGTGTAAAGCAGCTTCAAGCCGTTTTGCACGTACAGCTTACTGTAGTCATAAGGAGTTTCTTCTTCCGCAGAGTTTTCTGCCGCTACCGCCACGGTGCTGAACACGGGCACCATAGAAAGCAGCATGCAGGCTACCAGCAGAAGACTGAGTAAACGCTTTTTCATAACTGTTTCCTCTCTTGTTTTTTCTCATGTGGAATCCTTCCTTCTTTCACGCCAAGCCGCCGAGGCGCTCTTTTCGCCGCGGCCCTGACCAAAAGCCGCCGCAAAGAGAAGCCCCCAAGCGCGCACCGCGCGAGAAAAGGAAACACATTTCCATACTATGTACAGTTTACCACATTTATACTGCGTTGTCAAGTCTTTTTCCTATATATTATATATGTTTTTAGCATTTTTTTGACATTTTTCGTCAAACTGACGAACAAACAAAAAAGGAACCGTTTTTGCAAACGGTTCCTTTAGAAAACACAAAAATGAGAAAAAGCGAAATTGCGGGGCAATTTGCTTTTTGTGAAGGCGAGAGAAGGCTTGGCGGGGCAATTCAGCTTTCCGACGCCTGACGGATAATGGCGGTCATTTCCGCCAGGGAGGCGGCGCCTTTACGCATTTTCCTTTCGTTTCTCAAAAGAAAAGCTCTTCACGAAGCGCTTTAGCAAAAACGCGCAAAAATAGGGAAACGTAAAAATCCCGTCGCTATAGCCAACGTTGCCGTGAGAAAGCTTGAAGCCGTATTGGACGTCGGCATATTTGTTCGAATCAATCAACGTGCGAAGAGATTTTGCTTTGCCACCCGTTGCCTTAACTTCAACGGGAATGAGCGTTTCCGCGCTTCTGATAAAGAAATCCTCCTCAAGTGTGGAATCCTCACGCGTATAGTAATACAGGCTGTATCCCGACTTAGCCAATGCTTCTGCCACTATATTTTCGTATAACGCGCCCTTATAGACGCCCAGGTTTCTATTTGCGCGAAGGTCCTCGCCCGCCTCCTCGTCAAGCAGGGCTACAAGCAGACCCGTATCAGCAAAATAAAGCTTGAATTTGTCGGTGTCGCAGTTGCCGCCCAGGGGGAGCTCAGGATAGCCAAGACAATAGCAAGCATTCACGATACCCGCATCCGCCAACCATTCCGCGCACCCTCTGTAATCTCTGAAACGGGCTCCGGGAGCCACTTTTGCAATTTGAAATTTTTTATTTTCCTTCGCAAGCTGCGGTGCGATACTGTTGAACACGTTTATAACGCGTGCCTGGTCCAGCCCCTCGGCGTATTTGCGGATGTCCTCCTTATAGTCGGCAATCAACTGCCTTTGCGCCTCCAGGGAGCCTTCAAACGTTCCTTTTTCAACGTAGCCCTTCACCACCGCGGGCATACCGCCAAGAATAACGTAATCAAGAAAAAGCGTGTGATAAATATCCATTTCCAATTCATTAAACGGTCGCATTTCACGCATATGCGCCAGCATATCCGCAACCGTGTCCTCGCCATAGCCCTTGGCCCACAGGAATTCTTCAAAATCCATCGAAAACATCGTGTAGTCCGTTTTGTTTCCAACACTGTTGCTTTCTATCCTTTTGTAGTTCACGCCCAGCATAGAGCCCGAGCATATGACGTCATAGCGCCCGTCAATTCTGAAAAACTTGAGCGCAGTCGCAATTTCCGGAAACTCAGTTATTTCGTCAAAAAACAGCAAGGTCTTTTGCGGTACAAATCGCTTGGTCGGGTCAATTCTGGAAATGTTTTTTATAATACTGTCAACGTCGTACCCGTCAACGATAATTTTTTTGTATTTCTCATCTCTTACGAAATTGATTTCCACAACGCTTTCATAATTTTCTCTTGCAAAATGAAGAATAGACTCTGTCTTGCCAACCTGCCTGCACCCTTTTACAACGAGAGGCTTTCGCTGGGCGTTGTTTTTCCACTCTGCAAGATATGCGTCAATTTTTCGTCTTAAATACATAACGGCCTCCGTCATACAATGTTGCTCTTATTATACGCTTTTTTTAATGATTTGTCAACACAAAACACATTTTATGAGCGAATATTTTTTGCTTTTGCACATTTTATGAGCGAATATTTTTGCTTTTTCCACATTTTATGAGCCATTCCCCCCAAAGTCAATCGTTTTTCCAAAGAGAATGGGGCGGTCTTGGCAGACAGCCCCTTCTTGTAGGTTTTGTGTATTTTGTATATAGGGATTGAGCTTCAAGGAGCGCGTTTACTTTTCCAAAGCGCGGGTCACGATGGCGGTCATTTCCGCCAGGGAGGCGGCGCGGCAGAGGGCGGCGCGCAGGGCGGCGCCCTCTCGCATACCCTTGGTGTAGGCGGCAATCTGCTTGCGCGCCTCGGCGGCAAAGGGCGGGGCGCTTTCCCCCGTTGCCAACGCCCGCTCCGCTTCCTTTTCCAAAAGCGAAAGGTGCAAAAGCGCCAAAGATAACCGCTCCTCTACCGTGGGGGGCGTATAGTCCCTCCCCTCCAAGGCGGCGGCAATTTCTTCAAAAACAAAGGGGTTGCCGACAGCGCCTCTGCCTATCATCAGCCCGTCACAGCCCGTTTCCCGCAGCATACGAAGGGCGTCCTCTGCCGAGGCAATATCCCCGTTGCCCACCACGGGCACAGACACCGCCGCCTTGACGGCGGCGATAGAGGCAAGGTCAACCTGTCCGCTGTACATCGCCTCACGGGTGCGCCCATGAACGGTGATAAGGGAGGCGCCTGCCTCCTCTAAGGCTTTGGCAAATTCGGGAATGCCCTTCCCTTTTTCCTTTTCGGTATAGCCCACCCGTATTTTGACGGTAACGGGCAAGGAAACGGCGCCCTTTACCGCCTTGACGATATCGTACGCCAGGCTCGGATTCTTCAAAAGGGCGCTTCCGTCTCCTGCCGACACAATCTTTTTCACGGGACAGCCCATATTGATGTCGATTGCCGAGGGAGCAGCCCCGCCTGCCATTCCCTTCTCCACCATAGCGGCGGCCTCCGCCATATAGGCGGGCTCGCTTCCAAAGATTTGCACGGCACAGGGTAGCTCCTCCTCCCCTACACGGGCAAGACGGGGCGTTTTTTTATCGTGATAGCAAAGGGCGCGGGAGGACACCATCTCGGTGACCTGGTACTCCGCGCCGTGAAGGCGGCAGATGGCGCGAAAGGCAACGTCCGTATACCCTGCCAGGGGGGCTAAAAGCAAGCCGTGCCGCAGGGAGATACCCCCGAAGCTCAGCATGCGCTATCCTCAATGCGGCGGCATTCCAGATAATACCGCTTGTCCCTGGAGGTACCCATGGAGAAGGTCTTGCGAGGCAGGGAGCCGTCCTTGGCAACCGAGGGGAAAAGCTCCTTCTTTTCCATACCCTCAAAAAGGAAGCCAAGCCCGTTCTTCTCCAGGCAGAGGGCGCGAAGCGAATCCTCCCCGTGGATATAGTCCAAGGACGCCTCGGGGTGCCTCTGCAGGAGCTTATCCAAGAAAATCTGCAGGGTGCCGACGGTCAGAGAATGGGCAACGGCAGAAAGGGTATAGGACGCCTCGGACACCTCTCCGTTTTGGGCGGAAAGGAGTGTAAACTGTTGGTTGCCTTTCTCGGTATTTTCTTTACAAAACGCATCAAGCTCGGCAAGAAGCGTATCCTTCTCCACGCCCAAAAGCAGGCGATAAATCGGCTCAAATTCCAGGGAGGAATCGTGAATATTGACAAGCTCCACCAAGGCGTATCTGGCAGGGTGAAGCCTTGCCTTTTCCTCGCCGAGGGTCGCCTTAATTTCCTCGTAATACGCCTTGGCGGTTGCCAAGGAATGGTTGCCGTCCCCTACGGCGTAGGGCAGGGGCGCCTTCTTTTCCATTGCCAAGAGGAAGCCCTCCACCCACTCTATCAGAGCGGGAGAGAGAAAATAGCCCTTGACAGCGCCGCCGCCCTGCATCAGGGTGAAATCGTAGGCGAGGGTCTTTTCTCCCTTTTCCACCCGGGAAAAGAGGGTGTTTTCGGGGTCATCGATAAGCAGCATCACGTGGGGCGCCTCCAAGGGAGCGCCACGGCGCACGCGAAGACGGGGAGGAATACGGGAAAGCACCGTTCCCTCGGTGGCGCGGACGGGGCTTGTCGAGCCCTTCTCGTAGCAATAGCCCTCTAAGTCAATCTTGCCCACAAGTCCTCGGCGAACCTTCCCTGCCGTGTCCCTTCTTTCCAGATAAATCATACTGTCCTTATGGGTGGAGAATACACCCTTTTCATACTGCTTCATATTGGCGTGAATACGGGCGATACGGGAAGTGAGCGCCGCCTCGTCCTCGCTTTCCAGATAGCATTCGGGAAGAATGATATGGAACAAGGAGGGGGCGTCCCCCACGAGCGTTTTCACCTCTTCCCAATAACGGGGCTCGGAGGTGAACTGGTCGCAGGCGATGCAGGCGTATTTTTCCGCATCCACGGCGGTAAAATCGGGGAGCAAAATATCAGCGGCGGTAAAAAGCGGTTTCATAGTCTATCCTTTCGCGGTTTGTTTTATCTTGCAAGGCGGAGCGCCTTATCTTTTCTTCTGTCGGCTTTTCACGATATCGGCAAGGGCGCAGAGTAGCGCCTCGATATCCTCCTCCGTGTTGCGGTAGGAGAGACTGACACGCACCGAGGAATCGGCGCCGTCCTTGGTTTTGCCGTAGGCTAAAAGAGCGGGGGAAAGGTGGGCATCGTGAGAGGAGCAGGCAGAGCCTGCGGACACGAAGATGCCTCTGCCCGACAAATCGTTCAGCACCGTTTCGCTCCGTATGCCCTTCACCTCGATATTGAGGATGTTATCCAAAAAGACGGGGGGCAAAAGGGGCAGAACGCTATCCCTCAGCTCCTCCCTCTGCAAGCCCTCCAAGAGAGCGGCACGCAGGGAGGCCACTCGGCATCTGCGCTCCTCGCCCTTCTCGCGCCACACGCGCAAGGCGGCGGCAAAGCCCGCAATTCCCGGCACGTTTTCCGTGCCGCTACGCAAGCCGTCCTGCTGACCGCCTCCCAAGAGTATGGGGGAGAGTCCCCGTTTTTTCAAAAGCGCGCCCGACACCCAAAGAGCGCCAACCCCCTTGGGTCCCTCCACCTTGTGGGAGCTGACGGTCACCATATCGGCGCCAAGGCTCTTGACGGTAAAGGGGTGCTTCATAAAGCTCTGGGTGGCGTCCACGTGCAGGGCGGCATCGGGACAGCCCGCCCGCAAAATATCCGAAGCGGCGGCAATATCGTAGAGCGCCCCCGTTTCGTTGTTGGCAGCCATCAGGCTGGCAAGGAAAACCTTCTCATCAGCCGCCGCGGCAAGCCCTTCCAAATCCAACACGCCCCCTGCCGTTCCAATATCAACGGTTTGGAAGCCACGGGCGGCAAGGCTTGCTAAGGGGGCATTTACCGAGGCGTGCTCCCCACGGGTAGTGAGGATTTTGCCGCCACGGGCAAACCGCTCCTTGGCAAAGGCACGGCCAAACAGGGCAAGGTTGTTGCCCTCGGTGCCACCCGAGGTGAAAATCACCCGTCCGTCCTTGGCGCCCAACGCCAAAAGCACCTCCTTTTCTGCCTCTTGCAGAATACGAAGCGCCTCCTGCCCCATACGGTGACGTGAGGAGGGGTTGCCGTAGGACTCGGTGGCAACGGCGGTATACGCCGCTAACGCCTCCGCGCAAAGAGGGGTCGTGGCACTGTTGTCCAAATAAATTCGTTTCATCTCGTCTTTTCCTTCATTTCACACTGCCGCAAAGCTCGCTTGCGAGCTTTTGGGCATATCACGCGGCTTTGCCGCATATCACTGCCGCAGGCGGAATATCACACTATAAGCCTTCTCCTGTGGGAGAAGTGGGGACGGCAGATGGCAAAGCCATCTGTGTGGATGAGGAGTTTTTCTCCTTGAAGGCGCCTCATCCGTCAGCCTTCGCTGACACCTTCCCCCACCGGGGAAGGCTTATTGGCGGTATGCTTCTCACTGCCGCAAAGCGGCAATATCACGCCGCCGCAAAGCTCGCTTGCGAGCTTTTGGGCATATCACGCGGCTTTGCCGCATATCACTGCCGCAAAGCGGCAATATCACTCCGCCGTAGGTGGAATATCACGCGGCTTTGCCGCATATCACTGCCGCAAGGCGGCAATATCACGCCGCCAAAGGCGGCATATCACTCCGCCGCAGGCGGAATCCCCGCGGCGTCTTTCCCTCAATCAAACTTGAAGTGCGAAATAATCGCCAAAACATCCTGTTCTTGCTCGTTATCGTAGTGGGCATCGAAATGCTCTGCCGAGGCGGTATAGGTCAAAATATACAGGCGCCCCGCAAAGGGAGAATCCATATGGGTGAAGAAAATCTGCATATAGCGGTACTCGGCGCCGCCGTACTTGGCGTTGAAGAAATAACGGGAGCCGTAGCCGCCGCCAATGGAAACCACCTCGCCCTGTCCCTGGGCGTCGGGGGTGAACTCGTCAAAGAGCCGCCCGTACTCCTCTTGGCAGTCCTCCCAATATTCCGCAACGGTGGAAGCGGACACGGCGCTGACCACCGCCACGCTGACCGAGCAGGGGTCGGTGGTGGAAATGGTTGCCATGGTGTAATCGGTGGTGCTTCCCGAGGCTACCGTCCAGGTATCGGGAACGTAGAGGGTATAGGAGCAGGCGTCGTCATCCGACGCCTTCTTGAAGCCTGCGGGGGTGCCGTCCTCGGTGCCGCCGCAGGAGGCAAGCGCCAGAACCAGCAGCGCGGCAAGCAAGCAAAGAGCCAGAAATTTTTTCATATCGTTTTCCTTCCTTTTGCGCCCGTGGGCGCTTTTCTTTTTTCAGTCAAGAGAGAACAAGCTCGTTTTAACGAGGCAAATTTCCCAACGCGCGTCAGCTGTCTTTCCCGTCTAAGCCCTTTACCTTTTCCAAGGCACACAGCACGCCGTATTTACCCGACTCGTAGGTAAGACCGCCCTGCATAAAGGCGATATAGGGGGGACGGATGGGCCCGTCCGCCGACAGCTCTAAGGATGCGCCCTGGGTAAAGGTGCCTGCCGCCATAATAACGGGCTCCTGGTAGCCGGGCATTGCCCAGGGCTCGCAGGACACGAAGGCGTCAATGGGAGAGCCCTCCTGAATGCCGCGGCAGAAGGCAATCAAGCCCTCGGGGGTACCGAAGGTCACGGTCTGGATAATATCGTGCCGCGCCTCATCCCAGGCAGGCTCGGTCTTGTACCCTGCCTCGGCAAAGAGGTAGGCGCACAGATGCGCCGTTTTCAGCGCCTGCGCCACGGTGTGGGGGGCGTAGAACAGACCCTTGTAAAGGGATTTGTTATGCCCAAGGCTGGCGCCGATTTCAAGACCCACCCCTGGAGCGGAAAAGCGGTAGCCGCAAAGCTCAATGGCGCGGCGCGTGCCAACCAGATACCCGCCGCACTCCACTATACCGCCGCCTGGATTTTTAATGAGAGAGCCAACCGCAAGGTCGGCGCCCACGGCACAGGGCTCCTTCCCGTCCACAAACTCGCCGTAGCAGTTGTCCACCACCACAAAGGCGTCCGACACGGATTTGACCAGAGCCACCAGCTCCCCAATCTCGGCAACCGACAGGGTCTTTCTGTCCAGATACCCCTTGGAGCGCTGAATAAAGGCAACCTTCACGCCCTTTTCACGGCGCAGCGCCTCTAAAATTCCCTCCTTGTCGGGCAGTCCCTCTGCCGTCAAGGGTACCTCGGCGTAGCGGACGCCGAAATCCTTGAGTGACCCCGCGCCCTCCTCGCCGCAAATGCCGATAACCTCGTCCAAGGTATCGTAGGGCTTGCCCGTGATGGAAAGCAGGGTGTCGCCCGGGCGCAGAAGCCCAAACAGGGCAATGGTCAAGGCGTGGGTTCCCGAAAGAATGCTATGCCGCACGAATGCCGCCTCGGCGCCAAACACGGTGGCGTAAATCTTATCCAGGGTATCTCTGCCGTAATCGTCATAGCCGTAGCCGTCGGTAGAGCCGAACATCGTGGAGGATACTCTTGCCTCCTTAAAGGCGGCAAGCACGCGCTCCGTGCATGCCTGTGCCGTTTTGTCAATTTGCTTGAAAAGGGGGGCAAGCGCCTCCTCTGCCCTTTCCAGCAGCGCCTTTGTGTCTGTCATAGTCGCTCCGTTTCTTTTTCTGTTGTATGTGTGGGGGATATCCCCAATTTGTAAACCTTTGTTTGCATTTATTCGGGTAGGGCAAGCACCGCCCTTTTGAAGACCTCGCCCCGCTCGGCGTAGTCCCGAAAGGCGTCGAAGGCGGTAAAGGCAGGAGAAAGCACCACTGCCTCGGCGCGCCCCTCGGCAAGAGAAAGCGCCAAGGGAATGGCATCCTTGAGGCTCTCGGCAAGCGCCAGGGGCAACCGCCCACGCAAGGCACGCGCCAGCGCCTCGCGGCTTTGCCCGAAGAGAACCGCCCCCTCCACAAGGGAGGGCAAGCCCTCGGCAAGGGGGGCAAGAGAAAGCCCCTTATCCGCGCCTCCTAACAGCACCACCGCCCGTTCTCCCCGCTCCGAAAGCGCCGAGAGGGTGGCTAAGGTACGCATTGGCGAGGTATCAATAGAGGAGTTATAAAAGGCGACACCCTGTCTTGTGGCTACGGGCTCCAACCGATGGGGAAGCCCCGAAAAGCCACGGGCAAGGGGAAGGAACAGACGTCGGGGCACGAATGCCCGCGTGACGCCTGCCGCCGCCAAGAAATTTTCCATATGGAAGCGCCCCCGAAGGCGCATATCTCCCTCCTCGAAAAGGGGGGAGTCCCCATCGTAGAGGGTCTTGCCCTCCAAGCGCAGGGGGGTGTCGCCGTCCAGCGAAAAGCGCAGCGCCTCTCTTTGAGGAAAAACGCCCGCCTTTACCGTCATATGGCGACAAAGCCCGAAAAGCCGCTCCTTGGCGGCGGCGTATTCTACCATATCCTTGTGCCAATTCAAGTGGTTTTCGGAGAGGTTGGTGATAACGCCTCCCTCGGCGGAAAGGGTTGCCGTTGTCAGCTGGAAGCTGGAAAGCTCCAAAACGGCAAAATCTCCTGCCCGCATATCGGGAAGATAGGGCAATAGACTCACCCCGATGTTGCCCCCCAAAAAGACGCGCTTGCCCGACAGGCGCAGCGCCTCGGCAACGAGGGAGGCGGTGGTGCTTTTGCCGTCGCTGCCCGTCACCGCCAGCAGGGTGGCAGGACAAAGGGCGCAAAAGAGAGAAATTTCGTCAGACAGCAGGGCGCCGCGGCGAAGCCCGTCTGCCAAGGCAGGGTGGTCGGGGCGCAGGGCGGGGGAGCGGTAGAGAATATCCGCTTTTGGCATCAGGCGGTAGTCCTCCCCCGAATAGAAGGGGATATGGGAAAGCCCCGCCGCCGCCAGGGCGGCTTTTGCCGAGGGGTTGCTATCGTAGGCAACCGCCCTTATCCCCTCTCTTTCGAAATGGGAAAGCAGGGCAAGCCCCGAGCGGCCAAGCCCAAAGACGGCAACGGAATCGCTTTTTTGCGGAACGGACACCGTAAAAGACCTCCTTTTTGGGAATTCTTTTACTATGATATGCCGTCCCCGTCCCTTGGGCGCCTGTATTTATACCCACAGTACGCTATTATATTATTATAGCATTTTTTTCGCTTCTGTCAATATTTCCGCCGATTTTCACCGAAAAATCACCGTACCCCCTCTCTCTTGCCTAGGCAAGAGAAAGGAGGAGCAAGCGGCAAAAGCCGCCGACTCCTCCTGTAAAGCGGTAAATTTCAACCAAGCACAGCGAAGGCGCCCTTAAAATTTCAAGGGCATCGTTCTCTTATGGGCAGAGGCGCGGTGCATTCTCTCGATTTTCGCCACCGTTTCCTCACTTCCCTCACCCGTGCGGATATAGGTATCCAACTCCCGATAGGTAAAGCCGAAGTTGTCCTCGTCCGTTTTGCCCGTCAAGCCGTCGGAGGGTGCCTTCAGGACGAAGGAAAGGTCAAGCCCCATTCTCTCCGCCAACAGCCTTCCAAGCGCCACCACCTCGGTGCAGGTCAAGGAGCCGATGGGGTTAAGGTCATAGGCGCCGTCCCCCCACTTGGTGGTCCAGCCGATGTAGCTCTCGCTGGCGTTGCCCGTGCCGATAACACGGTAGCCCAAGGTCTGGGCGATGGCGTAGAGGGTGGTCATACGCAGACGGGGCGGAATATTGGTTTTCGCCTGGGCGGTCACCTCCAAGGGAATGGCGGAAAGGACGCCCTCAAACGCCTCGCGGATGTTCACCACGTAATGGGCAAGCCCCAGCTGCTTGCAGATTTCCAAGGAATCGGCAATATCCTTTTGCTCGCCGTTGGGCATCAATACGCCCAACACCTTGTCCCCGAACACCGCCTTGGCAAGCATCGCCACCACCGTGCTGTCCTTGCCGCCGCTGATGCCCAGCACCACGCCCTGACAGGCGGTATCGTTTTTATACGCCGTCAGCGCCTCTAAAATTCTATCTAATTCCTTTTGCATATCCATATCCGTTTCCTCTTTTCGGTTGATGATTTGGTCCCCTTTGGGCTTTTTATCCAGTATACCACGAAGAGAGCGCCGTTGCAAGTATTTTTTTCATCACTTTCCCTGTACGGCGTCCGCTATCAGCCCCGCTATTTCCCTTGGCAGGTCAGAGGGTAGGACCCCATACGCCGAAAGTCTTGCGGCAAGCGCATCCGCCGCCCTGCCGTGAAGAAAGACCGCCGCGCGCGCGGCGTCATAGGGGGTAGCGCCCTGGGCAAGAAGCCCCGCCGTCACCCCTGCCAGCACGTCACCGCTGCCGCCCTTCGCCAGGGCGCTGGAGCCAACGGTGGAAACGGACGCCTCTCCCTCGGGGCTTGCCACCACGGTTGCCGCCCCCTTCAATACCAGGGTCGCCCTCCAGCACGCGGCGAAATCCTTAGCAACGGAAAGGCGGTTTTCCTGTATAACCTTCACCGTCAACCCCGTCAGTCGGGCAAGCTCTAAGGGGTGGGGGGTTAAAACCAAGGGGCGACGGGCACAGAAAAACGCCTCCTCTGCCGCTTCACGGTCCTCCGCTAAGGCGTTTAAGCCGTCTGCGTCTATCACCAAGGGGGCGCCCCGCTTCCCCATCAAATCCAAAAGCAGGCGGCAAAGCCCCTCGCTCTTACCACAGCCGCAGCCGACAAGGACGGCGTCGGCGCCCTCGGCGCTTGTCAGCACCGCCGCGCTTTCGCTCTCCGATAGCGAGGAAAGCGGAGAAAGGGGGAGCGTCAGAATTTCGGGAGTGCGAAGGAGAGCGGCGTCTATTACCTTGCCCTCACTTGCTAAGGTGAAAAGCCCACAGCCGGCCCGTAAAGCCCCCTCTGCCGCAAGCAGCGCCGCCCCGGGGTAGCGGGCGCTACCAACGATGCCGAGGACCCTGCCAAAGCTCCCCTTATGGGAGTTGGCGGCGCGAGGCGGCAAAAGTGCGGCAAGGCTCTCCTTCTCTACCGTTTCGGAAAGGGAAAAGACCTCTTGGAGCGCTTTCCCATCAAGCCCAAGGTCGCAGTTGACTAACTCTCCCACCGCCTCCTTAGCAGGATAAGAGAGTAAACCTTGCTTTACAAAGCAAAGAGATACCGTCATATCTACGGGGATATATGTCCAATCAAGACAGCCGTTTTCTCCATCCACGCCCGACGGGATATCTACCGCCACCTTGTAGGCGTCGCTCTCTTGAAAGCGAGCGACTATCGCCTTTACCTCTCTTGGCAGGACACCCGAGAAGCCCGTACCGAACAGGGCATCCACCAGGATATCACCCTTGGCGGCAAGCCCCTCCGAGAGGGACAGGGGCGCCCCGTACAGGGCAGTATAAGCGGCAAGGAAATGCTTGCCCGCCTCGCTTTTCTGCCCCTTGCCGAACACATCCACCGCCAAAGGAGAAAAGCCCCGCTTTCCAAGAGCGAGGGCGGCGGCATATCCGTCGCCGCCGTTGTTGCCGCCGCCGCAGAAAATCAAAACGGCGCAAGGTCCCTGCCGCTCGGCAATCGCCGCGGCGACCCCCTCCCCCGCCCGTTCCATCAACACACGGGTGGGAATACCGAGGGTATTCTCGGCGTAGGCGTCAATTTGGGGAATCTGGTGGGGCAGAACGGTTATCATAGCAAAATCCTTTCTGTTTTTCCAAAAGCAATAAGGCAGAGAGCTGCTCTGCCTTTTGACTGTTTATGCTGTGGGGCGCTTGCCAAGGGGGGCGCGGATAACGTTCCTTCCCTCCTTGGGAATCCAAAGCCCGAAGAGATACACAAGAAGATTCAAAAGCGCCTCTAACACCCAGGACGCCGCCCAGGCAACGTAGAAGCCCTCCATTCCGAAGAAGGGGGTGAGAATAAAGCCCACTACGATACGCACCAAGGACGCAAAGCCCGTGGAGAGCAGAAGCAGACCCATTTTCTTCACACCGCGATAGAGATGGTGGAAGAGGTTATCCACACAGTGGAAGACAGCAAAGGGCAGACACACCTTGACGAAAAAGAGGCTGTAGCCCAGGCTCTCGCCATCCCCTGCCTTGGAGAAAATTCCCACCAGCGTATCGGGGAAGATAAGGCAAAGCGCCATCACGGGGAGCAAGAACGCCAGCGCCTGCAAAAGCCCCACACCAATGCCCTTCTTGATTTTTTCGTACTTCTCTGCGCCCATACACTGCGCCGTATAGCTGCCAACGGTACGGGAGGAGTTATAGAACATCGCCGAGTTGAATTCAAAAATACGGTGAGTCACGCTATAGGACGCCGTGGCGGCAGGGCCGATGGCGTTGACCATAGGAGAAAGCAGAAGGCTTGCCGCGTACATGGTTGCCTGCTGGAAGGAGGTGGGCAGGGAGAAGGTGAAAATCCACTTGGTTTCCCCGAAGGTAAGCCTCGTTTTCTCGGTTGTGGGCATTTTGCGGAAGGACACGGCAAAATAAATCAGATAAATGACAAAGGTGACGGCAGAGGCAAAGACGGTGGAAAGTCCAAGTCCAAACGCCCCCCAATGCAGCACAACCACCGAGAAGATATTGCCCGCCACGTTCAGAACGCCCGACACCACCGACAAAACGAAGGGGACGGTGGAGGAGCCAAGGGCGGTGGCAATATGCATACAGCAGTTGTTCAGCACCACGCAGAAGAAGCCACCCATATAAATGGCGAAATAGCGGAACGCCTCGTCCCAGACGGCGGCGTCTACCCGAAGCAGGGTGAAAATGGGGCGGTGGAGGGCAACCGAGCCGCCCCCGAGAAGCAAAGCGGCAAGGACAATCAGAAGAATCTGCGTCCAGGCGTTGTTCTTAATGCGCCCGTATTCCTTAGCGCCGAACAGGTGCCCGATGAAAATGCCGACCCCCGTGCCGTACCCCCACACGAAGGAGGAAATAAAGGTAATATAGCTGGAGGTGGCGCCGATAGCGGCAAGCCCCGCCTCTCCCAGATACTGCCCCGCGATAACGGTATCCACAATGGCGTACATCTGGGAAAGCACTCCCGAAAACACCAAGGGCAGCGCAAAGGAGAAAAAGGTCTTGTAAATATTACCCCTCGTTAAATCCTTCATCGTATAGCCTTTCCTGGAGGCGGCAGACGCCTTTCCGTCCGCCCCTCTTGACAATTCTTTTCTTTCTGTGTATTATTATAGTGATTTCTCAAAAAATTGCAAGTATGTTACAGTTTTTTCCAATTTATCAACTTTTCTCAAAAAGAGAAGGAGAGGGCTTATGTACCAGAAGGAGCGCTTAGAGCGCATTTTAGACTTTTTGAACCGCAACGGCTACGCCACCGTCAAGGAGCTGACGGAGCTTTTGCATTACAGCACCGCCACGGTCAATCGGGACTTGAACGCCTTGGAGCAGATGAAGAAAATCAAGCGCAGCTACGGGGGCGCGGAGCCCGTGAAGGACACCGCCGTGCCGCTTCCCTTCCGCTATGAGAAGATGAAGGCGGCGAAGAAGCGCATCGGTAAGGCGGCAGCCGCCCTGATTGAGGACGGGGACACCGTTTTTATCGACAACAGCACCACCGCCCAGTATATCGGCAGGTATCTCACCGAAAAGAAAAACCTCACCGTCATCACCAACAATATTATGCTTGCCTCCTTTCTCGCCGAGGCAGGCGTGACCGTGAAGGTGTTGGGCGGCACCATCGTGGAGGTGCCCAGTATGATTGCGGGGCCCGAAACGGCGGAGCAAGCCCTTCGCTACCGCACGGACAAGGCGTTTTTTGCCACCTACGGTATTTCGGAGGACGGGGTTATTCAAGCCGACACGGACATATATATTCTCTTGGAAAAGGCGGTTATCTCCCGCACGGGCAAGGCGTTTTACTTAGTGGACAGCGACAAGGTGGGAAGACAGGGCGCCTATCTGCCCCACACCCTGGGGGACGTGGCAGGGGTCATCAGCGACTACCCCTTCTCCTTGGCATGTCGGGCAAGCTATCCCGATACGGCGTTTATCACGGTGTAAAACGGCGCCCCTCTGCAAGCATATTGACAAGTCGCCGAAAAAATGGTATACTACGGCAGTAAAAAACCGCCTCTTGGCGGCAGAACGGAGATTGATATGAAAAAACGGATATGTTCCCTCGTTGCCCTCTTTTTGCTTTGCGCCCTGGCGCTCACCTCTTTTGCCTCCTGCGGCAATAGCGACCCCGTATACGTCCGCATTGACGTGAAGGACTACGGCGTGATGGTTGCCGAGCTGTATCCCGACGTTGCCCCCATCACGGTTGACAACTTTGTAAAGCTGGTAAAGCAGGGCTATTACACCGACGTTATCTTCCACCGCGTGATTGAGAATTTTATGATTCAAGGGGGCATCGGCAAAACCTACGCCTCCACCATCAAGGGCGAATTTGCCGTCAACGGCGTTGAAAACAACCTTTCCCACACCCGCGGCGTCCTCTCTATGGCGCGCACCGACTACTTCAACAGCGCCTCCTCCCAGTTCTTTATCTGTCACGTGGATTGCACGGGTCTTGACGGCAATTACGCCGCCTTCGGCAAGCTGCTTTCGGGCTACGAGGTGCTGGACGCCATCGCCGCCGTTGACACCCATACCAAGTATTGGCAGGGTGCCGTGATGCAGAATATGCCCGTCGTTGACGTGGTTATCTCCTCTATCGTTCTTTGCGATAAGAACGGCACGCCCCTTTCGTAAAAAGCCACAAAGAAAAATAAAAAGGCACTGCATCGCAGTGCCTTTTTGATTTGCTTGAAAATTACTTCTCGATGGACTCGCCGTTGAAAATCTTGACGGCGTCGGGGTTGAGGGTCATCAGAACGCAGTTGCCGTTGACCATTTCGGACTCGTCAGCATCCTTCAGGGCTGCCTTCACGTCCTCGTTGTTCGCCAATGCCTTTGCCAGGTCCTCGTTGGAGCCGAACTCCCAAACAACCGCGGTGGAAAGGCCCTGGGTGATGCCGCCGATGATGTCGCCAAGAGCGGAATCGCTGTCCTCGGTCTTTACCTGGAAGGTATGTACGGTGTAGTTGATTTCGTAGTCCTCATAGGTAAAGGAGGCCTTCTCGGATTCGCCCTTCAGCTCATACCCGTTCTTCTCGAAGTTGCTCTTGATGGAGCCGAAGGTAGAGCAGGAAACGAGAGCCAGCGTGCAAAGCACAAGTGCCATCACGAGGGCAAACAGCTTAATAGACTTTTTCATGATATTTTCCTCCTGAAAATAAATTTTGTGGTACTGTCAATATAGCATAAATCCTTTGTTTTGTCAACCCCTTGCCGCAAAAAACAGGCTTTTTTTCCTGCTTTTTCCACCTTTTTCCCGAAAAATCACCGTCCCCTTTCCTTTTAAGACGGCGAAAAGGTTTCGCTTGTATTTTATAAAAAAGATGCATCAAGGCGGTGTTCGGGCATTTTACCAAGCATCTTGAGGTCACCCCCGAGGAATATAAGACCCTGCGCTCGGGCAAGGCGTATATGGCGCTGCTGGCAGGGAAGCTGCTTACCTTTTTCAAGTACAAGACCGCAAAGCCCAAGCCCACCCCCCTGTCGCTCCAAAACGGCACTCGCCTTGTCGGCAGGAACGACCCCTGCCCCTGCGGCAGCGGCAAAAAATATAAGGCGTGCTGCGGCGCCGACGCGAAGGGTGAATAAAAGCGGCGGCGCAAAACCGTTTGCCCTTCGCGCAAGCCAAATAAAACCAAAAACAGAGCCCCGCCATAATGGCGGGGCTCTTCGTTCTATAAAAAAGACGGGCGCACCCGTCTTTTTTGTGTAAATATATCTTTACTTTTTGGCTTTTTTAGCCGCTTTTTTGATGGCTTTTGCTTCTCGGAAGGCGGCTTTTTTCTCTGCCTTGGCAAGGGCGAGGGCTTCCTTCTTTTCCGCCTTGGTCTTGTCGGATTTGCCGATACGGCGCTTTGCCTCCTTGAAGCGGCGCTTGGCGCGGATTTTCTCATATTCACCCGGCTTTGCCCAGGCGCGAACCACGGGGAAGGCAGGGGGACCCTCCAGCAAATGGGGGTTTTTCAGATACTCCTTCAAGCGCAGGCTCGCCAGGGCAAAATAGCTGCCCGAGCAGATGCGCTCGTCCATCACGATGCCTAAGGGCAGACAGCGCTCAAAGGTAACGTTGGAGCCGTGGCGCTGGGGTACCTCCTTAGGCACGCCCATGGTAATAATCACGCTGGTGGTGCCGAACTGATAGCAATGGTGATAAATGTGGTTGGTTTTAATGCTGGCAAGATTGGATACCACGAAGCTGGTATGGAAGGGAGAGGCGTCAATAACCGCCTGGGGCAGAAGCCCAAAGTGGTCAAGGAGCTTCAACGCCCCCACACCCACGGACAAAATCCCGGGAATGCCCAGAAGGGCGGAAATCACCTTGTCGGTGGCGTTGGTGTCCCCTGCCTCGCGATTTTCATCAATATAGGCGTTGAGCTTCTCCTGGACGGTGAACACGTCATCCTCCAATTCCAGGTGAATTTTATTCATGGTGCCGTCCACCTCACCCGGCTTCAGCACCACCATACCCACGTTAAATTCTTTTCTTTCGTAGCAACGCTTGTTGACGATAAAGCGGTTCAAGAGCGGAAACTCCGCCGCCAGACGCAAATAGGCGGCAATCACGATACCCAGATGGGACAGGGTCTTGCCCTCCTTGCGCTTTTCCCGAATATAGGCGCCAATGGGGTCAATGGGAACGTCCACCTCTATCATATTCTGCGCATCGTACCGCTTTGCCATAAAGTATGCGGCAACCGTATACATGGGGCTTGCGCCGCGCACCCGTTTTCCGTCTGCTCTCATGCTTCGTCCTTCCTTTTATTGCTTGTCATTGTATCCCTTGCGCTTGTAGTCCCCTCTATTATACACGCTTTTGCGTTTTTTTGCAAGAGCAAAATATTTTTTCTGTCCGTTGCAATATTTTCCACCCCTGCCGTCATTTAGGAGATTTTCCTTTTCTGTCGCCGTCTTTTGTCGGATATTTCCAGAAGCGGCAAAGATTGTGGGTTGCCTATCTTTTTTTCCCATGGTATAATAAGCCCGTTCTGTTAAGCCTTGGCAACGCCCCCCGTTGCCCTGGGCAGGAGCAAATACCCAAGAAAGGAGTTTTTATGAAAAAACTACTCAAAAGAGGGGGAATTCTCTTATCTGCGCTGTTGATTTCAGCATCCGCTCTGGCTGTGCCGAGCAGTGCCGCCACTCTCATTCCCATCAAGACCAACACCGTTACAAGCCTTTCGGTATCGGCGCACGCACCCGTGCCCGTCTACCACGGCGGCACCCGCTTATCCGTTGACGCAAGACTGATTTCCTCCACCACATACGTACCCCTGCGCGCCTTTTACGAGGCTCTGTACCCCGGCGCCAAGGTTACATACGACGCCGCCACCAAAACGGCACGGGTGGAGGGTGACGGGCTTTCGGTTTCCGCTTCGGTGGGCTCCTCGGTGCTGTACGCCAACGGCAGATGCTTCTATTCTCCCTCCCCCATCGTTATTCTCAGCGACGGACGGCTCTACGGTCCCGTGCGCTCTCTTGCCGAAACGCTCTCGTTAGAGGTGAGCTGGAACGAAAGCGCCCGTAGCGTGTCCTTAAAGGGCAAGGCGACGCCCTTGAAAAGCGCCTCTGCCGTATATAACGAGGAGGACTTATATTGGCTTTCCCGTATCATCAGCGCCGAGAGCCGCGGTGAGCCCCTGCTGGGGCAGATTGCCGTAGGCAACGTGGTGCTGAACCGTGTCGCCTCCTCGCAGTACCCCTCCACCGTCAAGGGCGTTGTCTTTGACAGAAAATACGGGGTGCAATTCTCTCCCGTGTTGGACGGCTCCATCTACAAGACACCCACCGCCTCCGCCGTCACCGCCGCCAAGATATGCTTAGAGGGCTATACCGTGTCGGATAGGATTTTATTCTTCTTCGCTCCCAAGGTGGTGTCCTCCTCCTGGATTTCCAAGACCCGTCCCTACGCCTTCACCATTGCCAACCACAGGTTTTATAACTGATTTTGTTCCCGACCCCCTTGGGGCTGTCCGCTTGCGGACAGCCCCTTTTTGTTTTTTCCGATTTCAAAAAGCACTTGATTTCAAGAAGAAAATGGTGTATACTGTTCTTGGAGGAGCCTTTTCTTCCCCATTACGGTATATAACACAAAGGAGAATATAAAAATGGTTTATCATCTGAACGTAGCGGGTATTGAGCGTGATTTGCCCCTTTGCCCTCTGAACGACGAGCTGTATATCGGCGCCTTCGTCCTTTTCGGTGACGTGGAGCTGACGGTGAAGTGCGCGGGCGCCCTGGCGGCGATTGCCCCTGCCCACGATATTATGATTACGGCAGAATCCAAGGGCATTCCCCTGATTCACGAGATGGCGCGCCAGCTGGGCGAAAATCGCTACGCCTTGGCAAGAAAGGCGCCCAAGCTCTATATGAAGGACGTTCTCAAATGCCAGGTGCAGTCCATCACCACCGAGGCATCTCAGTGCCTGTATTTAGACGGAGATGACGTGGCGGCTATGAAGGGCAAGCGGGTCCTGATTGTCGATGACGTGATTTCCACGGGACAGTCCCTGCACGCCTTGGAGCAGTTGGTCAAGGAGGCGGGCGGTGAAATCGTGGGCCGTATGGCCATTCTGGCGGAGGGTGACGCCATCGCGCGCCAGGATATCACCTATCTTGCCCCCCTTCCCCTCTTTGACAAAAACGGCAATCCCCTGTAATCCCACGAAGCAGGGAAGCGCCCTCTCTTGGGCGCCCCTTACCCTTTTATTTACCCTTTTAGCTTGAAGCACGATACGGAAACGGAGTCTATCCTATGAAAGCCATTCTTTTACGCGCCCTTGCCCTTTTGTTGGTTCTGGTGCTGACCCTCTCCCTTTGTACCGCCTGCTCCTTAGACGGTCTTTTGGCGTTTATCAACAACGTCAACAGCTCCTTCAAGGGCGGTGAGGACGGTGGCGAGGACGGCGGCAGCAAGGGTCCCTTAACGCCTCCCGTTTTAGAGGGAAGCGACCTATACAACCGCGCCTACTACCAGACCCTCACCGACGAGGAAAAGCTGATTTATACGACCCTTTATCAGGGCTTCTCTTCCCTCTCGACCTCGGTAGAGGTAGGAGAGGCGTCAAGCCAATATGCCATCTTCCGCGCCTTTTCCGCCGTTTTGCGGGACTATCCCACCCTTTTCTGGATGAACGGCGGCACCTCTCTTTCGGGAGAAACCCTCTTGACCACCAAGTACACCATCACCCCCTATATCCTCCAGGGCGAGGGCTCCCTTGCCGAAATGAAGGCGGCGCTTGACGGAGTCGTGGCAGAGGTTGTGGCAAACGCCCGCCAAGAGGCAACCCTCTATGAGCAAATTCTCTATATCCACGATTATCTGGTAAACAACTGCGTATACGACTCCGAGTCTGTGGACGATATTATGTCCGCCTCGGGCTCCACCGTCCATCCCAGCTCCACCGCCTACGGGTGCCTTGTAAAGGGCAAGGCGGTTTGCGCGGGGTACGCCGCCGCCTTCTCCATTCTCTTGCAGGAGCTTGGCGTTCCCTGCATCCGCGTACGGGGCAGCCGCATTGGCGGCGAGGCCCACGAATGGAACGCCCTCAACTTTGACGGCGAGTCCTACTACGTGGACGTGACCTGGAATGACCCCGTCACCACCGACGGCTCAAACACCCTTTCCCATCTTTACTATTTCATCAACGAGGCGGAGCTGACCAAGACCCACGCCTTCCGTGAAAACAAGGACGAAAACGCCTTGGACGAGATTATTCCCACCTGCACCGCCACCGAATACGAATACTACCGCTATTTCGGCTACTACTGCGAATCCTACTCCCGTACCGCCTTCCAGAGCGTGGCGCAAAAGCAAAAGGATAACGAAACGGTCACCGCCCGCTTTGGCTCCCTCTCTGCCCTGCGCGCCGCCAAGACGGATTTGGTGGACAACGGCTACCTGCGCAGCGTCCCCGCCCTTGCCCTGCGGCTTGGCGGCAAGGCGTTCACCTACGCCGTCAACGAGGAGGCGCTGACCGTCACCTTCTATTTGCCCTGATTGCCCCTGTACCGTTTTGCTCCTATCGAACAAATCAAAGAGAATTGAGGTAAAAGATATTGGCTACTTACACGGCTGACACCCTGGCGCCTGCGGACTACACGGGCATTCAAAAGGGAGATATTCTCTTCTTCGGCGCCTACCCCAAGGAAAAGGGGGGCAAAAACGAGCCCATTGAATGGGAGGTTTTAGACGTCAGGGACGGCAAGCTTTTCCTGCTTGCCACGATGGCTATCGACGCCCACGCCTATGACGGACGCGCCAGTGACATTTTCTTTGGCGAAAGCATCACCTGGGAAAGCTCCGAGCTGCGCGCCTGGCTCCATACGGATTTTTTCTTTCGCGCCTTTAACAAAGCGGAAAGAGAGAAAATTGCGCTCACCCAAAACGCACAGGGCGAGAATACCGACCCCGACCGCGTATTTTGCTTAAGCTGCAAGGAGGCGGTGGATTACGAAAAGACCGCCGCCGCCAAGTTCACCGACCTTGCCAAGGACAACGGCGCCACCCCCTATTTCTGGAATTGGAGCACCGAATGGTGGCTTCGCTCCACGAAAGGCGGCCGCGACGCCTACTTTGTCAGCGCCGAGTGGGGCATTAAGGACGGCTCCGACTGGCTGACCTACGGCATTCGCCCTGCCCTTTGGCTTGACCCCAAGGGCGGCAACCCCACCGAGCTTCCCGAGGACACCGCCGCCCGCTTCACCGCCACTGTCTCCTGGCAAGAGCAGCTTTGGGCAGAGATGGCGGCAGAGGCAGAGGCAGAAGAAAAGACCGAGCTCTCCTGGCAGGAGGCGGATGCCGCGCCACAAGCAGGCGCAAAAGCCGCCGCTCTTTCCTTTGACCCCAAGACCCTTCGCGTTGGCGACCTCGTTTCCTTTGGCAGCTACGAGCAAGGAAACGGCAAGGCGCCTATCACCTGGAAGGTTTTGAATGTGGCGGGGGACAGAGCGCTTCTCATTACGGAGAAGGGCATTGACTGTCAGCCCTACCATCACAGCCTGACCCCGATTACCTGGGAAGCCTCCTCTCTTCGCGCCTGGCTCAACGGCGAATTTTTCGCCACCGCCTTTACCGAGGGCGAGGCGGCGCGGATTTTGTCGGGCGTAATCAAGAACGCGGGCACGCCGAACACCGTCGACAAGGTCTTTTGCCTTTCCAAGCTCGAAATGCAAAAATATTTTGGCGGTGACATTGGGGACACGCGCGGACACGCCGCCCCCACCGATTACGCCGTAGCCCGAGGCGCCGCCATCGAGCAAAAAAGCGGCACCTGCCAATGGTGGCTCCGCACCCAAAGTGAGCGCTTTGCCGACCACGCGATGATTTTCTGCTTCACCTCCGCCCTTTACGGCGGCGACAAGGTGAACGCCCCCGACTACGCCGTGCGCCCCACGGTGTGGATTTCTCTGCAATAAACCAAGACAAAAAGCCCCCAAACGGACTTCGCCGTTTGGGGGCTTTTGCTTTGACATACTTGCTTGACATTCGATGCTTCGAATTCTGTGGCACAGAAAAAAGATGCACCGTCTTCTTATGCCCAAGAATTGTGCCGTTATGGCTCCGAAAAAGGAAGCGCAGACAAAAACTCTACGTATTTTTTAGCTGCGTTGGTATGCCCCAAATCACAAACACGCTCTTTTAAGAACGCAATGGAAAAGAGGAAAAAGTAATCCTTTTTGCATTTTGGGTCATATTCCAAGCCAAAATGACGGAAAAAATCGGTCAAAATCCCGTCATAAGCGCCGCTTATATACGCCTCCAACGGTGCCATTACTTTTGAACAAAATGCGGAATTCAGAATGTAAAAGAAGAAATCGTAAAAGAAAACGCGATCCGTTTTATGCTCCCAATCAATCCAGAAAAAGCCCTGCTTTCCGTCCGAGGTGCCGTATAGCAAATTGTCCCGCGAAAGGTCGCCGTGCTGCAAGCAAAGCGGAAATCTGTTTGGAAGCATTGCAAGGCGTATCTGCTTCTTGAGGGTCGCAAGCGCCTTATTCATTTCTTTGTCAGAGTAATCAAAGGAAAGAACCTCCTCCTTTGTCAAAGAGGAAAGCTTTTCTATATCGCCATTAAACGCCTTACATGAATCGGCAACAGATGCAAGTGCTTGCGCGTCATCAGGTCGCGTCAAAAGAGAAATCATAGAAATCTGATGCGCGCACGGAATGAGCGCGAAGGGCGCCGTGGTCGGCATTCCGTATGCGTGATGCAGGTGCTCGTATTCCCTTATCTGCGCCTCGTTTTCCTCTTGCGAAACACACACGGTTAAAATCTTCTTCTCGCTAAAGGAGAAAAGCTTGACCTCTCTTTTCTTATCATAGTTATTGGCAGCGTAAATGGCTTCGTACGAGCCGTTCCCCTCTTTGTTGCGAAAAAGCGTGTGCTTGTTAGCAAACGCAACGAAGGAATTCTCTCCGCTTTTCGTTCGGTTAGCAAAATACTGCTTCGCACAGGCAAGATTGCTTTCTTCTCGCCAAGCGATAGCGCGCATGGAAGGAAACAGCGTATAGGCGCCGTTCTTCATATACGGTGCAAACCTTTTCAAGGTTTTACGCATAAACGATATCTGTTTTATGCGACGAAGACAAGTTCTAATCCTCATATAATATACCTCTCTGAATTTTGCCGAGCAACGCCCTGTGCCTGACGGCACCTATCCCGGAGGCTGCAAGCTTTTATGCTACAAACGCAGGGAGCCGTTCGTTACCGTCAGTCGGTTTCTCTGTCAAAGAATCCCTTCAGCGCTACGGGGCTCTTGCCCATAGCGGGGATTTCGCCCAGCAGCACCTTCACGAAGGCGCGCATGGTGGCAGGGTCTGCCGAATAGGCGTTGAGGTAGGTGCGCAAAAAGGGCAGCTCGTACAGCTTGTAGGGGTCACCCAAGGACACGAAAACCACACGGGGATGGGCAACGCCCACACCTCTCCAGAAGGACATAATGTTGTCCCAGTTAATGCGGTTGGTACCGCCAAGGTAGGTCATAGGGTTGATGCGGCAGGCGAAGATAATGCAATGATACGAGGGCATTTTCTCCTCTAAGCTCTTGTGGTTGACGTGCACGCCGCTCATCATATCGGCAACGTAGCCCCGTGCCTCCAGCTCCTGCTTCAATACGTCCGCCTGGTTCATATACTTCATCGCGAACTCGCCGGGGCGTTGCATATTGATGATGAGAAATTTCGCTCCCTTTTCGGGCGCCATCGGGATGATATTCTGGGCGTTGCGGATGAGGGTAATGCTCTTTTCGGCAAGCTCCTCTGCCGCCGCCTCCAAATCGGCGCGGTCGGATTTAATTTCGGCAAGAACCGTCGCCTTGTCCTCAAAGAGGCGCGCCTTGTCCTTCAGAACGAGAATGCGGCGCACCGCGTCCTTCAGACGCGCAAGGGTTATCTCGCCGCTCTCAATAGCGCCCATCAGATACCCGTAGTCACGCTCCAAGGGGAACAAGAGCATATCGCCGCCGTTTTTGATAAACTCAATGGAAAGGCGGTCGGGGGGACACATGACGCTGGTGCCCACCATACTCATCGCGTCGGAAATCAAGCAGCCGTCATAGCCAAGCTCGCCCTTTAACAGCCGCGTCATGGTGTTGTAGCTGAGGGTACCCGGCTTGGGGCCGAGAATGGGGTCAATCTCCTCCTCGTTGGCAGGGAAGGCAATATGCCCTACCATCACGGAGCCCACGTTCTCCTTGAACATTTCCTTGTATACGTAGCCGTAGGTTTCCATCCACTCTTCCTTGGAAAGGGAGTTGACAGTGGTGCAGAAGTGCTGGTTGCGGTCGTCAAGTCCGTCCCCGGGGAAATGCTTACAGCCTGCTACCATCAGCCCATCTCTCTGCATACCGCGCACGAAGGCACGGGCAATCTTGGCAACCTGTCGGGGGCTGTCCGAAATGGCGCGGATGTTGGTAACGGGGTTGTCCCTGTTGTAGTTGATGTCCACAACGGGAGCAAAGGACCAATGAATACCGCTTTCACGGCAGATTTCTGCCGTTCTGCGACCCAGCCTTTCTACCAGCGCCTCATCGTCTGCCGCGCCCAAGGACATCATCTGGGGCAAAAACAGCTCAGCGGCCAAGCAGCAGCCGGGGCCGTTCTCAATGTCAGCGGACACGATAACGGGCGCCTTGGTATACTTCTCTGCCAACGCCGTAACAGCGGCAATGCGCTCAGGGGTGTTGTTCCAGCCAAAGAACAAGCCGCCGGGACGGGTGTTTCGGAACTGCTTATCCAGCTCCTCCAAGGGGGTTGCGGGCGCAATGTTGTAGTTCAACAGCTGTCCGCAAAGGTCCTCGACCGTCATAGAGTCAAGTAGCTTTTCAATTTTTTCCGTATTCATAACAGGTCCTTTCTTGTGTTTTGTAGCAACGGGGCAAGAAGCCTTGCCCAAGAATATACGCCTCGCGTCAGTCAGCCCTACACCTGGCAGTCAAAAAAGCCCTTTAAGCCAACAGGGCTCTTGCCCGTGGCGGGAATTTCACCCAGCAGCACCTTGATAAAGGCGCGGAAGGTCACCTCATGGTGGGAATAGGCGTTGACGTAGGTGCGCAAAAAGGGCAGGTCATACAGCTTGTAGGGGTCCCCGAAGGAGGTAAAGATAACACGGGGATGGGCAACACCGACGCCTCTCCAGAAGCACATAATGTTGTCCCAGTTGATGCGGTTGGTGCCGCCAAGGTACACCGCGGGGTTGATTCGGCAGTTGAAGAGGATGCAATCGTAGCCCTTCATATCCTTCTCCAGCTTTTTGTGGTCGATACCGTAGGCGCTTATCATATCGGCAACGTAGCCCCGCGCCTCCAGCTCCTCCGCCAGAATCTTGATATGCTCCATATACTGCGGGAAGCCCATATCGTTGCGGTTGCGCTGGATGTTGATAAGCAGGAATTTCGAGCCCTTGGGAAGGGAGAGAGGAATAAGGCTCTGGGTGTTGCGGATAACGGTAATCGCCTTGTCGGCAATCTCCTGGGCAACCAGACCGATATCTCCCGACACCGTAACAGAGTCGGCAATTTTCTCCTGGTCCTCAAAGAGGCGCACCTGCGCCTTCATACGGAGAATACGGCGCACCGCGTCCTTCAGACGCGCAAGGGTTATCTCGCCGCTCTCAACAGCGCCCATCAGATACCCGTAGTCACGCTCCAAGGGGAACAAGAGCATATCGCCGCCGTTCTTGATAAACTCAATGGAAAGGCGGTCGGGGGGACACATGACGCTGGTGCCCACCATACTCATCGCGTCGGAAATCAAGCACCCCTCAAAGCCAAGCTCGCCCTTTAACAGCCGCGTCATGGTGTTGTAGCTGAGGGTACCCGGCTTGGGGCCGAGAACGGGGTCAATCTCCTCCTCGTTGGCAGGAAGGGCAATATGCCCTACCATCACGGAGCCCACGTTTTCCTTGAACATTTCCTTGTATACGTAGCCGTAGGTTGCCATCCATTCTTCCTTGGAAAGGGAATTGATAGTGGTGCAGAAGTGCTGGTTACGGTCATCCATTCCGTCCCCGGGAAAATGCTTGCAGCCTGCTACCATCAGTCCGTCCCTCTGCATACCGCGCACGTAGGCACCTGCCATTTTCGCCACCTGCTCAGGCTTATCCGAGATGGCGCGGACGTTGGTGACGGGGTTGTCCTTGTTGTAGTTGATATCCACAACGGGGGCAAAGGACCAATGCACGCCTGCCTTGCGGCACATTTCTGCCGTGATGCGGCCTGCGCGCTCAATCAGCGCCTCATCGTCTGCCGCGCCCCAGGACATAGGGTAGGGTATGTAGGGAGCGTCCTTGATACAGCAGCCGGGGCCGTTCTCAATATCGGCAGACACGATAACAGGCGCCTTCGTGTACCTGTTGACAAGGGCAGTGACGGCGGCAATACGCGCAGGGTCGGTGTTACCGCCAAAGAACACGCCGCCGGGACGGGTGCGCCGAAACAGTCCTTCCAGCTCCTCCAAGGGTGTTGCGGGCGCAATGTTGTAGTTCAACAGCTGTCCGCAAAGGTCCTCCACCGTCATAGAGTCAAGTAGCTTTTCAATCTTTTCCGTGTTCATAGTTAATCCTTTCCTTAGGTTAATCCTTTCCTTAGCAACGCCTGCGGTTTTTCATTCCAAATCCTATTTTAACAGGAAAAACGCGGAAAAACAATGGTGTTTTTCGTGTATTTATTGGTCAATATGGTTTTTTTACCCATATTTCTAGCCAAGCGCAACCTAAATTTATTTTCCCAACAGGAAATCGTACAGCTCCTTGGTGTAGGCACGGGTCCAGGAATCGTGGTCGACCCCGGGGTAGACCGTCAAGGTGGCGTTTGCGTTGCCGCTTCTCTTGACCGCCTCTATCATATCGATGCTGTTCTGCACCGATACCACGCTATCTCTTTCCCCGTGGAAGGCGCGAATGGGCATTTTCAGAACGCCTGCCGCCCAGGGCATACCGCCGCCGCAAACGGGGGCGATACGGTAAAATTTATCGGGATAGCGAAGCGCCATGCACCAGGTGCCGTAGCCGCCCATAGAAAGCCCCGTTAAGGCAATGCGGCTCTCGTCAATGTTGTAGGTCGCTACCATTTCCTCAATAAAGGCGGCAAGGGTGGGAATTTCCGCAATCCAGAAGCTCGCAGAGGGGCATTGCGGCGCCACAAGCACCATATCCTCCGTTACCTCCCCCGCAGTCAGAGGCTTTACCCCGTGAATGGTGACAATGGGCAGCTCCTCCATACTCTCCCCTCTCTCTCCCGCGCCGTGCAGCAGCAGGATAAGGGGGCGTTTTTTGCTTTTGTCGCCCTTGTCCCAAAGCATATAGTTGTAGATTTTTCCTTGTACGCCAACAAACTCCATAGCCTTTTCCTTTCACGCATATTTGCGTCATAAAATTAAGCATTTATCGATAAATGTAAACAATTCTTTAAGTACCAAAATCAGGGTAACGGCGCCGAGGGCGGCGGATTTTTCCGCCGCTTCCTGCTTCTTTCGGGCAGGGGCGGCGCCTTTTCGCGCCATAGTAGCGCCCCAAGGGCGCCAAGCACCCGCCCGTTGACCAGATGCGCTATGGCAACGGCGGCGGTGTAGGGCAGAAGCCCACCCGAGGAGGTGGAAATAAAGCGCAAGGTCGCCGTTTCCAAAATCCTGGCGCCAAACTCTGCTCCCTTGACCATATTCCGTTTTTCGGGGGAGCTTTTCATATGCTTGGCGCGCCTGCCGTCCGCCGTCATAAAGCGGTACATCAGACCGTAAACCAGTCGCCCCGCAAGCCCTCGCTTTTTCATCTCGGGCAGGGCGGTATCAATGGTAAATTCCTTTTCCGTTTTTGCCCTGTGATGCGGATATGCCTCTAAAAACGCCTCGCGGGAAATCTCCTCTATGCGTCCCTCTCGGTAGACGCCGTCAAAGGGCTCCTCCTCTGCCGCACACACCTCGCCCTCCACGAAAAAGGGGAGGCTTGCCCAGGCGTCACGGGCGTTTTTGCCAAACACCAGAGTGTATTCCCCTTGGGGTATCACCAAACGCCCCTTGGTCTTATCGTATACGGCAAGACGGGACAGGGGAAAGGATAGCGTGACCGTCCCTTCCTCACCGGGGTCAAGGTCGGTCTTTTCAAACGCCACAAGCGTAATGGGCGCCCGAACGGCGCCGTCCTTGGGGGGCAATACGTAAAGCTGCATCACCTCCGCGCCCCTTCTCTCACCCACGTTCCGCAGGCGATAGGTGGCAACGGCGCGCTCTCCCTCCACCGACAGGGAAAAGTCCCCTGCCGCAAAGGCGGTATAGGAAAGGCCGTAACCAAAGGGGTACAGCACCCGCTCAGGGTGCAGGGCGTAAAACCGATAGCCCACGTACACGTCCTCACGGTAGCATTCGGCAGGGTATTTACCGAAATCCCCGTTATAGGGAATATCCGCTTCCCTTCTGACGAAGGTTTCGGGCAGTCGCCCTGCGGGGCTCCTCTCGCCAAAGAGCAGTCGGGCGGTTGCCTCGCCCCCGTTTTGCCCGGGCAGAAGCATATGCAGTATGCCTGCCGCCCTATGGGCGAAGGGCAGCTCCGTCACGCCGCCGCCGTACAGCACCACGCCCACGGGCTTGCCCGTGGCAAGCAGGGCGTCAAGGAGGGTCAGCTGATTTTCTCGCAGAGAAATATGGGGTCTGTCGGCGCTCTCGCTGTCGGCGCTGTCCGAAAGCCCCCCGAAAAAGAGAATTTCGTCAACCTCCTTTGCCGCCGCCAGCGCCTCTGTCACCAGCGCCCCGTCCCCCTCTTCCTCGTCTAAGCGATAGCCAAGAGCATAGCGGTAGTCGGCCTCTCTCTTGTCATACGCCTCCTTGACGGTACAAAGCCGCAGGGGCGCTCCCATAGAGCTGCCTGCCCCCTGGTAGCGAAGCCGTGTAAACAGCTCGCCCACCACCAAGCGGCGCTTGCCCGCGCGCAAGGGGAAAATCCCCTCGTTTTTCAAGAGAACCGCAGCGTCCGCGGCAATATCGGCGGCAAGGGCGTGATGCGCCTCGGCGTCAAGGGTGGCAAGGGGGGAATAGTGGCGATGCACACGGTATACGGTGCGTAGCACGCGCCGCACAGCCTCGTTTAAGGCTTCCCCTACGCTGTCGGCGCTCTCCGTCCTTTCTTTGTCCTTCGCGGCTTGCGTCACCCCGTTTTCTTGGGCGTCCGTTTCAGGACTTGCGGCTGCCGTCTTTTCTTCATTCTCAGCAGCTTGCTCCACCCCGTTTTCTTGGGCGTCCGTTTCAGAACCTTCGGCTGCCGTCTTTTCTTCATTCTCAGCGGCTTGCGTCACCCCGTTTTCTTGGGCGCTCGCCGCCTTTCCTTCGCTTGCCTTGGCTTCTGCCTCTGCCGCCAGGGCGGCAAGCAGGGCGTGTCGGCTATGCAGGTTGTCCCCCGGCATCTCCAAATCCACCCCGGCGACAAGACCTTGGGGTCTATTGTGGGTGGCGCCCCAGTCGGTCATCACCATTCCCTCATAGCCCCAGGCATCCTTCAGAATACCCAAAAGCGCACCGCTCTCGGATACGTACTCTCCCCGTACACGGTTGTAGGAGCACATCACCGAAACGGGGGACGCCTTTTCCAAAATCCCACGGAAAACGGCAAGATATATCTCGTGAAGCGCCCGCTCACTCAACACGCTATCCCCAAAAATACGGAAATTCTCGCTGTTGTTGGCGGCAAAATGCTTCACCACCGCCCCCACACCGTGGGATTGCAGACCCCGTATCTCCCCTGCCGCCATCTCGGCGGCAAGAAGGGGGTCCTCGGAATAATATTCAAAATTGCGGCCGCAACGGGGGTTGCGCTTGATGTTGGCACCGGGGCCCAGCAAAAGATGCACCCCCAAGGCGCGGCACTCATCGGCAAGGGCTTCTCCCAGGCGGCGGGCGTTCTCGGGGCGAAAGCCTGCCGCCACCGTCACGGCGGTGGGAAACACCGTGGCAGGGATGCTGCCCCCCGTTCCGTTGTTCTGCTTGCCCTCCTGCTTGCGAAGCCCGTGGGGTCCGTCTGCCATACGCAAGGCGGGAATGCCCAGACGGGGCACGGGGTTGGTGCACATAAATTCGGTTCCCGTCACCAGCGCCGCCTTCTCGGCAGGGGTCAGGGCAAGAAGCAGCGTCTCTATTTTTTGGGCGTCCTCGGCAGAGAGCGCCATCTCGCTTCTCTTATCGGCTTCCGTCATATTCGCTTTCCCTTTCCCGAGGCACGCCCCGTTTCGTTATTCTGTCCTTCGGCGCGCCCTCGCGTCTTGCTGCCATACGGCAAGGCTTTTTGGCGAAGCATACCGTGTTTTTCGCACCGTAAAACCAAGGAACGGATTTTTCCGTTGTCACTCCTATATTACCATATTTTTCTTTCCTCTGTCAACCGCCTTCGGCTATTTTCTTTTCGCCTTTTTCCGCCCCTTTCCCTCCACTCTCCCTTCCTCCTTTCCCACTTTGCTCCCCGAACGCCCCGAAAAAGTGTTAATTTTTTGTGAATTTTTTGCATTTTGCCCACCCTCTCTTTTCTCCTTTTACGGGTGCGGATTTGTAAAAAAACGGTTTTTCTTGATTTTTTTGGCTATTTATGCAGATATTTTCAGAAAAAACAACAAGAAAATTCAAAAAAACTGTTGCAATTCCTAAAGTTTAATAGTATAATAGCCTTGTATAAATATCCCCAGCGCCTGCGCGCACCCGTATAAGGGCGGTGCGGCGCAAGGAAAAAGAAGGCGCTCCCGCGCCTCTGCCCCTTCCTACCAAGGGCAAGGTGGCGCGCCCCTATCGCAAAAACGACTTTCATCCTGCATCGAGAAAGGATTTCTGCTATGTATCAATCTACTGCCTCGCATAAGACCTCTTTGCGGCTTCTGGCTTTGGCGCTTGCTCTGGTCTTCTGCTTTGCGCTTTTTGTTCCCCTTGGCGGCGGCGGTGCCTCCGTGCAAGCGGCGCAGACCTCGGAAAGCTATACCGAAAAATACGTGTCCGTTTTGCTTGACGACTCGGGCTCTATGACCACCGACAACCGTTGGGAGTACGCCGTTTACGCTATGCAGATGTTAATGGCGCTCTTGAACGAGCAGGATAAGCTGTGGATTACCCCCTTGAACAAATCCGCCATTTCCGTAGACCTTGCCAACCCCGACAGAAACGGCGTTATCCAGGACATCGTCCAGGATTCCCTGCCCGACAACCCCTCGGGCGGCACCAGCTCCACCAATTACAAAAAGGGTGTTGACGTGCTGCTTGCCAACGGAATGAAGAAGGTGGACGGCGCCTCCGAGGACATTGACCGCGAATATTGGTTCTTTATCCTGTCCGACGGTGCCTTTGACGGCACCCCTACCGAAACCCTGGTAGAGGGCACGGTTGCCGAGGGCTACGCCAACCTCAACGTGGTGTATTTCAGCGTGGGTACAGGCGACGTAGTGGACTTAACCAACACCCAGAACCCCGTTTTGAAAAATTCCTCCTCCTTCTCGGCGTACAACGTTTCCCAACCCTCTGAGATGCTTTCCGCCGTAGAGGATATTGCCAACCGCATTTCGGGCCGCTATTCCGCAACGGCGGCTGAATATACCGTTTCGGGCAAGACCGTTACCGTGGATTTGTCCGTTTGCGGCTTCGCCCTGCGTAACCTGTCGGTGATGCTGCAGAACACCGACGCCACCTTAAAGAGCGCCAGCTACAACGGCTCTCCTATGTCCCTCTCCCGTGTCACCCGTATCGTCCCCGACGGGGCGTTGGGTATGAAGAGCGGCTACTCCGCCGTCTTAGCGGCAGAGGCGTTCCTCTCGGGCGGCGAGGTGGTGCTGGAATTTACCGAGGAGGTAGGGGAAGAGTTGGTGCTTCTGATGGAGCCCGCTCTTCGGATTGAGCCCATTCTCTATTACGTGGACAACGGGGGCGCGCTGGTGGAAACCGACTCCCAGTACGTCAACAGTCACCTGTCCGCAGGCAACAAGATTGCCGTGGATTATCGCATTGTGGAGGAGGGCAGCGGCCGTGTGGTTGACCCTGCGGGTGCCTTCGCCGTTGACTTCGTCCGTGTGACCTATGCGGGCGGTAGCTACACCGACAAGCAGCAAATCCCCCTGAAGGTGGGTAAAAACGAGATAGGCGTTCTGGTTTCTATGATGGACGGCGCCTACACCATGCGCCAGACCATTCCCTGTCTGATTGAAGCCAACCCCTCCTTCTACCGTGTGGAATCCGCCCAGAAGGTTATCGGCAGCGGCTCCACCAAGAGCATTGAGGCTGTCTTTACCGTATTTGCCAACAACGTGGCGCTGACCGAATCGGGTCTTGCCACCTATTCCTATACCGTCACCCTGATTGACGGCGCGGGCAACCCCGTTGCCAGCCAGTACATCCAGAAAACCACCCAGAACGGAAAAATTCACGTTCTCTTTAACTGCGGCAGCCTGGATTACGGCGATTATACCGTTTCCCTTCGCATCGTATCCCCCGACGGGTACGTCCGCGAGGGCAAGGAGGTTTTGTCCCATTATCCCCAGAGCATTTCCCTCTCGGTGGATAACACCTCCCTTTCTATGCAGCAATACGAGCTGTTTACCAACCAAAAGGGCTTCGCCTTCTCTCTCGCTGAGGGTGCCGAGGCGCTTCCCTTTGACCCCTCCTACTTAACCTATACCGTGAAGCTGGGCAGCCTTGACGTAACGGCGCACACAACCGTTGCGGACGGCAAGCTTCTCTTCGTGCCCACCGCCGATATTCTGGCGGATATGGCAAAGACCCCCGATACCTATTTGCTGACGGCTAACGTGGCGTTGAAGAACAAGCCCTCCGTCAGTGCCGCGGCAAACGCTTCCTTTATATTATTAAAGACGGCGTACGAGGTGACCGCCAAGGAGTCGGGAAGCCCCATTGACCGCTTCCATATTACCAAGAGCGGCGCTACGGTTTCGTTTACCGTAGTCCGTGACGGCGCCCCGATGACCAAGGCGGCGCTGGAGGCGGCCTTAGAGAGCGGCGAGATTTCCGTTTCCGCTCCTACCCTTTCGGGCATTGCCGCCCTCTCCGTCTCCGTGGAGGAGAAAAACGGCGTTGCCCAGGTGGTCTGCAAGCCTGCGGTAACGATGGGTAGCTTCGGCTCCTTCTTCGCCTCTATGTTCTTCTCCTCTGCCGACAAGCCCGTTGTGCTGTCGGTGGGTGACGTGACCCAGACGGGTGTGTTCCCCGTTCTCGGCTTCAGCTTCCTTCTGCTGCTGCAGTACCTCTTGCGTATTTTCATTATCCTTCTGACGCTTTACGTGATTATTTACGCGATTGCCCTGGTTGTCACCTACAAGAGCGTGCCTCGCCTTGGCCAGAAAACCCTTCTGGCGGTTGAGTTCAATATTGACGCCATTAACCGCGTTGTCACCGCGACCCGCAAGGGCAACCCCATCAAAATCGGAACCAAGTTCACCGAAAAGGTGATGCTCCAGCGTCTGCTTCCCTGGAAGCTGACCAAGGCGCAAACGCGCCAGGTAACCGTGTTCGGCATCAAGTCTATGCTGATTGCGGAGGGCACCTTTGGCTCCGCCTCCCTGGCGCTGATTGCGGGCACGGACCATCTGCAAACCTGGGATTGCTCTGACTCTGCCAACGATTTGGCGCTGACGGAGCTGCCCGCTATGCTGATGAAGAGCTCCAGCTTTAACGCCAAAACCCAGAAAACCACCTATTCGCTCCGTCACGAGCTGACGGGCGACCACACGGATACCACCATTCGCCAGGCGCCCTTGGGTACCTTGGCAGCCCCCATCTGTGTCTGCTCGGGCAGCCAGGTGCAAAGACAGGGCACGAGCATCGTTTGCCGTCTGGTATTCCTGTTGGATTAAGGCAGCGCTTGCCGTCGGGCGTCAACAAAGCGTGGCGCCCGACCCGCTCCCCCAAAAAGAGGCCTTCCCTCTTTGACTCTACTATTCTCTCATTCTATTTTATGAAAGGACGCAGGCAATGAAGAATATTCTTCTCATCGGTATCGGTGGCACAGGTGCCCATACCGCTGAGCTTCTGCAACGTAAGATAAAAGAATACGGCAAGCAGACGGACAACCGCATTGCCGCCTTGATATTCGACACGGACGCCGAGCAGATTTCCTCGGCACGCGGCGGACTGGTGCTTGACGCCACGGACTCCGCCACCGTCGGTACCGTTTGCGACAGACTGGGGCATAGCCGCCTTTCCACCTGGTTCCCCGTAAAGAACGAGGACCTGCGGGAGGAGGATTTGCACCGCGGCTCCGCCGCCTGGCGTAAAAAGGCGCTGCTTTGCTTACACAATATGCTGAACGACAGGCGCAGTGCCGAGCTTTTCCACAATGAGCTGGAGCGCTTTGCCGCCTTCCCCTTTGCCAAGGGCTACGAGGTTTATTTTATCGCCTCCCTGGCAGGCGGTACGGGCGCGGGTATGCTTTTGCCCTTAGCCCTCTATACCAAGCGGTATCTGACCAAGTTCCACTTCTCCAGCGGCCCTCGCTTTTATGCGATGCTCTCCTGTCCCGACATTTATGCCGACAGCGCGGACGCGGATAACGCCACCCGTTATTTTGCCAATGCCTATGCCGCCTTGCGTGAGCTGAA
Source organism: Clostridia bacterium (assembly GCA_017467085.1). Lineage (GTDB taxonomy): Bacteria > Bacillota > Clostridia > Oscillospirales > CAG-272 > UBA1740. Next base: position 28,624 of record JAFTSW010000072.1, on the reverse strand, counting down.
CGCCATCAACCTGGTTGCCCACGGCTACAACGGCAAGACCCCCTCCCGTCGCGCCAAGGACAAGGAGAAGAAGAACGACCCCGCTATTTTCCGCTTGGAATCGCCCAACCCCGAGGAAATTTCGGGCGTCCTCTTTGACGCCTCGGAGGAGAAGTTCCAGAAAGCCGCCTCTATGCCCTTCCGCACGGTGTATCTGTTGGACCGCATTGCGGGCGTCCGCACCGTTGCCGAGCACGAGGAGGCGCTGGCAGACTCTCTCTATACCCTGACCTGCACCAAGGCGGAGAATATGTTTGACCATATCACCGCTAACGCCGATACCCAGCGCTCGCTGGCACACGGCGCAGGCGCCGTTTACGCGGCTCTGTCCGCCGCCAAGCTTTCCTATCCCAGGGACCAGCTGCTTCGCGCCGTTGCGCAAAAGAAGACGGCAGACCTGCAAAAGGAATGGCTCTCCTTCCTCTCTGACGCCGCTGAGGCAGACGGTGGAAGAAGTGATTTCTCTCATTTGTATATACAGGCATTCCGTGACGCCGCCGACAATGCGGACGGCCCCCTCTCCTTCCTGCGTGAGGAATGGCTTGCCAACGCGCCCCAAAGGAGCGACTCCTTCCGCGCCCGCAAAACGGTCAGCGACAAGTATTTGGAAAGCGTCAGGGAGGCAGCCGCCAGGGCGTTGCCCGGCTACCGTGAGTCCTTCAAGGAGCTGACCGACAAGCTGCCCGAAACGCCCCCCTCCTTCTCTATGCGGCGCCGTGCCAGATATACCTTCCTTTCCGTATATAAGAAGCTGCGCGCAGCCCTTGCCGCCTACGAGGAGGACTGCCGCGATGAAATTCCCTTTGTGCAAAAGAGCCTTTCTGCCCAGGCGTTTGGCTTTAACGCCGCCACCGAGGGACGGGGCGCGGCGCTTTCCGCCGCTCTCTTCCGTGACGAGGAGGGCAAGGCGTTGCACCCCCTGGCAGCCCCCCTGCGGCTTTCCTTCCTACAGGATGCGCTTCGCCGCGCGTTGAAGGAGGATGCTACCGAAAAGGCGCCTGCCGCCGAGGAGGAAAAATCCTTCTTGGAGGAGCTGTACGGCGATTCTCTCCCCTCCGCCTCCAAAACGGAAAGAAGAAGCGCCTACGCCCGTCTGACCAAGGGCAAGAGCCGTATGGAGGCGTTTGCTCCCCTGTCGGAAGCCTATATCAAGGCAAGAACGGACGTATTGGCGGACGCCGAGCTGTTGATAGCAGACTTTGAAGCGGCGTTTGCCGCCGTTCAGAGAAAGGCGGTTGACAAGCTGTGCCTGTGCGTTTACCGCACCACCGAGGCAAAGCTTGACGCCCTGCTGTCCTCCTACCGCCGCCTCTTCACCGAGTGGAGCGATGCCGCCCATCGGTATGGAACGGCAACCGAGGACGCCGCCCGTAACAGCGCCGCCCGTAACCGCAATACCCACACCATTCTGGCGTCCTACGAGGAAAAGGAGGCGCTTTACGCCGAGGTTTCCCGTACCACCGCCTTTGAAAATCTCCGCACCAAGACCCTGCGTGACCAGAAGGCAGGCGAGGCTATTCTTTCCTTCGCCTTGGAGGATGCCGAGGCGACCTATTTCGGTCAGCCTCATCCCGGCAAGCCCGGCGCCTTCTTCCGCCAGCTGCTCACAGAGATGGAGAACGACCACTTCCGTATGCTGGAAAACAGCAGCGCCGTTAGCCAGCTGTTGCCCGGCAACGTTCTCTCTGCCTTAGAGCTGTCCACCAGAAGCGAGGGCGGCGCGCTGCTCTCCGAGGACGAGCAGAAGGCAGCCATGCGGGTGCGTCTGTCGGAGCTGTTCCACGCCGCCAACCCGCCCCTGCGTCTAAACACCAAGATATCCGAGGACGCCGTTTGGAAGCCCGGGGACGCCTCGGTGGTTATGCTCTCGGAGAGGACGGCGGATTATATCGCCTCCCGTGCCGAGTTCTTCGACATTTACGACCTGCCCGACGATGCGGAGGAGGAGGAAATCCGCCGCCTTGCCGCGGACCGCTTCGTCAAGGCATTCATTTCGCCCCTGCCCAGTGTCGCCGTCGCCCCCATTTCGGACGATTTGATTTACGTGGCAAACGGCAAGGCAAACATCGAGCCTGTTCGCATCAAGAGCTTGGACGAGATGAGCGAAAACCCCGTATACTACAACGGCTACAAGGAGCTTTTGCGCCGTATGCAGCTGCGGGAAAACGACCACTACAACCCCCACCTGCATTTTCTCTCCCACGCAAGAGCGCTTTTGCCCTTCATCAACCCCGAAGCGGCAAAGGAGGAGAACTCTCGCGTCCTGACCGCCCTGCTTTATGCGGTGCTTTCGGGCGAAATCGCCCTGAAGGACGGCAAGGGCTATACCTATCGGGATGAAAACGGCAAGTTTGCGCCGATGACCGACGATTCGGGTGCTATTATCACCGAGGAAAAGCTCTATCTGCTCATTCCCTGGATGCGCGCCCATTCGGCTGTGGTGGAGAGATTGCTCTCCGCTTGGGAAAGCACGGTGGCAGAGGAAAGACAGCTTTCCGCCTCCGTCAGCCCCACCCAGTTTAGCAAGGAGATTTCCAAAAATCGCCTCATGAAGCTTCTGCGTGACGGTGCCAAGCCCAAGACGCCCTACGGTATTTTGGAGTTTGCCTCCGCCATCAAGAGGAGCGAGGAAATGGGCGGCAGCGATTACGACGCCGCCGAGGCGCTTCTCGCCGCAGGCTTCGATATGTTCCTATACGGCTTTGCGCTGCGCCGCAACCCCTCCGAGGCAACCGACGCCGAGGCAGAGCGCTATACGGCAGCCATCGACGCCTTCTGGTCCCCCTTCTCGGACAGCGAGAGAACCTCCTTCCCGCCCAATATGCTGGTTAACTGGGTTTGCCGCAACACCGATGTGTTCTGCGACATTGACAGAACCAAGAGCGGCTATCGATACAAGCCCCACGCTTTTGAAGCGTGAAACCCGCCTCTCACCTTTGAAGCGTGAAGCCCGCTCCTACGCCCTTGCGGCGTGAAGCCTGCTGTGCCGAGGACAGGACACCCTCCCCCTCGGCGCGGACGCCTCGGCTTTCGCGGCGCCCCCGACAAGGCGCCGCGCCTAACTACTTCGTTATAAAAAACATAAAATACAAGGAGAATACCCATGCAAAGTAAGAAGAATATTCTGCTTATCGGTGTTGGTGGCACCGGTAGCCAGGCCGCAGACCGCTTCCAGAAGAAGCTGAAGCGCTACGGCAACCAGGAGGGCAACCTCATCACCACCCTCGTTCTCGACTCTGACCAGGAGGACATGGCGAAGCTTGACAAGTCGACTGTTTGTATTCCCCTGTCCGACAACGCAAGCATCGGCGAAATCTGCGACAGCATCGGTCACGACAAGCTGGACTGGTTTGACTGCGAGGATGAGGCCATTCGCGCGCAGGAAATGTACAAGGGCTGCTCCCAGTGGAGAAAGAAGTCCTTCCTTGCCTTCGTCAATATGATGCAGGACGATACCAGACGCGGCAAGCTGCACGGCGCCCTGGAGCAGATGAAGAAGGCCGCCGCAGGTCAGAATATGGTATACGAGATTTACGTGGTTGCCTCCTTGGCAGGCGGCACGGGCTCGGGCTCCTTTATTCCTCTGACTATGTACGTAAAGCGCTATATGCGCGAGGTTCTGGGCGTTGCCGCTGACGAGGTAACCGCGCTTTTGGCTTGCCCCGAGATTTACGAGGACTGCCAGGAGGGCGAGGAGCAGCGTCTGAAGCTGTTTGCCAACGCATACGGTATTCTGCGTGAAATCAACTCCTTCAACCTGGTTACCCGCGGCTACAACAAGCCCGAAGAGAAGAACACCCCCATTTCCTTCCGTCTGGGCTCTCCCAACGAGAAATTCGTTGAGGTGCTGTTTGATGCGGAGGACGAAACCTATTGGAAGTCCGAGTACGCACCCTTCAAGCGCATCTATATGATGGGCCGTGTTCCCTGCCTTGACGTAGCAGGCCACAACCTGATGATGGCTGACACCCTCTACACCCTGCTTTGCACCGCCAGCGCGGGCGCCATCGACTCTGCCGTTTCCAATATGGCAGGCGCTTTGGCAGAGGAGGGCAAGGGCAACTCTATTTTCAGCAGCCTTGCCTCCGCTGACGTGGTATACCCCACCGACGCTATTCTGGATTACTTTGCAACCTGCAAGACCGAGGAAGCCTTCGAGGGCGACTGGAGAGTTTTGCACAACGCCGTTGAGGCGTTCATTCACGAGGAGGAGGAAAGAGCCAGAGAGGCTCGCCGCCCCGTTGCACCCATGACGGGCGCCAAGTATGCGGGTCTGATGATGACGGCTATCGACAACGAGCGCCGCAACCCCACCTCCGACGTTATCGACATTCTTCGCCGCGGCTACTACAAGCAGGTGGAAAACGCAGACGGCAGACCCGAGGACGTCAGCCGTATGGACGACTACTATACCTACCTGTCTTCTCTTCTGAGTGCCGAAATCCCCGACCCCGTTGCTATGGGCATTACCGCAAGCATTGAGGGCGGCACCGTGGTAGAAAAGCTGGGCGTTTTCGCCGGCAAGGAAGCCAAGAACGATGCCAAGAACACCGTTGTTTCCGCCGCCGCGGATTACAGAAAGACCCTCTTGAACTATTTCAACTCCTGCCTTGAGGCTCTGCGTACCCGTATGGGCTCTCTGGTAAAGAACATTCTTCCCGTTGAAATGGACGGCAACGTGCACGCCAGCGAGAAGTTCTCTCTGGTTGATCATCTGCTGATGAAGGACGGCAAGTTCATTCATCCCGTTTCCGCTATGGCTATTCTCTGCGAGTTCAAGAGCAGAATTGATATGATGCTCTCCTCCTACGAGCCCTGGAAGGAAATCAACGAAGCCGACGTTTACGAGCTGCCCGCTAAGTTCCTTGCCGTTTCTCAGGCACAGGCAGGCACCGACGTGCGTCACAGCACCTACGCAACCCTGACCAACGCCCAGAAGCAAAACCGCTTCGTGATTTTGTGCGACGAGAAGTCCAAGGACATTTATCTGTCCTCCAAGACCGATGCTACCGCCGACAGCATTTTGCTGCGTAACGATGCCCTGACCTCCTTGAACAAGCTGTACAACGCCGCCAAGGAGCAGATGCTCGGCGCCGTTCTCTCCAAGGTTTCCGCCCGTGTGGAAAAGCTCATCGAGGAATACCGCAGCTTCTTCAACAAGTTTGACGAGGCAAAGCGCACGCTTGCCGAACAGAAGCGCAAGGCGCTGAACAAGGATTCCGTTTCCAACGAATCCAGAACCTTCGTTGGCTCCTCTCCTGCCGATAAGGCTCGCGCATACGAGGATTACTGCAGCATGGGCTCTATGACCCTTGAGGACATTATGCAGGCAGACAGCGCCATGGGTAACGGTATTTTCAACACGACCTTTGCCGCCGTGAAGAACGATTTTGCTACCCGTCCCGTTCCTATGAGCTCCAATATCTTCGGCGATTTGATTTCCTCTGTTGCCGCCCTTTACCGCGCGCAGATTGAGAAGAAGAACAACGTTCTCGGCAAGAACCCCATTCAGGTTCTTATCGAGCAGACAGGCGACAAGGGTGCCGCCGCCGCGGATGCGCTGCTCAGCGCCTACAACGGTGCTACCCCCGCCTTCGGCTCTGCCAAGGGTGACGTTGCGGGCAACACCTTCTCCGGCATTATGGTTTCCCGCAAGACGGCAGAGTACCTCTATGACCACGCCGAGGAGCTGGGACTGCAGCTTTCCGCCGATGCCGACAGAGATTCCACACCTACCCTGGTTTCCTGCGTCAGCCAGTTCATCTCCAATAACGGCCTGCCCATCAAGCGAATCCTTATCAACCAAAACGCCGATGATACCGTCATCTCCTTGACCAAGGCGCTTCTCACCATCAACCCCCTGGACATCTCCAAGATTACGGGCGAATACGCCGAGAAGTACGACAAGGTTCTGCACCTGATGGACGTTACCGGCACCGACACCAAGAACCCCCACCTCGGCTTCGGCTGGCATAAGCCCGGCGGCTTGGCAAAGCTCGACGTTGCGGAAGAAAAGAGCTACGACGTTGCCGTTGCCAAGGCATTGCTCTTCGCTTTGATGAACAACCGCCTGCAATATCGCAAGGAGGTTCGCGATTCCTTTGCCGTATTCCGTTACAACGATGAAAAAATCATCAATAACGGCGAAGAGGTCGGCGAGAAGAACATGCACGGACTCTTTGCTTGGCTGCGCGCCCACGAGGAACTCGCAAAGGAGTGGGCTCGCGAGTTTGACTTAGACGTGAAGGAGCAGCAGGCATCGCTTGCGCACTACACCGCAGGTGACACGACGAGCGTTACCCGTTCCATCACGATGGCGCCCTACATCCAGATGCTGCGCGAAAACCTCTTCGGCGGCAAAAAGGAAACCAAGAACGCACCCTTTGCTTGCGGTCTTATCCCCTTCGCCTTCCGCATCAGACAGTGCGAGGAAGCAAGAGAGGATACCGACAGAAACAATGCCGAGTGCATCCTGAAGGTTGGTTACGATACCCTGGTTTCCTTCTGCCGTGCCAGAACGGGCAGCAGCGATGACGCCTTCCTTAACATCTACAAGCAGCAGATTGATAAGTTCCTGGCAGAGGCGCTTCCCAAGGACCCCGAGGTACTGAAGAACTCCGACCCGCAGTACTTCTATCAGGTGCTGGTATCCTGGGTCAACGGTGCTGACTGCTTCCGTGAGATTTCCATCAACTACAAGGAAACCACCGAGAAGAGAACCGTTTACGATTATAGCAGCTATGACCCCAACAACGCCATTTGGGAAAGAGCCCCCAAGGCAGCCAAGGTTGACCCCGAGGCTCCCGCCGAGAATGGCGCAGCGGAAGACTCCTCCGACGAGGCTTAATCAAACATCCCCGTGCTTCAAGTGAAGCACAAGCCAAAAGAAGGGGCACGGTGCAACACCGTGCCGTGCCCCCTTTCTTTTTTATTTTTCTTTTCATTTTCTTTTGAATTTTACCACACCATTACGCTTGCGTAGAAAGGCTTGGTCCATTGGTATGCTGACTTACGTCATCAATACGTCCGAGAACAAAACCTTTGACAGCAACCTTCTGTTTGAGCTTGTCGGCTATCGGCAAATTCAATGGAAGCACTGCTCTCTCTCCCGCATTTCCGAATGTGCCGAGGAGATTTTTAAGGAAGTCGATGCTCTCAGTGTCGCCGAGGCAGACAAGTACCGTGTTGTCGTGCTTGTGGATTTTTACGGCTTTCCCTCCTGCAAAAAGGCGGAGGACGAGGCCGCGGCAGACATTGTGAATATTTATAAAAAATGTATTCGGCAATATTTAACCCACAATCTGTACGATTATTTAAGCTCCCGTAACGTTGCCCCCACCGATTACGTCATTTACAACATTCAGTACGTAAACAACCGTTCCCAGAAAACGGCGATGGAAAGAGCCCTGGCGGCAAGACTGTTCCTGGCTGCCAAGGAAAAGGGCGACACGGAGCTTCTCCCCTTAACGGAGGAGGTAGAAAAGCTACCCCCCCTCTGCCGCGAGGGCACGAGCTTGGAGAAGACCGTTTTGCTTGACGGCGCTCCCACCTATTCCGCCTTCTATCTTTCCTGCGGCAAGGACAACTGTCTGAAGCTGGCTGAATACGATTCTCCCCTTACCTTTGAGGCGTTTTACCATCGGTATACCGAGTATATCGCTGCCAACTGCGCCGACAGAGTGGAAACGGCGCCCTACGTTACCTTCAGCACCTCCGACGAGCACGCCGCCTATGACGTGCTTTGTATGTCCCTTTTCTTGGTCTGGCGCTATGAGTGTCTGAACGATGAGGGCAGAGATGCCACCGCCATCGAAACCGCCCGTCCCAACCCCAAGAGGCTCCAGGACGTGCTTCTGTCCGCCTTCGGCAACATTCACCAGGCGCAGGAAACCTCCCTGCGAAACGCTTGCCTCTACTATTCCCTGGAGCAGGCAACCGCCCAGGTGCGCGCCCCCAAGGACAACGAGGGCGAGGATATGATGATGCAGCGGGAGATGAAGGACGGCTCCGAGAAGGTGCTTTCCTTTGACGAGCAATACACCCGCATTTGTCAGTACGCCACCAAGGAGGAGGGCGCTGACATTCCCGACGAGGCAAGAGCCGCCATCGATAAGGCTATGGCAAACTACCTTGCCGCCCGTGACGAAAAGCGGGACGTGTCCGAAACCGAGGAGGATTTGAAGCGCTCGGGTCTTTTCGTTGCCAATTCCACCTCCTGCCCCTCGGAGCTGGAGAAAAAGCAGCTGCTTGACAAGCAAAGGCTTCGTATGAAGGAGCTGCTGAACGATGCCTTGGGCGCAGGCTATACCGCAGGCGACTTTTCCAAGGAGCGTGAAAAGGCTACCGATATTTACAACGATTACAAGAGAACCCAGGCGTTAATGAAGCGCAGCTTCTTGGGCGATTTGGTGCTTTTGGTTGTGACGCTGCTGGTGATGCTCGTTCCCTACGGCGCCCTGCAGCTGTACCGCGCGCCCTTCTCTATCCCCTCCTTGATTTGCTACGGCATTGCCGCTGCCATTTTCGGCGGTATTCTCATCTTCTCCCTGCTCTTGCACGTCATTCCCATCGTGCGGAAGCTGGACCGCTTAAAGAGAAAGATGCAGAATCTCTACGAGGAATGCTGCGCCAAGAACCGCAAGGCGCTGCAGCCCCTTTTCAGCCGCTACAAGAGCAAGCTGCTTACCATCGAGGACATTCGGTACAGCATTCGCCGTATCGAGCGCTTGGATTCCATCAACCGCCGCAAGAACGCGAGAGCCGAGGAGCACCGTGAGCTTTTGGAGTCCTTGGAAAACACCATCAGCGGCATTTTGAGCAGTATGCACATTATTACGTCCTTCTCCACCACCCCGACGGAGATTGATTTCGACATCGAAAAGGACGTGGCGGACAACTCCATTTATCACGTGTTCTCCGCCAAGAACATTGAAACACTTTTTGAAAGAGGAGGGAATGACTGATGTGGACCGTCCTTAAAATTGTCTTCCTTCTTCTGATTATGCTGCTTCTCTTCTTCCCCGTGTTGCCTATGCCCGTGAAGCTGCGCCGCTTCTCTACCTTCTATGCGCTTCGCTACAAGGCACCCCACCAGAAGAGAAACGCCCCCTTTATCCTTCTGCCCCTTGTGGAGCTGTTGGTTTTTGCGCTTCTGACCCAGGTTTTGGATTCTGTGTCCAGCGCCCTGACCTCCATCCCCTTTATCGCCAACCTGCTTTCCAAGCCCTCTGCCGCCGTCAAGTTCGACCTTATGCTCTGCCTGAAGGTGGTGTTAGTGAACCTGCTGGTGCTGTACGTTCTGATTATCCTGAAGGCGCTCTTCAAAAAGGCGTTTCTCGACAAGCACTACGCCAAGCGGGACGCCGAGAAGGAAAAGCAGCTTGCCGAGGGCAAGGATGACGAGCCTGAGCATCTGTCTGCCAGAATCGGGCGCGCTATCGCCTCCCTCTTCTTCCAGGGCGAGGACCTTCGCTATGCCAAGAACTGGGTTGTCCGTGCCGAGCAGGCTTTGCAAACCTTTGTTTACATCGTCGAGGTGCTGTACGGCATCGTGTTCTTAGGAATGCTTTTGGCGATGTTCTTCCCTGTTCCCGACTTCTTATACAGCGTGCTTCTCTTCGTAACGGATAAGCTGTACCTCTATCCCTTTATTTCTCTGGTGCTTTTGCAGGAAATCTGCCACACGCTTCACGCGGAGGCAGAAAAGCCTGCCGACGCCGAGAAGCCCGCGGCTATCCGCAAGGAGGAGGAAGAGGCAGAGGAGGCTGCCGCCAACTTAGAGGCACTGCGCAAGACGCTGTTCCGCCGCTTCGGCAAGGAGCATGCTATTCGCCATTTCAGCCCGCCCCGCCGCGCCAAGGTGGCGGAATACGAATGGACCAGCCAGACCTATGACGCCGCTATGCGCTTTATCCGTGACCGTATGCAAAAGCGCTCGGGTCACGTGGTGCAAAGCTATATGCAGGGTCTTGACTCCCTCTTTAACGACAGGCACTTATATTTCGGCGCCTCCTTCTATTCGGAGCTGGGTGAATATCTGATTGCCTACACCTACGTGCGTTTGCTTTCGGGCGAGCGCCAGGTCTTTATCGTGCACGATAAGAGCCATGTAGACACCTTGAAAACCTACATCGGTCGCCGCTTGACCGCCTTGACGGGCGCCACCGACGATTGCACCTGGCGTATCCGTGACGCCTCCGAGCGCTTGGACCAGGCAGACGTTCTGATTGCCGTTCCCGAGGATTTCGCCAAGGATAACCTGACCCAGAATAACCCCGCCTTCTTCGAGGAGGCAGGCAACGCCATCTTCTTAGACGCCGACCGTATTCTCAATGCGGACAGCTATCTTTGCACGATGATGGCATCCCGCTTGCAGCAAGCAAGCGGCGGCAGAATCCGCTTTATCTTCCTGTCCCGTGCCATCATTCAGGGCTTCTCCACCAGCTTGAAGAAGTTTTTCCGCATCCACACCGAGCTGATTGAATGCAACAGCGCCTTGGAGCACGAAAACACCACCTTCTATCTCTGGAACAGAGAAACCAAGAACCTGTACGAGAAGAACGGCGTCAGCGGTATGTCCTTGGAGGCGCTGATTGTGGAGGAGGCAACGGGCAAGAACGTGGACGGTGTCCGTGTTATCACCGATATGCCTCTGAACACCACCGACAAGGATATGTTCAAGCGTCATCGCGTTGAAATCAACGAGATGCACAAGGAAACCCCCAAGGACAGCTATATCATCTGCACCGACGATAAGTGCAACTTAGCGTCCACCCTTTATGCCTTTACCCGTTTCAGAGGTCTGCGTACCTCCAACCTGCACATTATCAGCCGCCCGTACCTTTTGCGTGAGTTCTTTATGGACAACGCCGAGGACTACGTGCGCCGCTCGGCATACCTGAAGCCCCGTGTCACCGAGCATGCGGAAAACCGCCGCCTGGCGCTGCTGAACATCTTCTGCGACGCCACCGCCGACAAGTACGGTATGCCCGTTGCCGAATTTATGGAGAAGGTAGACGCCGTTATCCGTGACGCAGGGGACAAGGTAACCTGCAACGATTTGGCAGACCGTGTGGCATACCTGCTGCAAAATCTGATGCGTATGTCCGACGGTACAAACGGTGCCCCCACGGGTATGCTGAACACCCCCCGCAACGCATACAGCCTGCGTAAGAAGGAGAACGAAACCGTTTCCTTCCACAACGCCCGTCCCGCGGAGCGCATCACCTTCCACAACATCGAGGAAATTTTCCGCCGCGTGCTGCTTATCAACCGCCGCGTGGAGCTTTGGCTCAACGGCATTTGCATCGGCACGCTGGAATCCTTCCCCGACCGTATCCGCCAGCAGTACGTCCCCGGTCAGAGCTTGATTTTCAACAACTGCGAGTATGAAATCGAGCGCATTTCCGACGACAACAACCGCATTTATCTGCGCGGCGAGGTGACCACCTTCCGCAGCTGCCTGGATTCCGTGCTTCTGCGCCGCTATACGGTGCTGTCCGAGCCCACCCCCTACGCCAACGTAGCAGGTGCCTCCACCACCTATACCACGGGCAGTCTGGCAGGCATTTATCTGGAAAAGCAGAAATGCGCCATTCTGGCGGAAACCTACGGCTACTACAACCTGATGTCCGACAACCAGACGGTTGACTTTATTGCGGGCGTTGAGGGTAACCCTGCCTTGGACGAGGCAACCGTTGCCGCCCACGCGCGCAACTTAAAGGACAGCGTTGCGCTTTCCGTCACCTTAGAGGCAAGAGATTTGGCTTGCACCGACGAGATGCGTCTGCTTCTCTCCGCCGTCTGCAACGAGTTTATGAAGACGGTATTCCCCGACGCCTACCGTTGTATTGCGGTTTGTCCCGTGCTTTCCAAGCCCATCGACCCTGCCTTTGAGCCCGAAAGCTTTGACACCCGTGTCAAGACCCTGTATCCCTACTTTGTCAACGATGCCTTAAAGGCGAAGGACACCTCCATTGAGCTGCTCTTCATCAACGACTGCGAGGCAGACATTGGCGTCATCAATATGCTGTACAGCGGCGAAGCCCGTGTTATTGCGGAGCTGTTCTCCCACGTATACAGCTACTTGGTCTGGCTGCAAAACAAGCCCACCCTTAACGATGACCGCCGTCACTACATCTACTTCGGAAGCGACAAGATGCCCTCGGTCTTTGACCTTGCCTCTTGTATCGAGCTTTTGAAGAACTGCCACCTGCGCTTCCGCGAGGGCACCGAGGTCCAGGAGGAAAAGCAGGAGGGCTTCTGCGCCTTCTGTCACGCGCCCCTGGAAAGCGGCAGATACTACCCCTACGCCTCCACTCGCTTTATCTGCGACAACTGTCAGCGTGAGGTTATCGAATCCAAGGAGGACGCCGAAAAGGCAATGGCATCTGCCACAAGCTACCTTTCCAAGGCGTACCCCGAGCTGACCCTCCCCGAGGGCATCAAGCTCGCCCTGCACCCCGTACGGGACCTGCCCGAGGGTCAGGTGATGACCGAGCATTACTCTACCATCAAGGAGGCAGACCGCATTCTCTCCATCGAGGAGGGCTTGCCCGTCACAAACGCCGTCCTTTGCTGTCTGCGCGCCCTTATCTTCTTCTGGCAGAAGGACAACAACCTGTTCTGCCACTATTCGGACGCACAGATTTACTACGAGGAAATCGCTTATCTGCGTAACAACGGCGCCCTTGTTTCCGCCGAATACGTGGAAAATCACCTGCCTGCTAAGGCAAGAGAGAAGTATACTGACCTCTTGAACGCCGTAGAGGGTGAGCCCGATGAAAACGGCAACCGTATGGGCGATGGCAAGTACGAAACCTCCTTCGCCTTCATCAAGGTGCTGATTGATGACATCGACAACCCCGAAATCCCCGAGGGTGAGGACGTTCCCGTTGACCCCGAGGACTTAGAGGGTGACGGCTTCCTCTATGACCCCGACCGCACGCCTCGCTTCTGGAAGCGCTTCCTGCGTACCAACGCAACGGATGACGTTCCCGAGGAGTCGGGTGAGGGTAGCGGCGAGAGCGCGGGCACCCCTGCCGCCCCTGCCGCCAAGGGCAAGAGCAGCTTCAAGTCGGGCATCGAGCTGATTCCTCACGAGCCCGAGGAGGACAGAAACCCCCGTATCAAGCTGTATAACGAGCTGGCGCGCCGCATTGCGGATTTCAGCTCCGAGCCCGTTACCGCCCACGCCTCCATCTCCAAGGAGGAGGCGCTGCGTATCTTCCAATACGTGCGCTATGACTATCCCGAGTTCTTCTGGCTGGCGGCTTGCACCTATTGGGTTGCCACCCCCGTCCGTATCGCTCCCACCTTCCGCTGCCTGAATGCGGACGGCAAGACGGTGAATATGGCGCAGGTGGAAAAGTACCGCCGCGAGCTGAGAAAGGGTGCGCTTCCCTTCATCAAGGGCATCACCAAGTCCACCCCCGCCTACGAGGCGCTGCTCACCATTCACCGCCGCTTGATTCTGGCGCTGGATTACGACAAGTCGGTTGACAACAAGGATTTGCACGATTCGGTATTCAGAAACAAGAGCGAGGAGGACACCTTCCGTTCTCTGCATACCGCCCTTGTGAAGCACAAGGTGGTATGTGTAGGCTATTCCGTGGCGTTGCAGTACCTGTTGCAGTCGGTTGGTATCGTCTGCGGCAGCATCACCAGCGAGGGCCACGAATGGAACGTGGTGAAGCTCGGAAAGGATTGCTACCACTTAGACGCAACCTGGAACGACCCCTCCACCACCGAGGACAGCGATACCAAGTACAAGAACCTGGTTAAGTATTCCTACTTCTGCGTAACCTCCGAGGAAATTATGCGCGAAACCTCCTCTCACATTCCCGAGGCGGAGCTGTTCGGTATGATTCCTCCCTTCACCTCGGTGAAGCACAACTACTTCCGTGCCACGGGCGCCTACTTCACCCGTTATGACGAGGAGAAGATGCTCTCCCTCTTCACCGTTGCGCTGGATAAGGAGAACAACTGTATCGCCTTCAAGTGCAGCTCCCGTGAGGTGCTGGAGGACGTATACGCCCGTATTTCCGCCCAGAACTTCGCTCTCGTCAGCGAGCTGGTCGCCAAGGCGGCTTCCCGCTTCGGCGGCAAGAAGAAGCGCTTCGTGGAAAAGGCGTTCGGGCGCTTTGCGTGCAGCGTGGATGACGCCATGTGCACCGTCCATATCCTGCTGGGCGCAGGCCAGGCGCTGTAAAGCGCTCTGCCCTTTCGGGCAAAGCAACAAACCCCCAAAAGAGTCAAGATTTTTCTTGGCTCTTTTTTGTTTTTTCTCTCCTTTTGCATAAATCCTTGCGCTTTTGAAGAAGAAGGACAAAATCCACGAAAAAATCACACGCCAAACAAGAAAAAACCACGCTTTCCAAGGTCTTATTCATAATTTATTTATATCTGTGTGCTATACTGTACGATGTGATTGTATGCGAAAAAATCCCTCGACGGCGCCTTCCCCTCCAAGGGACGGGCAAGGCGAGGAAAGCAAGGCGGGCGCCCTCTTGGCGCCAGGCAAGCGCAACCGTATTTTAACCCGTTTGACGGCGTCCCCGCTTGACGGCTTTACGAAGAAAACCCAAAGAAAGGCTTGGTTTACCTATGATTCGTGTGGAGAATTTAACGAAGCGATACGGCAGTCATTATGCGCTGAACGATATCAGCTTTGAAATCGGCGAGGGAGAAATCGTCGGTCTGCTGGGCCCCAACGGCGCAGGCAAAAGCACCACGATGAATATTCTGACGGGGTACCTCTCCGCCACCGCGGGCAACGCCTATATTGGCGGCGTCAACGTGCTGGACAACCCCACCGAGGCAAAAAAGAAAATCGGGTATCTGCCCGAGCAGCCTCCCCTTTATCCCGAAATGACTGTAAAGGAATATTTACATTTTGTCTATGAGCTAAAGGGCTGTACCCTCCCCCGTGAGCCCCACCTTGCCGAGATTGCCGAGGTGGTAAAAATCAAGGACGTGGAGAACAGACTCATCGCCCACCTTTCCAAGGGCTACAAGCAGCGCGTGGGTATTGCCGCGGCGCTGGTAAACGCGCCCCCCGTTCTGATTTTTGACGAGCCCACCGTAGGACTTGACCCCCAGCAGATTATTGAGGTGCGAAACCTGCTTCGCTCCTTAGGCAAGAAGCACACTATCATTCTTTCCACCCATATTCTTCCCGAGGTGCAGGCGGTGTGCGAGAGAATCATCGTCATTCATCACGGGCAAATCATTGCCAACGAAAAAACCGAGGACATCACCAGAGCCGCCGAAACCTTCGACCGCTTCCGTGTGAAGATTTGCGGCCCCTCCTCCCGTGATATCCGCAACGCGCTGCTCTCCCTTCCCGAGGTGCGCCAGGCAGAGGCACTGCCGGGCAGAGACGCGGACAGCTTCGCCTTTGCCCTGGAGTGCAAGCGCGGCACCGACGTGCGCAAGCCTCTGTTCCGTCTGTGCGTGGAAAAGGATTTCACGCTGATTGGCGTGGAGCCCTTGGGCACGGACCTGGAGGACATCTTCGTGCGCCTGATTGAGAACGCCGCCCAAAAGGAAGCGGTTGGCAAAAAGAAGCGCCAGCGTTAAAGGCACAAAGGAAAGCGAAGGGAAAAGACGAAGAACCCCCCTTTATCCCGCGCCCTGCCACTTCTACAACAAGAAAGAGAGAAAAAGCTTATGCTTGCTATTTATAAGCGCGAAATGCGCTCCTACTTTACCACGCCCTTGGGGTACGTGTTCCTCGGTATCTTCTTAGCGGTATCGGCGGCGGTATTCTGCTTTACCACCCTGTTTTCTATGTCCAGCGAGGTCACGGGCTATTTTTCCACGATGATGCAGTGCTATATCGTGCTTTTGCCCCTTTTGACCATGAAGCTTTTCAGCGAGGAAAAGAAGCAAAAAACCGAGCAGCTGCTTTTGACCGCCCCCGTTTCCACCTGGGGCATCGTCCTTGGCAAGTTCCTTGCCGCCTACACCGTGTTTGCCTCGGTGACGGTATTCAGCAGCCTGTACTTTTTGATTGTGGGCATTTACGGTCACGTGAAGGTTCCCCTGCTCTTTGGCAACCTGCTGGCGGTGCTGCTGGTGGGCGCGGCGCTTATCGGCATCGGTCTTTTTATCTCCTCCATCACGGAGAACCAGCTTTCCGCCGCCATTGCCACTATGGCAACCCTCTTTGCCCTGACCTTCCTCAGTATGCTGTGTCAGTACATCGGCTTTTACCCTGTGCGCTTTGTGTTTGAAAGCCTCTCCCTCTTTTACCGCTTCCAATACTTCACCCAAGGCATTTTTGATTTTGCGGGACTGTTCTACTACCTTTCCATTGCCGCCGTCTTTCTCTTTCTGACGGTGCGGGTATTTGACCGCAGACGCTGGAAATAACCCAAAACGAGAAAAGGACAAGCAGACAAGCCATGAAAAAGGGATTAAACGGCGCCACGGCGCGACGGGAACGGGAAAGCATCGCCTTTACCGTACTGTTCGTTGCGCTGGTGCTGGTCGCCAATATGATACTCTACGCCCTATCCACGGGCTTTGGGCTGTACACCCCCATGGTGGAGCCCGAATACTACACCCTTTCGGGTGTAACGGACGCCTATTTTGAAAAGGTCAATCCCGAGGGGGATGACGTGACGGTTTATTTCTGTATGACCCGTGAGGAGCTGCAAGAAAACTTCACCTACGGGCGTATTTACGATACCGTTTCCCAGTTTGCCGACAGGTATGACTTTTTCCATATCGAGCATTTGGACGTCTTTTACGATTACGATAAAATCGAAGCGCTTGGCGCGATGCAACGGGAATCCGACACCACCGAGGACGCCGCGCTGACCGTCGGCACCGCCACGGTTATCTTCGCCTCGGAGGCAACGGGCATTGCCGCCTTCCGCAATCTTTCCTCCTTCTACGTCTACGACAGTGAGAACACCGCGGACGATGATATGATTTTTATGGGCGAGGAGTTGGTTGCGGGCTGCTCTACCCTGGTTTTACAGGCAGAGCGCCCCAAGGCGTACTTCACCGTGGGACACGGGGAAACCCTTGCCACCTCTATGCGAAGCGCCCTGTTTTTAGCAGGCTACGATATTGTGATTGCGGACCTTTCGGCATATGAAATTGAGAAGGACTGCGCCCTTATCGTCATCTGTGCCCCCATTTACGATTTTGAGGAATATGCCGACCCCGCTATGGTGTCGGAAATTTCCAGACTCCGCGACTTTGTGGACGGTGGCGGCACCCTTTGGGTGCTTCGTGACCCCTTAGCCCCCTCCCTTGCAAGGCTTGACGCCCTTTGCGCCGAGTACGGGCTTGCCGTGGAGGCAAACACCTATCTGCGTGACAATACCGCCTCTCTGAATACGGGCGGCACCACCCTGCTTTTGCAGCCCGCCGAGGATGGCGGCGCCATCGGCAAGCTCCGTGACCGTATTCTGGCAGCGGTTGGCGCGCCTCTTTCCGTCCCTGCCGCAACGGGGCGCTGCTCTGCCATCAGCTTGACGGCAAGCGACAAGGCAGTTCCCTCTCCCCTTTTGAAAACCTACGGCACCGCCGCCCTTCTCTCCAAGGAGGGAGAGGTGCTTTCCGAGGAACAGGAATATATAGCCGCCGCCAAGGCAACCACCCATACGGGGGGAAGCCTCGTGCTTTTCGGCTCGGGCAGCTTCTCGGACGAAATTCTGATGGAAACCGACGGCTACGCCAACAAGGATTTGCTGTTGGCGCTGTCCGAGGAAGCGGCAGACGTCACCGCCCCCATCGGCTGCGGCGCCATTATCATCAACGCCGAGCCCTTAGAGCATTTAACCCGTGGCACCTCCGTTCTCTATTTCTCCCTTCTGACCTTCGGCATTCCCGTTTTGGTGTTAGCGCTGGGCGCGGTGGTGTATCTGCGCCGCCGTCACCGCTAAGCATCAAGACGGCATAGCCCTCCGCATAGTCCTTTACTATGCCACCCAACCAACCGACAAGAAAGGCAAGCCTTTTATGATGGAACGATTCAAAGCAATATGGCATAAAAAGGGGTTGCGCCGCGTCCTCTTCGGACTCTCGGTGCTGCTCCTCGTTTGCCTGCTTGCAGTACAGCCTCTGTTCTCCTACCTGTTGCAGGAGGCAAGCGTCTGGCCCGATTTGACAGAGGAGGGACTTTATACCGCCTCCGAAGCGCTCTTATCCTCTCTTCGGGGCTTACAGCAGGACGTGACGGTGATTTTCTGCGCCGCTCCCGACTATCTTCTGGGCAACAGAGAAACCCGCTCTCCCTATATCACCTGCAAGAAGCTTGCCCGTGAGAACCCTCATATCAAGATTGAAATTCGGGACGTCTTACGTGACCCCTCCTCTGCCGATGCATTCAAGGGCACCAGCGGCGGAAGCGTCGCCTGGAACGATATCATCTTCACCACCGAGGGCGAATTTCGCCGTGTGTCCGCTCTGAGCTTCTGGGTTGAGGAGGAGGACACCCTGGTGGGCTACAACGGCGAATACCGTATCGCCACCGAAATTCTCTCCTTAACCGCCATTGACGGCGGCGCCTACGCCTACTTTGCCGTAGGACACGGCGAGCGCTTCTACGCCGAGGGTGTAGAAGGAAGCGACCCCTCTCTCTCCGCCTTTTATGAGCTGATGCGGGAGCTGGGACTCAAGGTCGGCACCGTCAATTTAGACCAGGTGGACGAGATTCCCCAAAACTGCGTGCTGTTGATTTTCTGCGGCACCCGGACCGACTACGCCGACTTTAACGATAAGGACTTTGCCCATCGCTCGGCGATGGAAAAATTAGACGATTACTTAGCGCGTGACCGCTCCGTGATGGTCTTTCGGGACGCCCTGCAAACCCCCTTGCCCGCCTTTGACAGCTATTTGGCGGAATGGGGCCTTGGCTTTAACACCGACAAGGTGTTAGCCCCCACCTCCTCTCTTGCCACCAAGGACGGCACGGGAGCAGGCAACCATCTGATTGCCACCTACGCCCCTGCTGAGGAGGACTCCGCCCTGGGCTACGGAATGGTGGCAGGGCTTTCGGATATGAATATCCCCCCTAAAACCGTGCTTCCCAACTGTGCCTCTCTGCATATGACCCGTGTGAACCCCGAGGTGACCTTAGGACAAAACAACGTCCGCGCCGTGTCGGGCGTGTTCTTTGCGGGAGAGGACGCCTACGCCGTAGATAAGGACGGACACCGTCTGACCAAGGAGGACGCCTCCCTCTACTGGCTGGCGGCGGCGGCGACCGAATGGTATCTGCCCTCGGGCAATACCGACACCTACTATTACTCCTACGTATTTGCCGCAGGCACCACCGCTCTGATTGAAAACACCTATCTTTCCGACTCTGCCCTTGGCAACCGCGACGCTATGCGCTCGGTTTTGCGTACCGTATCGCGCGTGGACGTTTTTGCCTCCTCGGATACGGGCGGCTTTGATTTGAACTCGGACAACTACGGCGGCAAGTTCCTTTTGCAGACCGAGCTTTCCGAGGAGCCCTACACCTTCCATTACACCTTCGGGCGCACCCACGATTATCCCGGCTTGACCGTTGCCGCCCGTGTGGTCTGGACGGTGCTTATCGCCATAGTGCCCCTGGTTGTGGTTCCTCTTGTGGGCTTTGCCGTTTGCAGGCGCCGCAAGAGTCGCTGAGAAAGCACCCGTTTCACAGACCCCCGATGCACGAAAGAAAGGACGCTTCGCCAAGCGAAGCCCGAAGCATATGATAAACTGGAAAAATTTTGGCGGCGCCGTCGCCTCCTTCTTCCGCCGATTGCCCAAGAGAATAGGGCATTTCTGGCGAGGGCTCTCCCGCCGTATGAAGGCGGTGTCGGTTATGGCGCTGGTCCTGCTCTTGTTGGCAGGAACGCTTTTAACCGTTCTCCTTCTCATTCCCGAAAAGGAAAAGACCTTCACCGACATTGACTACCTCTTCCCCTCTACCTCCCGTGAATATATCGCCGAAATAGAGCTTCGCCCCCATGGCAAGGACGCCTACAAGGTAATACAGGCGGCAAGCAGCACCGCAAACGCCACCGCCTTTGTATTAGAGCTTGACGGGGTGATGTACAACTGGCTGACCCTGGACGCCCAGACCCTTTCTATGCTGGTGGTGGGCGCGGGACAGGCAATGACCTACCGCCAGGTGGTGTCCCGTCCCACCGACCCCTCCGCCTTTGAATCCCAAGAGGCGTTTGAACAGGCGCAGGCAAGCTACGATAAACGGCTTTTAACCTATGAATTAACCGAGGAAAAGGCATCCTCCTACGTGCTTCGCACCGTAACGGGGGAGGAATACACTGTGTACTACGGCAAGAAGAACCACGCGGGCAGCGGCTACTACGTCCGCTTGAAGGGGGAGGACACCGTCTACGTGTCCGCCACCACCTATATGGGCGACTTCTTAGCGGGCGAGCCCGAGCAGTTTGTGGTGGGCACTCGCCTGTTGCCCCCCGGGGACAACGAGCTTGCCTATGCCTTTCCCCGTCGCTTTGAGGTTTCCTCCTTCTTACAGAAGGACGCCGCCGTGGAGGCAGAGGATATCCTCACCCTCTCGGTCCGTCTGGGGGACGGCACCGTGGAAACGGTATACCTGGATATGAAAAAGGCAAGCGCCGATACCCGTCTTGCGCTCTTGGGCAAGCCCCTTGGAGACTATACGGCAGAGGGCATCACCCTTTCCGACGCCTTCCTAGATATGGGCGGCAAGGCAGGCGAGCGCCGCACCGTGACCCTGCTTTCCATCGTAGAGGCAGAGCGCCTTTGGATGGGTCTGCGGTATCTCTTCCCCAACGAGCACGACCTTTCGGACAGCTTTGGCGTATATACCTTCTACGCCCCCTCCGCCATTACCGCCTGCCGCCCCAACAACGGCGGCCTGATGGAGGCGTTTGAAACCCTGTTGGGTCTGTCGGGCAAGGTGGTACACATCGGCTTGGACGAGGCGACGATGGAAAAGTACGGGCTGTATCACCAAAAAATCCTCTTTGAGTACCCCGTCTTTGGCGAGGAGGCATACGAAAGAGAAAAGGACGAGTACGGCAACGACCTCAAGGACGAAGCCGGCAATTACGTCTATACCGACGTCATCGCCCCCGATTACTATCTGACAGGGCAGCTCTACGTGTCTGCCGCCAAAAACGGCGTTTGCTACGTGGCAAGCACCCTGTACGGCTTTGTGGCAGAGGTGGAGATTTCCTCTCTTGCCTTCCTTTACCGCGGCATCTTCGACTTGGTTTCCCCCTATCTCTTTGCGGGCGGTATTTTGGATATTTCCGCCTTGGACTTCCATTGGAATTACGGAGAAACCGAGGGGCTTGACGGTGAAGACTGCCATATGGATATCAAGACCCACGTTGTCACCAACGCCCAGGGCAATGAGCATGAGGAGCTGCTTTCCGTCACCGCCAAGTGGCGAGAACAGACCCTTGCCCTTGACCTTGATAAGTATTCCGCCCTTGCCGACCTTCTCTTCTACCTGCGCTATGCGGGCGAAAGCGGGCTTTCCACCGCCGAAAAGGAGGCGTTGAAGGCAGACGGGGACGCCGCCGTGCTGACCCTTACCATCACCATGGAGGACGCAACGACAGTATCCTACCGCTTTGTCCCCTACGCCACCAACAAAATGGCGGTATTCCTTTCCCGTAGCGGGCTTTCCACCCAGAATGACGGCTTTTACGTCTTTTCCACCGATATGAAGGCTTTTGCCGCCCAATATCTCGATTTAATGGGACTTTCCGCCCAATAAATCCACAAAAAAGATTGCTTTTTCCGTCTATCTGTGCTACAATAGTTTTATAATTCGTTATCCATTAACAGAAAGTGAGATATATTCGTATGAAAAAATCCGTTTTGCGTCTTTCTATCCTGGCGCTGTTCCTTCTTTCGGCGGTGCTTCTGACCTCCTGCGGCCAGAGCTACTCCAAAATGAACATCTCCAAGCACTGCTTCTTGGACGAGGCTGACTACACCGCCTTGGCGCCCGAGGTAGATAAGGTTATCATCTCCGATGAGGACGTAGACAACGCCATTCTTGACTACCGCTTCCAGAACAGAAAAGAAAAAGAGGGTGATTACCCCTATCAGAACCCTGTTCAGATGTATGACCAGCTTGGTATTCTCTACGAGGCAACCGATGCCGATGGCAATATTGTAGAAAGCAATATGGCTTGGGACCGCTCCGCCTCCGCTACCGCTCAGTACACCCTGCCCTCGGGTACCCTTCTGTACCTGGGCTACCAGAAGCACGCCGAGGGGTCGCTTCTCGCCTTCCTGGAAAACAAATTCCTGAATGACGGCGTGAAGGCGTATGACCACAAGGTAGACGGCAGAGTCCAGACCAAGGACGAGGACGGCAATCTTTCCTCCTCGATGCACCTTGACAAGACCTCCGTGGTTTACGTGGGCTACACCTCTGACCTGGCAGACAAGAAAAAGGGCTTCATTATGCTGGATTTGACCGAGTTCGACCCCGCAAACGTGAAGGGCGACTCCTTCGAGGAGGCAATCGCCCTTGGTCTTTTGCAGCTCTACTCTGACGTAGACGCCGACAACAAGCTCACCGTGGACAGCGTCAACTCCAAGGTTATCTACGTGAACCAGGAAAAGACCGACGGCTCCAACTGGCTCTCCTATCCCTACACCGATGACGCGGGCAACGACGTGGAATTTACCGTCAACGCCACCGTTTACGGCGCCTTCCAGCTTGACCAGCTGTCCTATAACGCCACCGTTTTTGAAACTCCCTTCACCTATCCCGAGGATGCCGAGGGCACCTACGTAAAGGGCGAGGAGTCCGTTGACAAGAAGAACGTGGACGTGACCGTGAAGGTATACGTGTTGGGTGCCGCTGACTACACCTATCCCGAATATACCGACTCCTTTATTACCGAAACCATGAAGTTCACCTCCGCCGACAGCAAGACGGGCGACGCCCTGAAGGCAGAATACGAAGCGTATGTAAAGAGTGATTTACAGGCATAAGAGGACAAGACGGCTGCTGATGCCGCCACCGCGATTATCTTCGACACCTTTATGGAGGGCTTGACGGACGAAAACTTCAAGCTGCCCGGTGCCAAGGTCAGAGCCTACGCGCGCGAAACGCTGGACAATCTGCGGTATCTCTACGATTCCTATTCCTTCACCTACGGTAGCTCCACCTACTATTACAAAAACATTTTCACCTCCTTTGAGGAGTTCGCCGTGAAGTACGCCTACTTCCAGACCGCTACGGGCGTAGCAGGCGCGGGCAGCGCATACCTGGAGGAGGATAGCACCTACAGCCTTTACACCATCTACGGCGGCAGCTTTGATAACTATGCGATTTCCCGCTCTGCCTTCAAGAGCGAGTCCACCGCAGGCTACAAGATGAGCAACGTCCGCGAGGAGCTGACCCGTCAGGGACAGGAGCTGGTGAAGAAGGAGCTGGCGCTCCGCCGCGTGGCAGAGCTTCTCGGTGTTTCCATCACCACCGAGGAATTCGACACCTACGTGAACAAGCTCTACAACCAGGAAATCAAGACGGACGAAGACAAGCTGGCAATGCCCTTGAACACCTATATTGAGTACTACGGCCGCGACAACCTGGAGGGCGCGCTGCTGAAAACCAAGGTTGACGCTGCGCTCTTCGAGCTGAACAAGGACACCGTGGTTTACAACGAAATCAACTCCGACGGTACCGACCTGACGCCCGACGCTGAGGCGTAACCGTCCCAAAACGCCTGCCCCGACAGCCTTTGGCTTTCGGCTCCCCGAAACGGGGCAGGCGCTTTTTCCATCAAAAGAATAAGGATTTTCCTTGTATGAAACAAGTATCTATCTACACGGACGGAGCCTGTCGCGGCAATCCCGGAAGGGGCGGCTGGGGCGTGGTTCTGGTTTACAACGGGCAGGAAAAGGAGCTGTCGGGGGGTGAGCCCTCCACCACCAACAACCGTATGGAGCTCTCTGCCGCCATTGCGGGGCTTGCCGCCTTAAAGGAGCCCTGCCTTGTGGATTTGTACTCCGATTCCCGTTATCTGGTTGACGCGGTAACCCTGGGCTGGCTGGAGGGCTGGCGCCGTCGGGGCTGGAAGCGAGGCCGCAACGAGCCCGTTCTCAATCCCGATTTGTGGGAAACGCTCTACGCCCTGCTTTCGGTGCATAAGGTAACCTTCCATTGGGTCAAGGGCCACGACGGACACGCCTACAACGAGCGCTGTGACGCCCTGGCAACCGCCTTTGCCGACTCCTTTTTGGAGGCGAAGGGCGAGGACACCGCCGCAAAATAATTTTCCGTCTATTCCGCTTGCGCCTGGCGCAAGAAAGAACACGAAAGGGTATGAAGCATACCTATGAACAAGAAGAACAAAAAGCTCACTCCCAAGCAGCAGAAGGCGTTGGACAGACAGATTCGCAGTCAGAACGCCAGAAAGCCCGTGGCTATGGCGCCCAAGCGCCCCCCGATGCCCACCGACAAGAAATGGCTGCTTGCCCTGATTGCCCTGGCTGTGGTGCTGGCGGTTGTAACCGCCACGCTCGGCGCCGTTGCCCTGCACCGCACCCTGTCGATGCCCAAGCACGCCTCCCTGCTTGACACGGTTGACCTTTCGAAATACCTGACCGTGGACAGAAGCAACTATACGGGACAGACCGCCACCGTTTCCTACGATGACGTCTACACCGACGAGGACTTCGAGGCAGATAAAAAGGCGATTCTCTTTAACAACCGCAAGCTCCTCGCCGCCACCCAGGAGGACTTTACGCTGGGCGTGGGCGATACCGTATATTTCTACATTCTTGGCGCAAGCCAGGCAGGTGAGAAGGTTGCCGCAGGCGCCTTTGCCGATTATAGCTACGCCAACTTCCTCTCCGTCACCATTGGCGCTGACCACGGCTACGGCGAGGGTCTGGACGCTGCCTTGACGGGGCTTTCTCCCAAGGACACCGTCCGCAACACCTCCACCTCCGTTGCCTTGGAGGAGGATAGCATCATTTCTCTGACCTACGAGATGTACGTTGCCTCCAAGTATAACGAAACCACAGGCTACACCTGGAAGACCACCGCCTACAAGACCGCCTCTGCCGCCCGTACCGATATGCAGGCGCTGAGCGACGCCTTCCGCGCGGGTCTGATGGACGCCGTAGCCAAGGGCGCTATCGGTGAGAAGGTTTCCTTCATTTTGGAGGACTATGACCACGATGGCAAAAGCACCACCGCCAACGTTGCCGTTCGCATCGATGCCTGCGTCAACTTCGTGGTTGTGGACGAGGTGACCACCACCGTTACCTTCACCCCTGCCAAGGACTGCTTTGCGGGACAGGGCTACGCCGCCCTCTGCAAGGATATGTACGAGAAGGAAACCACCTTCGAGGTTATCCTCCAATGGGCAGACGATTACGAGCTTCCCTCCTTCAACGCGGCGTTTATCAAGGAAACCCTGGGCTTTGAAACCGAGGAAACCACCGATGAGGCAGTGGTTGCCGCTTATCGCGCGATGCTTGCCGAGAACCTTGCCCAGCAGGTAGCGGAAAACAAGATTTCCGCGATTTACGGACAAATTCTCAACGCCATTCAGAACAACTTCAAGGACATTCCCCAGGAGCTGTACTACGATGAGTATTACAAGGCGTCCACCGAGCTGCAGCTGCAATACAGCCTCTACGGCGCCGCCACCTACGGCGACATTGATTCCTTCACCGCCGCCTATTCCTACTACCAGCTTGGACAGCAGATTACCTCTGCGGACACCTACTGCTCCATGATGGCGGAAATGCAGTCGATGAAGGAGCTTCTGACCTACACCATCTTCTACGCCGAGGGCATGAAGGTGACGGACGAGGCGCTTGCCGAAGCAAGAAAGCAGTGCCTTGCCGATATGGTTGACAAGGCAGGCAACCCCGAGGTTTATGATGAGGAATACTTCATCACCCTCTATGGGGACGAAACCGTCTGGCAGATGGCGCGGCGTGAATACGCCATTCCCGCCCTGGTAGAGGCGTTCCTCCTTGCTAACAACACCGTCAAGCTCCCCTCCGCTGAATCCTGAAATACGGCGACTGACGCAGAAAGGATGGTTTTATATGAACAATAACCCGATTCTTCCCAACGAAAACGAGGAAGTGGCAGAGCCCACCTTCCTTCAGAAATACCGCCACCACGCCATCGTGGCAGGCGTTGCCCTTTTGCTTCTGGTTGCCCTTGTGCTTTCCATCGTCTGGCTGGTTCGCGCCACCAACGCAAGCTACGGCGAGGTGACGGAGGACCCCTACTTTGACTACGAGGCAACCAAGCCCCAGGACTATATGCCCGACTTCTCCCTTGGCAAGTTCCAGAACGTCACCGTGGGCGGCAAGGGCGAAAAGATTGATATTGTGGTTGACCAGCAATACGTCACCGACTATATCAACGTCAATATTCTTCTTGCCCAGAAGGAGGCAACCAACAAGGGCTTGGCAATGCGCTCCGTTGCCATTGACCACGCCGACGTGGTGTACTTCTACGTATTGGATTTGACCAAGAACGGCGAGCGTGTCCTGCAGGACGACTTCGGCTTGACCTACTCCCAGCTTTCGCTGACGGTAGGCGGCCTGTACTACGGCAAGGACTTTGACGATAAGCTTATCGGTCTTGTGCCTGCCTCCACCCACCTGGAAATGCGGTACAGCGGCACCTTTGACGCCACCTCTACCCTCTCCGCCACCTATACCGCCACGGTAAAGGACGAGGAGAAGCCTACCCTCTCTCTCAGCGGCGCGCGCTTGGAGATGCCCGCCCTGGAGGCCGGCTTCCGTGACGCGATTCTTGCCGCCTCCACCGCCATTGGCAAGCAGTTCGAGTTTGACTACACCGAGGACATTGACGGGGACGGCGACACCGAGGAGGTCCACTACGTGATGACGGTGAACGCCATCGTGGACGAGAAGGCAGTATCCATCACCTTCGAACTCCCCGATGACTACTTTGCCGAAAGCCTCGGCGAGGAGTATACCGCCCTCAACGGACAAGAGGTTACTATGCGCCTGGTGCTCAGCTCCTCCGTTGCCTATGAGGCATATACCGTGGACACCCTGCTGAGCAAGGATTTGACCACCGCCACAGGGGACACCAAGGAGAAGGAGGAGGCAAAGGCAGCCGCCAAGCTCTTAGGCGTCACCGATGAAAAGAAGATTACCACCAAGGCCTCCGTTCTGGCGGCGCTGCGCGACGAGCTTCTGGCAGGACTTGACGCCTCCATTGCCGACGAGAAGGAAACGCTGGAATCCTCTCTGATTGGCAACGCCTTTATGAAATACGAGTTCCGGAATCTGCCTGCGGCAGAGCTGGAAGCCTACCGCAAGTATTGGGTGCTGTACTACTTTGAGGCATTCTGCGATGCGGGTCTTTACACCGAGATGACCTTTGACGAGTTCGGCACCAACGCAGGCCTTGGCTTCGTTCCCTCGGAGGAGGAGGGCGAGCCCAAGAACTTGGACGAGTTTATCCTGGAGTCGGGTGAGTACAGCATCAAGCAAAATCTCCTTATTTCCTGGCTCTACCGTGAGGCAGGGCTCAACACCGCCGAGAACGAGCAGAAGATTAAGGACGGCTTTGGCGAATACCTCTCCTCTACCTACGGCACCGACAAGGAAGAGGATTTGAAGAAGGCAGGGTACGACTTAGAGCTTATCTACAAGGAATACCACCTGCAAAGCATTTCCGAATACGTCAACGAGTGGATGGTAAAGAACAACACCGTTGACTATGAGAAGGAAATTGAGGAATAATGCTTCCCGCTTGCCCCATTACAGGGCGAGCTATGAGAGGAGCCGTGCGGCGAATGCCGCACGGCTCCTTTTTTCTTTGTCATATCCCCTTCGCGCCCTGCATAGAATAAACCAAACGAGCCGCCGCCAAAAGACAGGGACGGCGCTGAAAATTCACCAAAAACCGTTGCCCACGGGCGCGAAAGAAAGGAAAAACCTATGTTCGTTTGCTCTATCAAAGCCAAAACCCTGCGCCTTTTCGGCATTATTGCCCTTTGCGTTTGCGCCTTGACCGCCGTTGGCATTATCGTGGCAGACGCCACCGCCGCCGCCGTGTCCGCCTCGGGGGTGTCCTTGGAGGGCATCAAAACCGAGGAGGACCGCCGCGCCCTTCTGTCGGCGGCAGGCATACAGGTCAGCGAGGACGCCCCTGCCGTGGGCGAGGTTGCCCTGCCCAAGGCGTTGGATGCGGTGCTGCTTGGCTACAACGAGATACAAAAGCAGCAGGGACTTGACCTGAAAAAGTACGCAGGCAAAACCGTCACCCGTTATACCTACCGCCTGGTAGGCGAGGGGAGTGCCCCCGTCTACGCCAATTTGGTGGTCTACCGCCATACCGTGGTCGCCGCCGACCTGACGGGAACGGGCGAGGAGGGCTTTGTCAAGCCCCTGTTCGCCGGATAAAGAAGCGCCACGGGAAAATTCTGTTTTACCCCTTGCCGCCGTGCATAGCAAAGCGCCGCCCTTCCCCTCGCGCCGCCCGTGTATGGCAAAGCGCCGCCCCACTTTCCTCTTTCACGGCGGCACCCCGCTCTATGCCCTGCCGTATCGGCAGGACAATACAGAAAAAAGAAAAGGGGCTGTCTCACTATTTCGTGAGACACCA
>JAFTSW010000071.1 GCA_017467085.1 Clostridia bacterium | reverse complement strand
AGGAATGGGTAGGTAGGAATGGGTAGGAATGGGGGGTATATGAATGGGGGAGGTGCCAATGGGAAGGCGCACCGACCTGAAGTCTTAACTGCCTTTATTGTAGCATACTTTTTGCCGTTTGGCAAGAAAAAGAGAGGCTTTTCGCAAATTCTGCATAAAACAAGCACGGGTGGGAAAAATAGGCAATACGATAACAAGAAAGGATTTCCGTTATGAAAAGAAAAGCGCTCCCTCTTATTCTTTGCCTGGTTTTGCTTCTTTGCTCTATTCCCGTTACCGCCTTTGCCACTCTTCTCTCCCCTGCCGTGGAGGTTCTTGCTAAGGATGCCACCCTTGTTAAAAGCGGCTATCTCGGTCAAAGCGTCGCCTTCTCCGCCTCGGACTTCAAGGAGGCGCTTGGCACCTCGGAGCTGTCCGTTGTAACCGTTACCTCCCTTCCCGATGAAAAGGCAGGCGTTCTGAAGCTTGCCTCCTCCCGTGTGGAGAAGGGACAAAGCATTTCAGTTGCGGTGCTGGATATGCTGAAATTTCTCCCTGTGAACGATGCGGTGACGGACGCCTCCTTCACCTTTACGGCAGGCACCGCCGCAGGCGGCGCCGAAATTCTGTGCGAAATTCACCTGTTGGAGAAGAAAAACGAGGCTCCCTCTCTCTACTCGCTTGACAACCTCAGCGTAGAAACCCAAAAGGGTATTTCTTACTTTGGGACTCTATCCGCCTCCGACCCTGAGGGGGACGCTCTTCATTTCCGCGTGATTTCCTATCCTAAGTACGGCACGCTGACCCTCATTGACGCCGCCCTTGGAGAATACCGCTACACCCCTGCCTCGAGCTTCACGGGCAAGGACAGCTTCACCTTCGTGGTACGGGACGAATACGGCAATTACAGCGCCCCCACAGCCGTTTCCATTCGGGTCAGCAGACGGGACTCCACCCTGGTTTACGCCGATATGAAGGACAACGCCGCCTGTCTTGCCTCTCTCATTCTCACCGAGCGGGGCTTGATGTTAGGACGCCTTTCGGGGGACAACCTGTATTTTGACCCTGAGGAAACGGTATCCCGCGGCGACTTTGCGGTAATGGCGATGAAGGCGGCGGGTGTGTCTGCCATTGAGGGCTTGACCGACACCTGCTTTGACGATAATGCGGACATTCCCGATGAAATCCGTCCCTATATTGCCACCGCCCAGCTTCTGGGCTTCGTCAACGGCAGCTTTAACGGTGAGGGGCTGTATTTTGAGGCAGAAAGACCCATCACCCGTGCCGAGGCGGCGGTGATTCTTTGCAACGTACTGGGGCTTGAGGCATCTGACGAGGCAGTTTCCGCTATGGCGAAGGTATCCGAGGGCGAGTCTATTCCCTCCTGGGCAACGCCCGCCTTCTCGGCTTTATACGCCGAGGGCGCCTTATTCAGATGCGAGGACGGGCTATTCAACGCCAAGGGCTCCCTTTCCAGAGCCGATGCGGCGCAGATGCTATATGCGGTGATGAAGAAATAAAAAACCAAAAACGCGGCTGCTATATAGCAGCCGCGTTTTTGGTTTGGTTATAAAACGATTTCGTATAGGGAGAGAAGCTCCTCCTCTGCCTCGTCGATTTTGGCTTGCAGAGCCGCCGCCTTGACGTAGTCGCTGGCGGCATCGCCGTACAGCTCCTTTTTATACGCCTCAATTTCCGCCTCCAAAACGGGAATGCGCTTTTCCGCGCGCTCCCGCTTGGCGCGCTCGGCGCGCTGTCGAGCGGCGTCCTGCTTCTGGCGCAGATAGTCCTCCTTGGCTTCGCTTTGGGGGGCTTTTTCCTCGCTTTTCTCCTCGGCAAGGGCGGCACGGTGGCGCATATAGCAGCCGTATGCCGTTTCGTCCTCGTAGGGGGTATAGAGGACACAGCCGTTCTCTGCCTTGGGGGAAAGCTCCAGCAGCGCTCCTGCTACCTTATCCACGAAGTAGCGGTCGTGGGAAACGGCAAGCACCGTTCCCTCATATTCCAGAAGCGCCTCCTCCAACGCCTCCCGAGAGCCGATATCCAGGTGGTTGGTGGGCTCGTCAAGCAAGAGAAAATTGGAGGGACAAAGCATCAGCTTGGCAAGCGTCAGCCTTGCCTTTTCGCCGCCCGAAAGCACCGAGATAGGCTTGTCCACATCCTCGCCGCTGAACAAAAATTGGGCTAAGGCGGAGCGGATTTCGCCGTTGGTCTTTTTGGGGAAGGCATCGTGCAGCTCCTCAAAGACGGTCTTTTTCTCATCAAAGGAGCGCACCTCCTGGTCATAGTAGCCCACCTCTACGCTATCGGCAAAGGCGATGCTTCCCTCTTGGGGCGAGAGCTTGCCCGCCAGGAGCTTCATCAGGGTGGACTTTCCGCAGCCGTTGGCGCCGAGAAGGGCGATGCGGCTATCCTTTTTAACCAGGAAGGAGAGGTTCGAGATAAGCGGCGCGCCACCGTACCCAAAGGCAAGGGATTTGACGGTGAGCGCATCGTTGCTATACGAGGTTTTTCCCTGAAAGGAAAAATGAATTTGCTTTTCGGGGGCGCGGGTTGCCTCTACCCTCTCCATTCGGTCAAGCTGCTTTTGCTTGGCGCGGATGGTAACGAAGTTATGGGCTTGTCCGCAACGGCGCTGAAAGGCGATATTCGCCTCGATACGGGCGATGATTTTCTGCTGCTCCTTATAGTTCTTCTCCTGCGCCGCCTGCGCCTCTGCCTCTTCCAGCTTGGCAGAGGTATAATTGCCGTGATAGAGCTTGCCCCGTCCGTATTGGAGTATCAAGGTCTTTTGGGTGACTCTGTCTAAAAAATATCTATCGTGGGACACCACCAAAACCGTTTTGGAATAGCCCTTCAAGAAGTCCTCGAGCCAAAAGAGGGCGTCCATATCTAAGTGGTTGGTGGGCTCATCGAGCAGCAAAATATCGGGCTCTGCCGCAAGCAGAAGGGAGAGGGCAAGCCTTGTATGCTGGCCGCCAGACAAGGAGGCGACGGGACGGGAGAGGTCCGCCTCCGAGAAGCCGAGATGCAATAGCATCCCACGGCAACGGGAGCGATATTCCAAGCCGCCCTCTCTTTTATAGCGCTCGTGAAGGGCGGCAAGCCTACCGGAGAGGGAGATAAGGGCTGCCTCGTCCCCCTCCGTCTGCGCCTGGGCAAGAGAAGCCTCCAAGGCGGCTATGTCCTCCTCCATTCTCAGCAGGGTGGGAAAGGAGGCAACGGCGTATTCAAAAAGAGAAAGAGCGCCATTTTCAAGGCTGACTGCCTCATCCTGGCGCAGTATGCCAAGCGTTCTTTCCTTGGAGAGAAAGACGGAGCCCGAAGAGGGGGTATATTCCCCTGTCAAGAGGCGAAACAGCGTGGTTTTCCCAGCGCCGTTGGCACTGACGATGCCAACCTTTTCTCCTTCCTCTACCGCAAGGTCCACGCTCTCCAGAATGGTTTTATCACCGATGGAGAAGGAGAGCCCCGAAAGACTGATAACGGTCATACTCTTTTCCTTTCCTTTTGTTGCTTTACCCTCCTATTGTATCTCTTTTTGGTGAAAAAATCAAGAGCCTTTTTCAGCCGAGGGACGCCAAGAGGGGGAAAGAGGGCTTTGCCGTCCCGCAGGGAGAGATGTCGGGCAAGGGTTTCTTCTTGGAGCAGTCGCCCTCGGTGAGAAACGGAGAGGGTAAAGAAAAGCGAAAGGCGCTCTCCCTCTCTTTTTTCCTCCACTGACAGGGTCACACGGTAGGGGCGGTGGGTAAAGCGCTTATCCTCTCTCGGATTTTCTTTATATTCCTTGGCGATGCGAAGGGAAAGCGCCCGACATCCCTCCTCAATAGCGGCAAGGAGCGCCTCGGTTTCCTTATTGCGCTTCTCGCTTCCCTCTCCCGTAAAGACGGGATAGGCAAGATGAAAGAGGAGGGTTGACAGCTCGTCTACCCGAAGCAGCCTGCTTTTTTCCGCTATTTGCACCCCGAGGGGCTCTTTTTT
Source organism: Clostridia bacterium (assembly GCA_017467085.1). Taxonomy (GTDB): domain Bacteria; phylum Bacillota; class Clostridia; order Oscillospirales; family CAG-272; genus UBA1740. The sequence continues at coordinate 35,784 of JAFTSW010000071.1, read as the reverse complement.
TCTTTTCTTCAATACCCTTCTCCTTCCCTTTTTCTCTTTCATCCTATGCCTCTTTTTTCTGCTTTATACGCCACTTGACAAAAATGCCGCCCTATGCTTTAATAGGATAAGAAAAAGAAAGGAAGGAGAAGCGCCGTGCTATATCCCTTTTTGCTTGCCCCCGTATTAAAGACGCCCCTATGGAGCGGACGCCGTCTTAACAAGGACTACGGCAAGGCAGGAAGCGAAAAAATCGGCGAAAGCTGGGAGCTTTCCGCCCGTCCTGACGCCGCCGTCACCGTTAAGAACGGCCCCTTGGCAGGCACCTCTCTTTACACCGTTTTTGAAAAATTTTCGCGGGAGCTAATAGGAGATACGCCCTTACCAAACGGCGGCTTTCCCCTTCTCGTGAAGCTGATTGATGCCGCCCTTCCCCTTTCCGTTCAGGTGCATCCCGACGGGGCGCTTGCCAAGCGCTTGGGGGAGGAGGGCGGCAAGACGGAGCTTTGGTATATTCTCGATGCCGAGAAGGACGCCGCCATTTATTACGGGCTTCGGGATGGGATAAGCGAAAAGGAGGCGGCGGCTGCCTTACAGGGCGATGGCTTTGACGCCGTTCTTCGCCGCATTCCCGTTCAAAGGGGAGAGGTGTATTTTCTCCCCGCAGGGCTCCCCCACGCCATTGGAAAGGGCGTTTTGCTGGCGGAGGTGCAGGAAAATTCCGACGTAACCTACCGTCTATACGACTACGGCAGAAGGGATGAGGCAGGAAAGCCCCGTCCCTTGCACGTGGAAAAGGGAACCTTGGCGCTTCGCGCTTATAGCGACAGGGAGATAGAAGAGCTGCGCTTTGCCTCGGGCAAGACGCCAAGGGACGGCGACACCCTCTTGGCGGCGACTCCGTACTTTCGGGCGGAGCTGCTTTCCCTTTCGGGGGAGACTACCCTGCCAAGGCGAAATTATCTGCGCCATTTGCTCTGCTTAGAGGGAAAGGCGACCCTTCGGGAGGGGGACACGCAGCTTTCCTTCCGAAAGGGCGACAGTATTCTGTTGCCTGCCGCCCTGGGGAATACACACCTTGAAGGCGAGGGAACAATTCTTCTAAGCTCTCTCTGAATAAAAACCAAAAACGGGCTGTCTCATTTGAGACAGCCCGTCTCATTTTGCGTCAAGAAAGGCGCAAAATGAGGAAATTTTCGAAGAAAATTTGTGCGTTCGTTTTGCTTTTCGTCAAAAGTGAAACGAACAGGGGCAAAAAAAGTAGCCGAAACGGCGCACCTGCTTTATCGCAGGTCGCCGTTTCGGCTCCTTTTTAGTGTCTCACGAATTAGTGAGACAGCCCCTTTTTTTATAACAGGCGCAGATGGGCGCCCTTGGGAATGCGAAGGACTGCCGCCTCCTCCTCGCCCAGGGACAAGATGCCCCCTTCCGCTTCTCTGCCAACCAAAACGGACATATCGGCAGAAAGCGCAATAAAGAGCGGCTCCTCCTTGTTGTTATAGAGGGTCAGATAATCTGCCTCCTTGCCCTCACGCAGGAAGGCAAGGCAAGCCTTATCTAAGCGCAACAGGCGCAGCTCACCCTCCTTATAGGCGTCCCGCATGCGAAGCTCGCCCAAGGCTCTGTAATGGGCAAGAAGAGTTTTATCCTCTCTGCCCCAGGGAAAGGGCATACGGTTGAAGGGGTCGGAATAGCCCTCAACGCCCACCTCGTCCCCGTAATAGATACAGGGGACCCCGGGCAGGGTGGCAAGGACGGTATAGGCAGACGCCACGCGGCGAAGGCCTCGTGCGCGCTCGCTTGGGGTCATACGCAGACGGGAGAGCGCCTCGTTGGTATAGCCCTCGGGAGATTTACCGCCAAGGGCGGTCAGAATACGCAAGGTATCGTGGGTACCAAGCAGGTTCATTGCCAGGTCTGCCGCCCGTTTGGGCATATTGGGCAAAACCTCGTTGAAATAATAGGCGAGGGCGCCCTCGTCCTTATCCCGCAGATAGGCAATCAGCCCTGTGCGGAGGGGGTAGTTCATCACCCCGTCAAGCTCACGCCCCTGGTAATAGGAGGTGCGGCGCTCGTAGGCAATTTTATTGGAGGCGTCCTCCCATACCTCGCCGTAAAGGACGGCGTCGGGCACCTTCTCGGTCAAGCGACGCTTGATGCCCTGGATGAAGGAGGAGGAAAGCTCGTCCGCCACGTCAAGCCGCATACCGCCAATGCCCATAGCGGCGTAGGTGGCAATCACGCCCTCGTCCCCTAAAAAGTACTCGCGGCACGTCTCGTTTTCGGTATGCAGTCGGGGAAGGATTTCGATATTCCACCAGCATTCATAGTCATTTGGGAACTGCCTGAACTTGTACCAGGAATAGTAGGGGGACTCGGTGCTTTGGTAGGCACCGAGGGTCTTGTAGGTGCCGTAGCGGTTAAAATAGAGGCTATCGGCGCCTGTATGATTAAAGACGCCGTCAAGGACGATGCGAATGCCAAGCTTTTTTGCCGCCTTCAAAAGGGCGACAAAGGCCTTTTTGCCCCCAAACATCTCGTCTATCTCCATATAGTCGCCCGTGTCATACTTATGGTTGGAGTAGGCGCGGAAGATGGGAGAAAGATAGATGCAACAGACGCCAAGAGAGGCAATATAGGGGAGCTTTTTGGTGATGCCCTCCAAATCGCCGCCAAAGAACATATTGTTGGCAAGAGGGGCGCCCGGGTAGTCGGGAAACTGGGGAATGCCGTTATCCCAATCCTCGTTGAGAATGGCATCCTGCCGCAAGGGGGCATTGCCGCCACGGAAGAAGCGGTCCACGAAGATATGGTATATCACGCCGCCCTTGAGCCAGGCAGGCTCCTCGTAGGCAAAGTCGCACAGGGTCAGCTGAAAGACGGAGGCGCCGCTTTTAGGGGCAAAGCGGAAGTGATTGCCCCCTACCGCCTCAATGTCCCCGTAGGGCGAGGCAAAGGCAAGCTGACAAAAATAGAGCCCTGCCTCTCGGGGCAAAGGAGAAAGCGCGCAAAGAAAAACGTCCTCATCCCGTTGGCTTTCCAGGTAGCGGAGAGGATATTCTGCCACGCACGCCCCCGTTTTATCGCTATAAAGCGAAAGAACGCCTCCCCTTGCCCCTAAAAGACGGGGCAGGTAAAAGCGGTATTGAAGGGTGCTATGCAAATCGAAGGCGTGACGCCCGTAGGCGTCCTTGCCGTTTTCAAAAGCGCTCGCTTTCCCCGTAAACGAGGAAAGCGAGGCGGTATCAATGCGATAGGACAAAAGGATTACCTCCCGACGGGATTCACGTGCCAGATATCGTTTGCGTACTGGGTGATGGCACGGTCTGCCGCAAAGCGTCCGCTAAAGGCGATATTATAGAGAGAGCGCTTTGCCCAAGCGGCACGGTTCTCATAATCCTGCAATACCTTGTGGTGGGTGAAGCAATAGGCGTCAAAGTCCGCAAGGCACATATAGGGGTCGGCAACGCCAAAGCTGTTGGCAATCAGATAGTCGGCAATATGGGAGAAGCTCTGACCGCCCAGCTTACCGTAGAGTCTGTCGATAACGCCGCGAAGCTTATCGGAATTGCGGTAGATTTCCTTGGCGTCATAGCCGTGGCGCCACATTTCCTCTACCTCGTAGGTGTTCAGACCGAAGATATAAATGTTCTGGTCGCCTACTGCCTCCAGCATTTCTACGTTGGCGCCGTCCAAGGTACCCAGAGTCAAGGCACCGTTCATCATAAACTTCATATTGCCCGTACCGCTTGCCTCCTTACCTGCCAGGGAAATCTGCTCGGAGATTTCGGCGGCGGGCATCAGAAGCTCTGCCATACTGACGTTGTAGTCCTCCATAAAGACAAGCTTGAGTCTGTCCTTGGTTAAGGGGTTGTTCTCTAACTCCACGCCAAGATAGTAGGCAAGCTTAATCAGCTGCTTCGCCATAGCGTACCCAGGGGCTGCCTTGGCGCCGAAGATGAAGGTCTGGTTGGGAATATCGGCGTTGGGATTCTGACAAATCTCGTTGTACATTGCCAAAATCTTCAAGATATTCAAGAGCTGGCGCTTGTATTCGTGCATACGCTTTGCCTGCACGTCAAAGATGGAGGCAGGGTCAATGCTTCTGCCCGTTTTCGTCTTGGCAAAGGCGGCGAAGCGCTCCTTGTTCTGGAGCTTAACGGCGTTCAGCCGCTCCAAAACTGCCTTATCGGTGGCAAACTCGGCAAAGGCGGCAAGCTCGGAGGCGTCCTTGCGGAAGCCGTCCCCGATGCACTCCTCCAAAAGGGAGGTCAGGCCCGGGTTTGCGGAGCAGAGCCAGCGGCGATGCACGATGCCGTTGGTGACGTTGCTGAACTTCCAGGGGGTCATATTGTAGAAGTCACGGAATACCGTTTTCTTCAGAATATCGCTGTGCAGGGCGGAAACGCCGTTGATATTGTGAGAGCCCACCACACACAGGTTTGCCATTCTGACCTGTCCGTAGCCAATAATAGCCATACGGGAAATTCTGTCCCAGTTACCGGGATACATTTCCCAAAGGTCGGCGCAGAAGCGGCGGTTGATTTCGTTGATGATGGCAAAAATACGGGGCAGACGGACACGGAACAGGTCCACTCTCCAGCATTCCAGCGCCTCGGGAAGAACGGTATGGTTGGTGTAGCTGACCGTTTTGGTGACGATGCGCCAGGCGTTATCCCAGGAATAGGAATAGACGTCCATCAGAATACGCATCAGCTCGGGGATACAAAGGGCAGGATGGGTATCGTTGATGTGAATGGCGATATGGTTTTCAAAGCCGTCTAAGGTCCCATAGGAGCCAAAATAATCGCTGATAATGTTCTGCAGGGAGGCAGACACTAAGAAATACTGCTGGGTCAGGCGGAGCAGCTTACCCTCGTCCGTCTGGTCCGGGGGATAGAGCTGACGGGTGATTTCAGCCACGCTCTTATCTCTTTCCATCGCCTTGAGGTAGTTGCCCTGGGAGGAATAGTCAATGGGGGCGTTCACCTCCTTGGCGCGCCAGAGGCGCAGGGGGTTCACGGCATCCGTTTCGGTGCCGGGAATCATCAAATCATAGGGAACGGCTCTCACCTCATCGTACTCGGTGTTGGTGATACGCAGCTCTCCGTTTTCCCATTTTTCCTCAATCTGACCGCCGAAATAGACGCTGACGCTCTTTTCGGGACGGGGATAGAGCCAGGGGCCGCCATCCTCAAGCCAGGTATCGGGCAGCTCTACCTGCTCGCCGTCAAGCAAGCGCTGACGGAACAAGCCGTTCTCATAGCAAAGGGAGTAGCCTATAGCGGCATAATCCTGGGCAGAGAGAGAATCCAAGAAGCAAGCCGCCAAGCGACCAAGACCGCCGTTTCCAAGTCCGGGGTCTACCTCGCAGGAATAGACGGTGGCAAAGTCCGTGCCGTAGCTGTTATAAATATCGCAGATGCTCTCGTATACACCCAAATTTTTGGACACGTTTTCCAAGAAGCGTCCCACCAGAAATTCCATACAAAGGTAGCATACCTTTTTGGAGGAGGTTGCCTTGATGCGCTTCTTAAAGCGACTGCGATTTTCCTTCATAACGTCCTTCAGGGCGGCAACGCTGGCTAAATACAGCTGCTGCTTGTCTGCCGTTTTAGGGTCGGAGATGCCACGGGAGGACAGCTTTGCTTCAATTTTCTTTTGCAGCTCCTCACGGGAAATGGGGGTGGCTGCCTGGGTTTTCTTTTTGGTCGATTTTGTCATATGCTATGAGAACCTATATCCTTTCTGTTACCTATGCCGTCAGATAAGACGGCATTATAAAATCTGTCTGTAAAGCGCGAGATACCCTTTGGCCGATACCTGCCAGGTGAAATCGCTTTGGGCGGCGCGCAGGGTGAGCTTTTCCCACTCTGTCTTGTTTTCATAAAGAGCAAGGGCATCCTTGATGCGGAACAGCATATCGTGGGCGTTGAAGTGACGGAACACGAAGCCGTTGCTGTTCTCCTCGCTGTACGGAACGATGCTGTCCGCCAGTCCGCCAACCCCGTGCACCACGGGAACGGTGCCGTAGCGGCAGGCAATCATCTGCGCCAAGCCGCAGGGCTCGGTTTTGGAGGGCATTAAGAAGATATCTGCCGCGGCGTACATCTCCTTGGAGAGGAGGCGGTCAAACTTGATAAGCGCCCGTGCCTTTTCGGGATAACGGGAGGCAAGAAGGGAGAACAGCTCCTCGTACCGCGCGTCTCCCGTACCGAGAAGGACGAATTGCAGGTTTTCCTGCATCAGCTCCTCAAAGACGTGCAAAACCAAATCCACGCCCTTGCCCTCGGTCAGACGGGTAATCATCACGATAAGGGGCGCGTCCACCTCGGGAAGCCCCAACGCCTTTTGCAGGTGGCGCTTGTTTTGCTTCTTGCCGTCGGCAAGGTTGCCCACAGAATACGCAAAGGGGATATCCTCCTTTTCGGGGTTGAAATACGCCACGTCCAGTCCATTGATAATGCCCGACATTTTAGAGCCGAACATACGGATAATGGGAGAAAGCCCGTAGGCAAAATAGGGCTCGCGCAGCTCGTTGGCATAGTTGGGGCTGACGGTGGTAACCTTGTCGGCACACACAACGGCGCCCTTCAGAAGGTTGATGCAGCCGTCATACTCCAAAACGTTTGCGTTTTCGTAGCTGATGGAAAAGATGTCGCCCAGAATATCCATGCCGTATTTGCCCTGATATTCTATATTGTGGATAGTAAAGACGGTTTTTATGTGCGAAAGCGTGGAATGGGCGTAGTAGTTCAGCTTCAGATAAATCACGGAAAGCGCCGTTTGCCAATCGTTGGCGTGCAACACATCGGGCACAAAGTACCCACGGAGCATCACCTGGATAACTGCCTGGCAGAAATAGGCGTAACGCTCGCCGTCATCCTGCTGACCGTACATCGTGGCGCGCTTGAAATACTGCTCGTTGTCAATAAAGAACCAGTCAACGCCTCCCTCCTTCAAATGGTAGACGCCGCAATAGGACTTGCGCCATCCGTAGGGGAAGGTGAAGGAATCCAGAAGGGTCATTTTCTCCCGATAGGCAGGAGAAACGCTGCTGTACAGGGGCAAAATCACGCCAACGTCATCCCCTGTTTGCGCTTGAATTTCCTGGGGCAGAGAGCCCATTACGTCACCAAGCCCTCCGCTGGCGGCGTAGGGCGCCGCTTCACTGGCTACGTATAAAATTTTCATACCTTTTGCTTTTCCTTTCAAATACGGGACGTCGCCTTAAATGTGCTTCTTCTTGGGAATAAAGAAGGGGAGCGTGGAGCAGCCCTCCAAGCGCTTACCGTCGGAAACATAGGTAAGCTTATCCGACACGACACAGTTAAGGGTGACGTTTTTGCCGATATGGGCACCGCCCATTACGATGGAATTGCGAATGACGCTTCCCGCGCCTATGTGAACGCCACGGAAGATGATGCTGTTCTCTACCGTTCCGTCAATGACGCAGTTATCCGCAATCAAGCTGTTGGACACGTGGGCGTTTTTGCCGTAGCGCACGGCGGCACTGTTATGCACCTTGGTGAAGATGGGGCGCGCCTCGTTGCCGAGAAGCTCCTCTCTTGCCGTGGGATTCAGCACAAGCTCAATGCTTCTGGCATAGTATTCCTCCACGTCTGCCACAAAGGCGTAATAGCCCTCGTGACCGTAGCGGTAGATGGTGCCGTCCTTTACGTGACTCATCAGAATGTCACGGGTGAAGCTATGATAGTTGTGAGCAGCGGCCTCTGCCAGGTATGCGCGCAGGCGGGAGGTTTTGAGAATGAAGATGTTGAGGCAAAGCTCGGGGACCTCGTCCGTCGTTTCTCTGCCAAGGGCGAGATCCTCTACTCTTCCCTCCTTGTCAGCCCGCAGATATACGCGGGCGGCGCGGATATTGCCGCGACGGGGATGAAGGGCGGAAACGATGGTAACGTCCGCATTCATTTCCTCGTGATAGGCAAGGGCGGAGGTCAGGTCCACGTTGCAGACGATGTCGCTGTCGCAGATGATGACGTTTTCCTCTTGCAGGTCATCGATAATGGGAATGATATCCGCCAACGCCTCTAAGTGCGTGGAATAGAGCTTGGAGGAGGTGCTTCCCGACAGCTGATAGGGAGAAAGCAGGCGAATACCTGCGCCACGGCGCGCTAAGTCCCAATCCTTACCGCTTCCGATATGCTCCATCAGGGAACGGTAGTTGTAGTTAACAACCACGTTGATTTTGGAAACGTCGGCGTTGATAAGGTTAGACAGGGCAAAGTCAATCAGACGGTAGCGCCCCGCAAAGGGAATGGCGGCAACGGTTCTGTCTACCGTCATTTGCGTATTGGTGGTGGTGTTCAGATTGGAGAGAATAATTCCTGCAACGTTGCTCATTTTACCTTTTCTCCTTTTTTCACGATTTCACCCTTGGGGATAACCACGATTTTGCTACGGGAGCCACGGGACACGCCAACGGTGGCGTTTTCCTCGATGACTACGTCGCTGTCTACGATAGCGTAGGACACCTTGGCGCCAGAGCCCACGGTAACGTCCTCCATCACCACGGCATCCTTAACAACGGCGCCCTCCTCTACGGTAACACCCGCAAAGAGAATGGAGTTTTCCACCGTTCCGTTAATCACACAGCCCTCGGTGATAAGGGAGTTCTTCAAAACCGCCTTGTCCCCGATAAACTGAGGCGCACGGGGATAGTTACGGGAGAAGATGCGGAAGGAGGTATCGTTCAAATCTAAAACGGGATTCTCGCCTAAGAGGTCCATATTTGCCTCCCAAAGGCTGGAAATGGTTCCCACGTCCTTCCAATAGCCTGCAAAGGGATAGGCGAAAAGCCTTTCCCCTGCGGCAAGCAGGGCGGGAATGACGTTCTTGCCGAAGTCATTGGAGGAGTTCTCGTCTGCCTCATCGGCTTCCAGATACTGCAAGAGCGTGTCCGTGTTGAATATGTAGATGCCCATAGACGCCTGGTTGTTCTTGGGCTCCTTGGGCTTTTCCTCAAACTCGTAAATGCTGCCGTCGGGACGGGTATTGCAAATGCCGAAGCGGCTTGCCTCCTCTATCGGCACCTCGATGGTGGCAACGGTGCAGACCGCCTCCTGGTTTTCGTGATATTCCAGCATCTTGGCATAGTCCATTTTATAGATGTGGTCACCCGACAGAATCAAGACGTAATCCGCATCGTACTGCTTGATGAAGTCGATATTCTGGTAGATGGCGTTTGCCGTTCCCTTATACCAGTCCGAATGCTTCTTGCCCTGGTAGGGAGGCAAAACGGAAAGACCCCCACGGGTTCTGTCCAAATCCCAGGGCGCACCGTTACCGATATGCTCGGCAAGCGCCAAGGGCTGATACTGGGTCAGGACGCCCACCGTATCAATACCCGAATTTACGCAGTTGGAAAGGGGGAAATCGATAATTTTGTACTTTCCTCCGAAGCCGACTGCCGGCTTGGCTGTACGCTCTGTTAAGGCATAAAGGCGGCTTCCCTGCCCTCCTGCCAAAAGCATTGCGATACACTTCTTTTTGTAGTACATAGCAAACCTCCCAAAAATTATGATTGTGATAGTCTTACAGGGTCACGGGCTCCATCGGAGCCAGAAACAGCGCGCCGCGCGCCGCAAGGGTAATATGAAAAACACCGTTTTCCGCCTTATATTCCTTGCCGTTCTGATAGTTTTGCCCGTCAAAAACCACAACGTAGCTCTTGTAGGGCAGGGAGAAGGAAAGGGTCTGCTCGGTTCCCGAGAAGGAAATGAGCGCCAGGATTTCTTTTCCCTCCTTGTCAAAGCGGCGGTAGGCAACGGCGTTCTTCTCTGCCTCGTCGGGCAAGACCCAGGCGAAGCCCAGGGGGGCAAAATCCTGCTCCCAAAGGGCAGGGGTTTTGAGATAAAAGCCGTTTAAGGCACGGGTGAATTCCCGCAGGGAAAGATGGGGCGGATAGTCCAGCATAAACCATTCCAAGCTTTTCTTATAGTCCCACTCGGAGAAGGGGCCGTATTCCGTTCCCATAAAGAGCATCTTTTTGCCCGGGAAGCTCATTTGCAGCATCAAGGCGGCGCGGAAGGTTGCGAACTTGTCCTCGTAGGAGCCGTGCGCCTTATCTAAGAAGGATTTTTTTCCGTGCACCACCTCATCGTGGGAGATGGGCAGAACGTAGTGCTCGTTATAGGCGTACATCATCGGGAAATTCAAGGCGCTGTGATGATAGCGACGGAAAAGAGGGTCTACGGACAGGTAGCGGAAGAAATCGTTTGCCCAGCCCATATTCCATTTCATATCAAAGCCAAGGCCGCCGTCCTTAACGGCGTGGGTCACGCCGCCCCAGGCGGTGGACTCCTCGGCAATCATCAAGGCGTCGGGATAGGCGGCGTCAATGCGCTCGTTGAGCTTTTGCAAAAAGGCGATTGCCTCTAAATTTCTATGGTCGCCGTACTGATTGGGAATCCATTCCCCGGGCATTCTGTCATAATCAAGGTACAGCATAGACGCCACCGCATCCACACGCAAGCCGTCAATATGGAACTCACGCAGGAAATAGAGGGCGTTGGAAACGAGGAAGCTTTGTACCTCCTCTCTGCCGAGGTCGAAGAAGCGCGTGCCCCAGGAGCGGGACTCCATTCTGTCGTGCCCCTGGTACTCGTATAAGGGCTGCCCGTCAAACTCGTAAAGCCCCCAGGCATCCTTGGGGAAATGGGCAGGCACCCAGTCCATAATCACGCCAACCCCCACCTTATGCAGCTCGTTGACGAAATAACGGAAATCGTCCGGCGTGCCAAAGCGAGAGGTAGGGGCGTAAAAGGCGCAGACCTGGTAGCCCCAGGAGCCGTCGTAGGGATATTCCGCAATAGGCAACAGCTCCACGTGAGTATACCCCATATAGCGGACGTACTCCGCAAGCTCATCCGCCAATTCACGGTAGGAAAGGTAGTCCCCGTTTTCGTGGCGGCGGAAGGAGGCGAGATGCAGCTCGTAGATATTAAGAGGCGAGGAGGCATAAAGACCTCCCTCGTCCTCTGCCTGTTTTTTTCTTTGGGTAAGATACGCCTCATCCTCCCAACGGAAGGAGGAGGGATGGGTGATGAGGGAGGCACCGTCGCTTCCGCCCTTGGAGGCGAAGGCGTAGGGGTCCCCCTTCAAGGCGGCACCGTGTGCCGAGCAGATACGGAATTTATAGGCGGCGCCCTCCAAGGACTCCGCGGAAAGAAGCTGACACTCCCAAATGCCCTTCTCGGTCAGACGGAGAAAGGGGGTTCCCTCCTCCCAGCCCGTTCGGTCACTGACCAGATACACCGCCTCGGCGTTGGGCGCCCAGACGCGGAAGGTGTAAAGAAAGCCGTTTTTTTGCTTTTTCAGGTGGCAGCCTAAATATTCATAAGCGGCGTCACTGGTTCCTTGGTGGAAATAATACGCCGCCAAATTTTCATTTTTATCCTTCGTTTTTTTCATAAACAGGGATTCCATTCAATAATTTTTGCAATTTCTTTCTTTGACGAAAAAGACGCAAGGGGTCATACAAAGTATTGACAACCGAATAGAGGCTATGCCCACAAAGGCGAAGGAAAGTTTTTCCTATGCCGAGAAGGAGCCGAAGCAATCGCCCAAGCACCCGAAAGAGGGGCGCAAAGAGGAAATAGACGGCGTAATCCCAGACGGCGTACAGCCCAAAGAGAATAAAGAGAGAGAAGCGCAAAACCAGCCTTCCCACCGTCTTTTCGCAAAGGAAAAAGCCAAGGGCAACGCCAAGAAGAGAGTAGAGCCGAAAAACGCCGCTGTGGAAGGCATAGAGAAAGACGGAATAGCCGATGGCAAAGAGGAGAAAAAACAAAAGGTCGCCAAGCAGAACGGGAAGAAACAGCAGCCCCTCCCTTTTCCTTTTGAGAAAGCGCATAGCGGTCTTATCCCCCAGTAGGGGTAGTCGAACCTTTGATAGCCCTCCTACACTCCCCGGGTAACGGACGCCGAGAAAAAGACGGGATATACGCAGGAGGCTATACAGCACTCCCAACGCTACGCCAAACAAAAGAGAGCGCAAAAGGAACAAAAGCTCTCCCCACATAGAAACGGTCATTTACGGAACAGACGGCGAAGCGCGCCGCCCTTTTCTCGCCCCTCGTCATAATAAAGCGCGGAAAGCTTGCCTTCTACCGCAAGCTCGCCCTTTTCTGCCGAAAAGCTCTGAATATGCAAAGAACTACCCTCAATGATAAGTTCACCGAGAGTAGTTCTGCATGTGATAACGGCCTCATCAAAGCCCAGAACGTCCTCTACACCCGTAACCGCCAGGGCGGTACGGTCGGATAAGGACAGACTATGTTTTTTGGAAGCCTCTGTTACCTGTTGCATAAGGACACCTCCCTTTCTGCTTATACATATGCAGAGAGGAGATGCTTTATGCCTCTTCTATGACCTCATACATGAAGACTGCGTCTTCCTTGCGCGTGCTTTCCTTCAAGGATTTCACACGGAAGGTCAAAGTCCTTTGACCGAAAGCCACGGTGACAACGTCACCCTCCTTTACCTGGTGGGACGCCTTCGCCGTTCTTCCGTTCACCGTTACATGCGCGGCGTCGCAGGCATCGTTTGCCACGGTGCGACGCTTGACAATTCTCGAAACCTTTAAGAATTTATCAAGACGCATGCAGGATTAGTTCAAACGGGATTTCAATGCCTTGCTTGCGGAGAAGGAAGCGTTCTTGGAGGCAGGAATCATAATCTTCTCGCCGTTGAAGGGGTTGTGTCCCTCTCTTGCGGCTCTTTCCTTTACCTCAAAGGTACCGAAGCCAACGATTTGAACCTTGTCACCGTCAGCCAGAGCGGCAGCAATGGCTTCCAGAACAGCGTTAACCGCTGCATCAGCGTCCTTCTTCTTGAGTTCTGTTGCCTTGGCAACAACGTCAACGAGCTGGGTCTTGTTCATAGGAGTAATCACCTTTCTTATTTTTATTGAATTCCAACTGTATTGTATCACGATTTATACAAAAAATCAAGTGGTTTTACTAAAAAAACATACTTTTTTTACAAAAAATCGGGCAAATTTAACCAAAAATCATTATTTTTTCCCGAAATCCCGTTTTTTTTGCCCGTTGGTAAATGAGAGGTTGTCCGTTTTCATTATATGAATGACGAAAACGGGAGGTCTTTTTCGGAAAAAAGGACAGCCTTTCCCGTCAATTGCCCAATTGGGAGAGTCACACCGGCTTGAAGCCATCCTCACACAGTGCACACCAAGGGCGCATAGAGGCGCCCTTGGCAACCATAGCACTCCTATACCTCCGTTTTTCTTTGTTTCCGCTTTCTCAAGGAGAAGCGTCGGAGCCGTCCGCCAAGGGGAAGAAGCGCCAAATCCTCCTCCCCCACACAGCGGAAGAGAAAAACGGCAGGCAGGTACAAAAGCAGGGCAAGCGCAACGGCAAGAAGGGTGGCAAGGTTGCTGCCGAGGGCGCCCGAAAGTGCGCGGTGGCAAACGCCCGCCCCCAATACGGCGACAGCCGAGGTGAAGAAGGGACGCAGGAACACCGCCTCCACAGAGAGCGACGCTCCCAGCGCCTTTTTGATAAAGGAAAGGTTAATAGCCACCACCGTGATAAAAAACAAGAGTGTCCCAAGGGGCGCCGCTATCTCGCCGATACGGGGAGTCAAAAGCAGAGAGCAAGCCAGCTTGACGGAAAGCCCGATGCCCACCGAGAGAAGGGGCTTCCGCTCCTTACCCAGCGCCTGCAAAACGGCGTTGCTCACCGTTAAAAGCGCCACGAAAAAGACGGCGATTGCCAAAACGGACAAAAGCTTCCCCGTGCCAACCGCCATTTTCTCGTCCCCGAACACCAGGCGCAGTATGGGGGTCGCTAACAGGCTCATACCCAAAGCGGATGGCATAGCGATAAGGCTTGCCACCCGAAAGGCGGAGCCCACCGTTTTGACGGCGCTATCCCTTCTCCCCTTGGCGATAGCCGCCGAAATATAGGGGACGATGGCAGAGGCGATGGGATAAATCAACACCCCGGGCATATTGTACAGGGTCAAGGCACCCGTGGAATAGTCGGAATAGATGCTCTTGGCAAGGGCGGCGTCCCCGTAATGGAGGGTCAAGAGAGGGCGCATCAGCTGGGCGTCCACCAGGGTGGAGAGATTCATCATCGCCGAGGTGATGGCGATAGGAAGCGCCAGGGATAGCAGCCGCTTCAAAAGCCCCCTTCCCTCCCCCTTTTCCTCCGTTTTGTAGAGAGGTGGGGTATAGAGAAGATTTTTCTTTTTGGTGACGGCGTAATAGATAGCCAGGTATAGGGTTCCTAAGGCGATGCCCGCGGTGATGCCGCCAATGGAGAGGGCGGCGGCGGTACGGGTGGAAAGCCCGTAGACCTTCAAGGACACCAAGACGGCGGAAACGCCCAGCACCGTTTTTCCTCCTGCCTCAATCAGCTCGGAAACGGCGGTGGGGGCTAAGCGCTGAAAGCCCTGAAAGTACCCTCTGAAAACGGCGGACGCCGCCACGAAGAAGAGGGAGGGCGCAATCGCCAGCAGACAGAGAAAGGAGTCGCCACCCGAATTCCAAAGGGACAGGGGGCGCGCCAGCAAAAGCAAAAGGAGAGAAAGAAAAAATCCGCACCCTAAAAGAACGGACAGCGAAAGATGCAAAATCCCCGCTATTTTCTCATACCGTCCCTTTGCCCGCGCGGATGAAATCAATAAAGCAACGGCGGAGGGGACTCCTGCCGTTGCTATGGTGAAAAGCACTGTGTAAATGGCGTAGGCGGCGTTGACGTTTGCCATTTCATCGCCCAAGAGGGCGTTCAGGGGCACCTTGTACAAAAAGCCAAGTATTTTCACGATAAGGTTTGCCGCCGTTAAAATTAACACGCCCGAAACCAAAAGGCCTCTTTCCTTATTGCCGCTTCCTGCCTGCATACGCCCCTCCTGCCATTGAATGGGGACGCAGAGGGTTAATTCCCCTCAAAAAATTCGTTGACTCTCGCTTCCAGGGAGGCTCTCTTTTCGTCCCCCTCGCGGATTGCCGCGGCGTCCCGTAAATATTCATATGGATATTTCGGGGTAAATATACGCTGAATTTGCTGTTTTCCGCCCTCGGTTTTGCGAATCAGCTTGGTGACAGCCCCGGCGCCAACGCCAAAAATGCTATGAATTTCCTCCATCATAAAGATGTTGTAGTAGGCTTCTCTGCCCTCCTTGGCATAGCCCACGTTTTCCTGGTTGCCCACCGTATTCTTCTGGCGGTACATATAATAGGGAATGTAGCCAGACGCCTTGGTGCGGAGCTGGGAATACTCCACGCTCTTGCCCACGTCCCCACCTACGATGGAATACACCTTATTATTTTCACGCAAAATATTGGAGGCGCGCTTGACCGCAAAGGTATGCACCGTCAGGTTGGAGGGAGCAAGCTCCAGGACACGGTCAAGGGTGTGGGAAAAGCCCGCAAAGCTATCCCCCGTCAGTCCCGCAATCAAGTCCACGTTGACGTCGGGAATACCCGAGCGCGCGGCAATATCGTAGGCACGGTAAAAATCGTCCACCGTATGGCGTCTGCCGATGGTTTTCAGAACGTCCTCGTTGAGAGTCTGGGGATTGACGCTGATGCGGGTCACCCCGTGGGCGTAGGCAATACTCAGCTTTTCCTCGGTGATGGTATCGGGGCGCCCTGCCTCTAAGGTAAATTCCATCAGAGAGGAAACGTCCACGCACCTGCCTACCGTATCCAACAGCCTTGCTAACTGCTTTTCGTTGAGAACGGTGGGGGTGCCGCCGCCGATATAGACGGTTGCCACCCGAAGCCCCCGTCTTTCAATCATGGCGAAGGTATGCCGCACGTCTAAAAGCAGGGTTTCCAGATAGGACTCCAAGAGGGGGAGCAGCTTCTCGCCCGCATAGGAGATAAAGGAGCAATAGGCGCACCTGGAGGGACAGAAGGGGATGGAGATATAGACACTGCACAGGTTGTCGGGCAGCTTTTTCAAAACACGGTTTTCGGTATTGGCGACAGACACCACCAGCGCCGCCTTTTTGGGATTGAGAAAATACTCATCCCGTAAAATGCGCCTGGTTTTCTGGACGCCCGCGCCCGTTTTGATAATCTCGTTTGCCACCTTGGTGGGGCGAACGCCCGTTAAAATGCCCCAAGGATTGGTATAGCCCAGAAGCGCCTTGCCGGCGCTGAAAATGGCACGGCCAATGGCGATTTTTTCAAGGCGCTTTTCGTCCTTGATATCCTCGGAGGGCACGGCGCTTCCCGTTGCCTCCACGAATTTGGCGCCCAGCTTCATAGAGGTATACACCATATAGGTGCCGTCCTCCTTGCGAACCGAAACCTCAATTTCAGGCACGTCGGGTGCCGGCTTTTCCGATTCCGAAAAATGGGCGCCCGGGAAGAAAATCAAGCACAGGGTTTGTATATAGTATTGGGTATCCGTTCCCTTGATGCGTAGTATCATACGACAGTCCTCTTCAGGCAAGAGAGAATCATACGAACCCGTTTTAACAAGAGAAAATTCGCAGAACTCCCAAGCCTGTATTTTAAGATGATTTTGGTGCTTGGCGAATGCCGCCAAGTCTTTGGATTACTTTTTGCCCTTTTTCAGCTTGTCCGATTCCATCATAACGGTGATGGGACCGTCCGCCTCGATGCTGATTTGCATATCGGCACCAAAGACGCCTGTTTGCACCGTGGGGATTCTCTCCCGCAAAAGCGCAACGAAATGCTCATACAGGCGCTCTGCCTCCGCAGGCGGCGCGCTTTGGAGAAAATCGGGACGGTTGCCGTGAGAATAGGAGGCGTACAGAGTGAAGTTAGACACCACCAGGACCTCTCCTCCCACGTCCTTCAAGGCAAGATTCATTTTCCCGTTTTCATCCGAAAACACACGGAAGGCGGCAATTTTGTTGGCAAGAAGAAGGGCATCCTCCTCCGTATCCTCTTTTCCGACGCCGAGAAGGATGAGAAATCCCCGTCCGCACCGTCCCGCCGGCTCCCCGTCCGCTATGACGGAGGCGCGCGTCACTCTTTGCAATACCGCTTTCATAGGCTTCCTTTCCCCCAAAAGGGGTGTTTAATTTCTCTTGACGGACACCACCGTTTTCACAGAGCGCAGGTGGGACACGATGCTGTTATAGTGCGCCACGTCCCGACAGCCCACGGTGATATTGATAACCGCCATACCGTCCTTAGGCGGCATTGTGGTCAGGGACAAAACCGATACCTTCATTTCCGCCAAGGCGGTGGTGATGCTGGCAAGCGCCCCGATTTTGTCCTGGGAAAGGACGGAAAGCGCCGCCTCGTACAGGGTGGAAACGCTTTGCATATCCCAGTGCGCGGAGAGCCATCTGTCTGCCTGCTCTGGGTCGGAAACGCCCTTGACGGCGTTGGGGCAATCCCGTTTATGCACCGAAACCCCAAAGCCCTTGGTGACGAAGCCGATAACGGGGTCACCCGGCAGAGGCGTACAGCATTTGGCAAACTTTACAAGACAGCCCGTGGCGCCGTCCACCACGATGCCGCCGTCATTCTTCAAGCGCTTGGGCTTGCTGTCCTTGAAATCTGCCAGAGCGGCGGCGTCTGCCACGGCGGCATCCCGTTGTCGCTCCTCCTGGTTTTTCAAAAGACGGGTGCTTTCGTCCCGCAGCTTAACGGCGATACGGGACATCGTCATACCGCCGTAGCCGATGGCGTTGTACAAATCCTCCGCGCTTTGCATACCCATACGCTGGGCAACCGCCAGAATGATTTCCTCGGTTTCCGCAGCCGTAAAGGCGTGCCCAAGGCGGCGAAGCTCGCGGGTAACCGCTTCCTTCCCCACCTCGATGTTCTCGCTTCTCTTTTCGCGCTTGAACCATTGGCGGATTTTGTTTCTCGCCTCGGAGGTGGTGACGATATTCAGCCAGTCACGGCTGGGGCCGTGGTTGGACTGGGTGAGGATTTCAATGACGTCACCCGTCTGGGGCGTGCGGTCAATGGGGACGATGACGCCGTTGATTTTGGCGCCTATCATCTTATTGCCTACCTCGGTATGAATGGCATAGGCAAAGTCGATAACCGTGGCGCCCTGCGCCAGGGTGATGATATCCCCCTTAGGGGTAAAGACGAAAATTTCCTCACGGAAGATGGTTTTCTTGAAGGAGTGCATATACTCCTCAGGGTCATCGATGTTTTCCTCGGACTCAATCAGCCGCGCAATCCAGGCAAGCTGGGCGTCCACATAGGGATTGCCCCTCTCTCCCGATTTATAGCGCCAGTGCGCCGCAACGCCGAACTCTGCCGTCTTATGCATCTCGTAGGTACGGATTTGCACCTCAAAGGGAATGCCGTCACGGCTGACCACCGTGGTATGCAGAGAGCGGTACATATTGGGCTTGGGTCGGTTGATATAGTCCTTGAAGCGCCCCGGGATAGAGGAAAACAGCTCGTGAATCATACCGAGAACGGTATAGCATTCCTCCACGGTATTGACGATGATACGCAAGGCGTAAAAGTCAAAGATTTCCTCAAAGGGCTTGCCAAGCTCGTAAATCTTGCGATAGAGGCTGTAAACCGATTTGATACGGTCGGTAACCGTGAAGGAAATGCCCGAGCTTCTCAGCTTTTCCTCTATGGCTTTTCTGGCCCCCACCAAAACGTCGCGGCTGCGCCCGAAGCGGGCGTCAACGGCGCTGGTGACCTCCTCATAGCCAACGGGGTCAAGGTACAAAAGCGCCAGATTTTCTAATTCCAGCTTGATTCTTTGCATACCGAGTCTATGCGCCAAGGGGGCGTAGACGCGCATGGTTTCTACGGCGATAGAGCGCTGTCTGTCCTCGTTTTTCTTACCGCCCAGGGTCCGCATATTGTGCAAGCGGTCACACAGCTTAACGATGATAACACGGATATCCTTGGAGGTTGCCAGCATCATTTTACGGATGCTTTCAATCTGCTGCTCCTCTCGGTTTTCCACCTCAATTTGCAAAATCTTGGTGACACCGTCCACAATCAGAAAGACATCCTCCCCAAACTGTTCCTTCAGAATATCGGGGGTCACGCAGTCGGGGCAATCCTCTAAGGTATCGTGCAGGAAGGCGGCGCAGATGGAATCGGTATCCAAGCCTAACTCCACCACCGTTTGCGCCACGGCAATCGGGTGAGAAACGTAGGGCTCGCCGCTTTGGCGGAACTGCCCCTCGTGGGCACGGCACGCCAAAAGATACGCCCGTTTGATTTTTTCCAAATCGTATCTGTCGCCAAAGGTGGCGAGCAGGTCTAACATATCGGCAATCGGAGCAAAGGTAGGCTCTGACATTTTTTATCCTTTCCTCGCAACGGAGGTGTTCCGTTACGACACGATATTGCTTTGCAGCTGGTGCAAAAGACGGGATTTTTCAAGGTCAATCTTGCTTGCCGTTTGTATCACGGCAAAGGAGAACACGTCCTCCTCGGGCTCCTCGACCTTTAAGAGCCCCATTTCGGCAAAAATAGACAGAATCATTCTCAGCTTGACGTAGCCAACGTCCTTCCCCAAGGCGTGCAGCCGCGATAAGAACACTCTGGCAGAAAGGGAGTCCTCCCCCTCCTTGACGCTACCGCGCACCAGGTTATACACGGCGGCAAAATCATCCCGCACGGGAATGACCTTTTCCTCCGCCTTAAAGTCCGCTCCCTCAAGGATTTCAAGGTAACGGGCTCTTTCGCTCTTTTTTCTCTCCTTCTCGGAAAGGGCGGGGCGCAAATCCTTCACCGTCAGCTGGACGGTGTGCTTGCCGTTCCACTCGTTGATGTCGATGCTGAAAAGAATATCAATTTTCTCTCCCACGTACAAATCCAGGGATTCGGGAGAACGGGAGAAATACATTGCGTTGATATGGCGCTCCCCATCGCAGACGGTGAGCCTGGTATGCTTACCGCCGCCAACGCCTGCGATATTCTCGGCGCGTACCCCCATCATCGCAAAAACGGGGGAGGGGTTTTCGACGCCGTAGGGCTCCAAAAGCCGCAGCTCGGACGCCAAATCCATATGTATCTGCTCCATGGTCAGGACGCAATCCGCCTCTACGGTGGGAATCAAATCCTCCTCCGAGAGGTGCATAGCGGCGTATTCGTTAATTTTTCTGCGGAAGGCGGGTACCTTATCTCGCTCAATGCTGAGCCCTGCCGCCAGGGCGTGACCGCCGTGCTTGACAAGGGTATCCGAGCAATGAACCAGCGCCTCCACCAGGTTGAGTCCGTGGACACTTCTGCCGGAGCCCTTTCCCATATCGCCGCCACCCTCAAAGGTGATGAGAATGGAGGGGAGCCCGTAGCGCTCGGTCACACGGGAGGACACAATCCCAATAACCCCCTGGTGCCAGCTGTCCGCATCCAGGACAATCACGGCGTCACGGGAAAAATCGTGCTCCGCCTCAATTTTGGCGAATGCCTCCTGCATAATGCGGTTTTCCTCGTTCTGGCGCTCCTTGTTTGCCTCACAAAGCTCTGCCGCCAGGGCGTCCGCCTTTTCCTTGGTTTCGCTGAGAAGCAGCTCCACCGCCAAGGATGCCGAGCGCACACGCCCGGCCGCATTCAGACGGGGGGCGATGGTAAAGCCAATCATACCCGAGGTAATTTTAGGCTCGCTGCGGCGACGGGAGCCGCCGTCATTCTTTGCCACCGAGGCATCAATCAAGGCAGAAAGCCCCAAGCGGCGGCGTTTTTCTATCAGCGAAAGACCGTATTTCACGATAAGCTTATTCTCGTCACGAAGGGGCATGACGTCCGCAATGGTGCCAATGGCAACCAAATCCGCATACCCGTGGCAAAGGCGCGCCACACACTCGCGGCGGCTATCACCCGTGGTCAGCTCCTCGTAGGCGCAAACCAGCTTGAATACCACCCCAACGCCTGCCAGGTCCTTGAAGGGATAAGGGCAATCGGGTCTATGGGGGTTGACAACCGCCACTGCCTTGGGCAATTCCTCACGGCATTCGTGGTGGTCGCTGATAACGAAATCAATGCCCAGCTCCTTGGCGTAGAGGACCTCATCCAAGGCGGTGATACCCGTATCCACCGTAACAATCAGCGATACGCCGTGAGAATGCAGGGTATCAATGGCACGGTTGGAAACGCCGTAGCCCTCGCCGTTGCGGTTAGGGATATAGTATTCAACGTCTGCGCCTAAGGAGGTCAGATAGAGATAGAGGGTGCAAACCGCCGTCACACCGTCCACGTCATAGTCGCCGTAAACGGCAATTTTCTCGCCCCGTTCCACTGCCAGACGCAAGCGATTAACCGCCTTTTCCACGTCCGCCAGCTCCAGGGGATTGCAAAGAAGCTCACTCTCCATACGGATAAAGGCGGCAGCAGAGGCAGGGTCACGGTAGCCGCGATTGACCAACAGCTGTGCCATAACGGGGCTGACGCCGATTTGCTCACTGATGGCCTTGACAGCCTGCCGAGAGTCTTCGGTGCCGTCATAGCGGAGCAGCCATTTCTTCTCTGCGTTTCCTTTCTTTTGCATGGGAGTAACCAAACCTTTCTTTTTCGTTATACTAAGTTATACCAAGGGCGCAAACGCCGCCATCAGAGCAAGGGCGGTACGCACGCCGTCAATGGCGGCGCTGGTAATGCCGCCTGCATATCCTGCGCCCTCGCCCGCGGGATAGATGTTTTCAAAGCCAAGCGCCAGGCGCTCCGTCGTGCGAAGCAGGCGCAGGGGGGCGGAGGTTCTGGTTTCCGCGCCACTTAAAAGCGCATCGGGCGCATCAAAGCCCTCAATGGATTTGCCAAAGGCGCCAAGGGCGCTTCGCAAGGCGTCCGTGGCAAAGGTGGGAAGATAGTCCTCGGGACGGGCAAGCCGATAGGCGCCGCCTCCCATATAGGTGGGAGAAATCCGAGAGGGCTCGCTGCCCACTCTTCCCTCCAAAAAATCGCCAAGGGTAGAAAGGGGGGTGGCGTAATCACCGCCGCCTGCCACAAACGCCGCCCGTTCAATGCCACGGGCAAAGGCAATCGCACCCTCGGGGGTAGCACCGTAATCCTCGGGGAAAACCGAGCATAAAACGGCAGAGTTGGCATTCTCGCCATCTCTTGCGCGGTTGCTCATACCGTTGACAACCACGCCGCCCTCCTCGCTGGCGCCTGCCACCACCGTGCCGCCCGGGCACATACAAAAGGTATAGACACCTCTTGCCTTGGTGTTATGCGAGAGGGCGTATTCCGCGTGCCCCAGCTTTTCGTGACCCGCAAAATCGCCGTATAAGGCCTTATCAATATCCGCCTGCTTATGCTCGATGCGGAAGCCCACGGAAAAGGGCTTGGGCGCTACGGAAAAGCCTGCCTTCATCAGCATGGCGTAGGTATCACGGGCGCTGTGCCCCGTTGCCAGCACGAGGGCGCCAACGGGCAGCTCTCCCTTATTCGTCCGAACGGAAACGGCCCTTCCGTTCTCTATTCTAATGCCGTCTAACCGCGTGCCGTACAAAACCTCGCCGCCCAGCGCCTCGATGCGGTGCAGAATATTATCCACCATCACGCAAAGAATATCGGTGCCGATATGGGGCTTTGCCGCTATGAGAATATCGGCAGGGGCACCGTGGGCAACGAAGGTATCCATCACGTACTGACACAGGCTATCATTGATACGGGTGACGAGCTTGCCGTCCGAAAAGGTGCCTGCGCCTCCCGCGCCAAACTGCACGTTACATTCGGTATCCAAGCGCCGCTCAGTTGCAAAGCGCGCAATCGCCGCCTTTCGCTCCGCTACGCTTCCGCCACGCTCCAAGACGATAGGGCGGTAGCCGTTTTCTGCCAGAAGAAGCGCGCAAAGCATTCCCGCAGGGCCGCTTCCCACCACAACGGGGCGCGCCGCCAGGGGGGCGCTACCATAGGTGACCTCGGGCTCCTCTTTCGCTAAGAGGGGAAAGGGCAGGGGCTTTTTCCAGCCCTCAGGCAAGGAAAGCTCCGCCGCCACGGAATACACAAGCAGCGGGTGGCTTTTCTTACGGGCGTCCACAGACCGCCTGTGTATAGAAAGGCGACCTGCATAAGATAACAAATGCACGCCGCGCAATCTGCGGCGTGCCTCTTGTATGGCGTCCTCCTCCGTTGCGGACAACGGCAGAGAGATGCCGTGAATCAAAGCTGTTTTTGGGGTATTACACATATCCGTCACCGCCCTCAACGCTTGTTGAAGGTAAAGGAAACACTGACGTGCTCGGCAACCTCAACCCCTTCGGTCGTTCCCACCACGGAAGCAGTTACCGAGGCAGAAGCTATGCCCGGCGTCACGTTTGCGAGGCTGACACGCACCTCAAGCTTTCCCTCACGGGTACAGCGGTAAAGGTCCTCACGCGTGCCCTCCAAGACGATTTTGCGCACGGTAGTGGCGCATACGTAATCATAGCCCGCTTCCTGCAAGTTCTCCGCATCTACCACAACCACGGGCACATCACGAAACTCGGCGGTTACCTTAGGGGGATTGACCTTCATCACGATAAGCCAAAGCAGCACCGCAACCAGCAGGCACAAAATATACACCCAAATGCCGGGGAATCTTTTTTTCTTTTTAACGGATTCTTCCATAGTATCGGCCTTTCCTTTCGTTGAATGTGCGCTTACCGCTTCAAGCTGCCGTCCTCTCTCTTGGCAAGGGGCAAAAGCTTATCTGCCAGCGCCTGCTTCAGTCCCTGGAAGCTGTAGCCCTGGGTCAGAATGCCGTTATACGCCAGCGAGATAATCGAGGTTTCCTCCGACACAATCACCACCAAGGCATCGCTCTTTTCGCTCATACCGAGGGCGGCTCTGTGCCGCAAGCCGAGAGAAGGCGCCAGCGCCTTGCTTTCGGACAGGGGAAGCTGACAGCCTGCCGCACAAACACGGTTGCCGCGGATAATGACAGCACCGTCATGTAAAGGCGCCTTGTCATAAAAGATATTGCGAATCAGATAGGTGGACGGCTCCGCGTCAATGGGAATACCCGTGCGGATAATGTCGCCCAGCTTGGTGGTCTTTTCTATGACGATAAGACCGCCGGTATTGCTCTTGGACAAATCCTGCGCTGCCTCACAGATGGTGGAGATGGTTTTCATCACAAGGTCGGCATCCTTCTGCTCACCGAAGTTCTTGATGCCACGCCAGGAGCCGTCACCCACCTTTTCCAGCATACTGCGGATTTCGGGCTGAAAAATGACAATGACCGCCAAAATTCCCACGTCGAATACCGCACGCAAGAGGAAAGACAGGGCGTGCATATTCATCAGGGAGGCAACCACCCACAAAAGCAAGAGAATTCCGACGCCCAGCGCCAGATTGGAGGCACGGGTATCGTGAAGCAAATGATACAGACCGAACACCAAAAAGGAGAGGACAATGATGTCCAGCACGTCGGTCCACTTTATGAAAGAGAATTGGCTGGCGACGAAGCCAAACCAATCACTGAAAAAAGCAATAATATCCATTTCAACCAATCCTTATGAAAAGATGATGGAGATAATCTGAAGGTCAACGGGACGCGCAACCGCGAAAAACTGTTATTCCTTCTTATATTTTAGCACAATACTATACTAATTGCAATGGTTTTTTTGCCCTTTGTTTCTTGTTTTTTAAGTATAAAGTGTAAATTTTATATTTCTCAATTATGAACAAGCCGACAAGCAGTTGTTAACGCAAAAAGCGGCCGCCCCTGCCGAAATCGGCGACGGGGCGACCGCTTTTTTTCAATCGCTTTTAAGAGGGAATTTCCTCGCTGGGAAGCTTCTCCACGATGAACTTGGAAAGCTTTTCCATCAGCGCTTCCCCTGCTGCCTCGTTGTTTTCATCGGGATATACGAGAAGCATAATGGGATTCAAAAGGTCAAGGCTGTAAATACCCATAATGGATTTTCCGTCCACCACGTAACGCTGAGAGGACAGGTCTACCTCCATATCCGTCATGCTGACGGTGGCAACGAAGGACTGAATATCCTGAATGGTGGAAAGTCTGATTCTGGCTTTTAATACTTTTTTCATAGATGGGCACCTCTTTTCTTTTTTGCTTATGTAGGGACACAAGCTTTGTTGACTGTCTTTATTATACCCTTTCCTTTTTGGTTTGTCAATAGGCTTTTCGCCCAAAGAGGGCGTTTATTTTTTGACGTTTTTCTACTGCTCCACAATGCTCGAAATGCTTTCCCCGGGCAAATCCAGGTAAAAGCGCTCACCGCCAAGAATGATGTGAGATTGAAGCGGAAAGGGATTGGGATTGACAACCACCGCAACCGTCTTGCCGCTCTCAGCCAGAATTTTCACGCCCTCCAGGGGCTTCCTTTCGGAAGAAGGATAGGTGTACATTCCCTTGCCGTAGGCATCGGCAGAGCGCAGGTACGAAACTCTTGCCCCCTTTGTGACGAAGGGTGCTATATGGCGAAGCGCGGTATGCTGGCCGCTGTAAGATAGGACGCCGTCCCGACTGTCACGTGTCACGAGCCCGCCGCATACGCCGCTGTAAAGCCCCACGTTGGGACCGCCAAGCTCATCGAGCAGAAGATTCCAGCCGCAAAAGGACTGATATCCCATCTTGAAGGCACGGGCAATCATCAGCCCCCATTTACAATGGTCATCGCCGTAGTGGTCGGTGAGTCTGGGACCTGCCTCGGTGAAATGCAAGGAATGGGAAGGGTATCCTTGCCGTAGGCAGGCACTTTCCTCAATGGAGCCATCGTAATAGTGGAAGGCGACACCGTTTGCGGCCTCGGCAAGCCCCTCGCAGTGCTGTAGCTGCCAAAGCACACGCGGCGCGTCACGGAAGCTGTGGTCACAGAGCCATATCTTCGTGGAAAGCCCCTCTTCCGTCAGTCTTTGCCGCAAAATTTTCACGAAGCTTGCTTCGATTTCGGGATGCCAGATACAGGAGGGCATCAAGCCCAGTTGTTGGGTATTAACCTCGTTTTGCGGCGTCACCGCCGAGATGTGAATTCCGTGCGCCTCGTATGCCCGCAAAAATCTGATAAAGTATTCCGCATAGCAGCCCAAAAATTCCTCCCGCATGTAGCCGCCGCACATACTTTCTCCCGACTCCATCCAAAAGGGAGGGCTCCAGGGAGCCGCGAAGAGATAAAGGTCGGGGCGTATAGCAAGAATTTCCTTCAGCATCGGGATAACGTACGCCTCATCACGGGCAATAGAAAAATGCGAAAGCGCGGTATCAAAGGGAACGTCATCGTAGGAATATATTTCGGGGGAGTAATCGCTTGCCCCTATACAGAGGCGACCAGTGGAAAGATTAAGCCCCTCCTCCGTATAGATATGGCGCAAAAGCGCCTTCCTTTCCGTGGGCTCCATTTGACTCAGAACATAGCAGGAGGAGGGCGTAATGGCGACACCAAAGCCCAAAAAGTCGGTTACCCTCTCCGCTCCCTCCTCCAAGGGGGGCAGGACGGGGTTGGGTAGGGTGGGAAATACCTCGCGCGCCGCAAAGGCGTGACTCTTATCCGAAAAATACTGAATGGCTTTCATTTTGGCTTTCTCCTTTTGTAAAATTCGTTTTTTCAATCAAAGGTGAACAATATCCTGCAAAATAGCGAATTTGCTTTTTTTCCTACAAGCAGAATATCATATTTTTTCCGAAAGCGCATTGGATTTTTTCATAAATCTATTGTATTTTTCGCTAAATATGCTACAATGAAAGAAAAGATACAAAGGAGAGAATGCACCGTGAAGCAAACAGAGGACAAGAGGCTGTGGGAGAGCATCGGGGACTGCCGCATTACGACCGTTGGCAGACAGCATTGGCGCAAGAGAATATACAGCTACGAAAGCAGACCCCGTCCCGACCACGGACTTTTTCTCGTTACCCGAGGAAGCGTGGAATTTGCAACGCGGGACACTTCCCTTTTCGCCCGTGAGGGGGCGCTGATGCTCCTGCCCAAGGGATGCCATTATAAGGCGCTGTTCAAGGGCACCACGGAGGATTTGCTGGTCAATTTTGAGGCTGAGGGGCTCGACGCCTCGGCACCAACCCTCCTTTTGCCAAATGCGTCTGCTGACGTTCTTACCCTGTTCGATGCGTTAATCAGCTGTGAGGAGGAGGGGCGCCGCCCGATGCGTGGGCAGGGTCTTTTGTATTTGCTGTTGGATGCGATTTCGGTCTCTGTGAAGGAGTCCCAAACACCCTCAAAAAAGCTGGTGGAGCGGGCGTGCTTTTTGCTTTCCCGGACAGACGCCCCCTCTGTTGCAGAGATTGCCCGTCGCTGTGCTGTCAGCGAAAGCGGATTGCGCCATATTTTTCGCCAAGAGATGGGAATGTCCATGGTTGCCTACCGTCAAGGCGAGCGTATCAAAGAAGCAAAGCGCTTGCTTGCCAACACCGACCTGTCCTTAACCGAGATTTCAGACCAACTGGGCTTTTATGACGCCGCTTATTTTACCCGCACCTTTCGCACCCAAACGGGTATGACCCCGGGCGAATATGCACGGGCGTATCGGCACTCTTGAAGACCGTACCGACTTCGCGCAAAAATCCTCCGATTCTCTTGACTTCCTCTATTTTATGTGATACAGTAAGGCTATAAAGCTAAAGGAGATACGTCATGTATAAGGTATCCGTTCCCATTCAAAATCGCTCCATCACCCCCAAGACCAGAAAGGACTATTTGTCCCTTTGCCGTGAAGCAAGCGTTGAACGGGTTTTTCTCATTGTACACGAGAGCGACCTGCCGTCATTGAAGGAAAACATCGTCTTTTTGAAGGAGGGCGGCTTGGAGGTTGGCGTTTGGATAGGCGAAACCATCGGTCACGGTGGCGCGCTTTTAAACGGAACGGGGGCTGAACAAAAGGACAATTTTCTCCCCTTAGTCAACGTATTGGGCGAGGAGCGCGAGGGAACGCGCTGCCCCTTGGATGCTGCATTCCGCAAAAAAATAGCGGGCTTCGTCATAAAAATTGCAGAGGCGCATCCCTCCTATATTCTCCTGGATGATGACCTGCGTATGTCGGGTCACGGCCCCGCCTTTTGCTGTGCCTGTCCCTCCCATCTGGCCTTAATGTCCGAGCATCTCGGCGAAGAGGTCACCCTCACCCATTTGCAAGAGAAAGCCTTTTCGGGAAAGCCCAATCAATATCGCGATGCTTGGCTGTTTGCCCAAAACGAAGGCTTCCGCATCTTGGCAGAGGAGCTGCGCGCAGCAATTAATACGGTGGACGAATCCATCACCTTGGCTTTTTGCGCCGCCCACTCCATCTGGGACGTGGACGGAATGGATGTGCTTGGTATTTCGCGCATCATGGCCGGAAAGAACAAGCCTTTGCTCCGCTTGCACGGCGCTCCCTACTGGACTCCTTACGGAGGAAACCGACTTTCTGCCGCTGAAATTCTCGCACTTGCGCGCATGTTCGCCTCCTTCTGCGAGGGAAGCGGCATTGAAACCATGGCAGAGGGAGACGTTTATCCCCGTCCGCGCTACAACACACCTGCCGCATATCTTGAGCTGTTTGACGCCGCCATGCGTGCAGACGGAAAGCACGACGGCATTTTGAAGTATATGTTCGACTATACGGCAGGGCCGTTTTTTGAACGCGGCTACATTGAACGCCACAAAAGAAGCGCCGCGCTTCACGCGGAAATTGCAAGAATCTTTCCCGGTGGCGCCAATTTGGGTGTTCGCGTACATATTCGCCCGCACGCCTTTGACACGGCAGATTTTTCTTTGACCAAGCCCCTTGGGAACACGCCGATGCCCATGGCGGGAATTTTGCTTGACTCCGCCACCGTCCCCACGGTATACAGCGGCGAGGGCTTTACTGCTGCCGCCTTTGGCGAGGGCGTGCGCGGTCTTCCTATGGACGCCTTTGCCAACGGTATGGTTCTTGACGCCGTTTCGGCAATCATTCTTACCGAGGCAGGCATGGACGTGGGACTCGCCTCCGTATCAGGCTTTGAGGACAGAACCTATTCTTATCTCTCCACCGTGACAGAGGGCGAAATTGCGCCCGTGCGCTTTGCGGACTGTCGCCGCCTTTCTGCCGCAATCTCCTCTTCCGCCAACACCGTTTTAACCGCATGGGCAAACGGCAAGGAGGAGCCCTTCGCCTATACCTACGAGAATGCCGAGGGGCTTCGCTTCTTGGTCTATCTCATCGATTACGGAACGCTTTTTGAGGGCTCGGGGCTTTTGGACTCCTGCGTGCAAAACATGATGCTGACAAAGACACTGCCTTGGCTTTCTCGCCACCCGATGCCTATCGCATCGAGTGCGCACCCCGGTCTTTACCTCTTAGCAGACGAGGACGAAGCGGGGCTTTCCCTACTCTTCCTCAACTACTTTGCCGATGAAGTCATCACCCCCGTTTTCACGCTCGACAAGACACACAAGGAAGCCCACCTCTCAAGCGGAGCCGCCCACACGGAGGGCAACCGCCTCGTTTTCGACACCGACATCCCCGCCTTCTCCGCCGTTGCGGTACGGTTGGGAGAATGATTACAAAAACAACTTTAGAAAGAGATGAACCCAATGGACGAAAAAAGAGTTTGGGGTATTCATACCCAAGATGACTTTCTATTTTTGCATCACAATGTCATAGGTATAGGTTGGAAAAAAATGGGGGACCTTTCACTCATTGAAAAGTCCCGCGAAGCATTTAAAGAAAAACATATCATAGCCTATCCAGAAGCTAAAAAAGGCGCCATAGCAAATGCTGCCGGAATGCTCTACCGTTTTATCCACGAAGTGCAGATTGGCGATTATGTTATGTATCCTTCGAAAATGAATCATGAGATAAATATTGGTATTATCGAAAGTGATTATCTTTATGTGCCTGATGCAGCAGAGTATGTTCAACAGAGAAAGGTAAAATGGATCAGGCATCTTTCAAGAACAGCATTCTCTCAAGGGGCTTTATACGAGCTTGGCTCAGCGATGTCTTTCTTTATGGTAAAGAAGTATGCAGATGAATACTTAGCTGCGCTTGATGCGGATTTTAAGCCTTCTACGATGCTTCAGGACGATGATACAGTTGCCGCAACAGCCCAGGACATCAAAGAAACAACTCGCGATTTTATACTGAAAGCATTAAGTAAGAATCTAAAAGGTTATGCACTTGAAGAATTTGTTGCCGATTTGCTGAATGCCATGGGATATAGAACCTCTATATCTGCACATGGAGGCGATAGCGGAATTGATATTATCGCGTACAAGGACGAACTTCCTCCTCGTATTCTTGTGCAGGTTAAAAGCCAAGACAGTGACATAAAAGAGGCAACGCTTCAATCTTTAAAAGGCGCAATGCGTGAAGGGGATTACGGACTTTTTGTAACACTCTCTAATTACACCAAAAAGGCTGAAAAATATTTGAGCAACACACCTATTATAAGAGGCATTAATGGCACAGAGCTCGTTGATTTGGTGCTTAAATATTACGAACTTCTAAGTGTCAAATACAGAAAAATGATTCCTCTCGAAAAGGTTTATATTCCTTTACCCTTGGATGAATAAAAACAAACGAAATACAACTATTTATTTAGTTTTTGGCTGGAGAAAAGCTTTCTTTTTTGCTTAAAAAACAAACAAAAAGAACCGATTTCATCTGAAATCGGTTCTTTTTGTATCGGTATCAGAACCAGGGCTCGTAGGGGTCAAAGGGGTCCTCACTTCCATCCGTCAAGCCTAACTGCACCAGCATCAGATACGCCGCCTGCTTCTTAGCTGCTTTTTTGTTGGTACCTTTCCCCAACGTAGACTGGCCTTGAAAGCAACAGCAAACCGTGAAAACATGCTTGTCGCCGCTTACCGTTTCCTCCTGCACAGAATATGCAGGGAACGGAAGCCCCTCTGCCTGGCAATACTCCTGGAGCTTGTTAACAGCCCAGAACGGGGCAAGTTCCCCGTCAAGTCTGAGGTCACCTTCCGGATGGCTTTCTTCTACCTCACGCAAGAGCTTATAGACTGCGGCGGCGGCGTTGTTTTCTGCCTCCTTCTTGTTTTTTCCGGTGCCACGCACGCATATATCCAGCTCCGCAATGCTGCAACAAGATTCAAAGCCGTTGGCATCCAAGGAGAAAGAGGTGTTATATTGGGGAATATCATACCCTCGCTTTTGGCACCACTCCTGCACATCGTTTTTAGGGCTGCTGGATACGTTTTCTTTGGAAAGTCCGTCCTTAATATCAAGCAAATTTTCCACTATACCGTTCACAACAGACAAATCACGCCCGCAATCCAGATAAATAGCGCCAACGATGCTTTCAAACAAATCCTCCTGCACGGAGTCCTCGTTGAGAACGCCTTGCTGTCTATCGCCTATACTTGCCAAAAGGAAATCCTGCAAATTCAAGGCGCGCATTCTGTTGGCTAAATATTTTTTGTTGGTCAACTTGCTACGCCAAGCGCTAAGTTCCCCTTCCTTTGCCGAGAAGCCAAAGCGCTTCTCGTTCTGAGTTGCACAGCAATCGAGCAAAAGGTCCGCAACTGAAAGCGACAAAACAGCATCTCCGTAAAACTCCAAGACCTCGTTGTTCGGAATTCCCGTATGCTCTGCACTGTACGACTTTCGGGTGAAGGCCTGCACAAGCAAAAGCTTGTTTTCAAACGTGTAGCCAATACGCTCCTCAATCAGTTCAATGAATTCCGTACTGTTTTTCATAAAAAAATCCTCCGCAAAATAACATTTTGCAAAGGACATAAAAAACTATAACTCTGGCATATTATTCAAGCATACAAACGCAAAAAGACCCTACTGTTCGAGTATGCGATACGATGCCCTTGTAAGCCAAGATTTTAAGCTAAATAATCTACACCGCAGGAAAGCGCAAGAACAGACAGAAAGGAAAGAAAGCCATTTGTCTTTTCTTTCCGCCTTCTGGCGTTGTGGATTACGTAATTTAATATCCTTTGCGCCCTTAATGTTACCATACGTTCTGCAATTTGTCAACAAAAAAACACAGCATTTTTTCTTTTTTTGAAAAAACGAAAATTTTTTAGAATAAACCCTTGACAAGCGCAATTCTTTGTGCTATAATAATCGGGCTTGCAAAAGCAAGGGTTTCTGGGTGTGGCGCAGCTGGTAGCGCGCTACCTTGGGGTGGTAGAGGCCGCAAGTTCAAGTCTTGTCACTCAGACCAAATAAGAAGCGTAATTGTGATACGTTATGTATTGCAACCACGCTTCTTATTTTTTTGCTTAAAACCATATATAACATAAGGTTTTAGCCTCTTTTCACCAGAAAAGAATAATTTCACAATAGCAGTTTATTTATCTTACTTTTCGTACTAAATGGGTTCAAGTCCCCTTTTCTTGATATATTTTAGTACAGTTGCATTCACTGTGAAATTATACCCCTCGGTGTTTGCACAATAAAATTTTACTCATAAACGGCTTGAAAACAGTAAAAAAGGGCGCATTTCTGCACCCCTCCGAGCATCAGGATTTGGACCTGAAAAATGCTTTATAAAAGCCGTTTTCCCAGACTTAAACTATACTCTGCTTCTATTATACCACATTTCCTGAATTTTGCAAGTGTCCGCAATAAAATATTTAGCTACTGATGACACAGGCGACACCTTTCGATGCCGCCTGATTTTTTAACCTTTCTCTTCTTTTGACCGCTTCCACTCCTCATATTTTTTGACATTCTCGGGGTCAGAATAAAACTTTTGACAAGCCTCAAGAATCGTCTTGCAGAGGAGCCTCATTTGGAACGGGGGTATTTGATTTATATCTATTTCAACTTTCCCCGCGCTGATCTCTTCTTTTTTGTATTCTGCCATCGTTCCCTCCATTTTTATGTAAGAGTTTCAATGGCAAGGCTCATACCCAGCTTGAAGGCATATTCGAAAATCGCCTCATCCGAAAGACTGGCGTATTCGCTCCAGCAATCGTGGAACTTCTCAAAGATTTCCTTTTGCTCGTCAGTCATCGTTTGCTGTAAATCTTCGTTGTGCCTGCTGATGTACTCTAACAGTTGCTTCATCTCGGGTGAGTTTTCTCGCCCATCCGCATGCGGACATATGTTTCCGCGCCATAATTCTAATATCATTTTGTTCATAGGTCTTCCCTCCTTGTAGCCAACAATATACCATACAAGTGGGTGTAAGTCCAGTGAACATTTTGATAACAAAAAGGTGATGCGAAACGCCATCAGTTTACATCACAGAACATTGATTTTTCTATTGAAAAAATGCAAAAAATGTGATATAATAATTTGGCAATACTATTATTTGATGGAGGACTGCTTATGCACTTCGGAGTTGGCTTTCATAGAACTTTACTGAAAATGGGAAAATGGCGCTTTGGCATTGGATTCAGAATGAAAGGCGCAACAGGCATCGTTATGCTCTGCATCTACGGAATGATGAATCTTATGTGGTATATGATTCTCGGCTGTTGCTGGCTCATTTACGGCATGTGCTACCTTATGTTCTTTCTTCCGATACGAGCAATATATCGAGCATGCAAGAAAAATCCCAATACCCCAAAGAGCAATACACCTCACAATAATTCCTCCTTCAGCCTAACCTCTCAATCGAAAAAGGAGCGTCTCCTCGAATGGCAGACATTAATAACCGGCGAACATAGTGACAGGCTTTCAATGAGTGAGCAACAATTACGCAACGCTTCGAATCAGCAAGCCCAAAATGATCTCCGTATTATGAATGACTGCAAAAAAATTATCGAATCAACCTTAGACCCAGAGACATTTTTCTCAAGATTAAATCTGCTTGTTGAAAAAGGCGAGCATTTGTGCAAACTGGAAGAATACGTTAGTTTTTCTGGTGCTTCTCCATCTGCAGCACTGTCCGAAATAAAATCTCAATATCAGGAAGCAATAAAGCAATTTTTAGTAAGATACTTCTGCGACACATTTGACAAGGCGGAAGCCTTAAAAACTCAAAATGGTAAGAACGGAAGATACAAAAAATTTTATGATTCATTGCGACCTTACTATAGCGTTATGAATGCTGATAATATCGAGTATATAGAAACTAAATATAGGGCTTACACCAAGTAAATTAAAAGTGGCAGGGACTCATCATCCTTGCCACTCGTTTTTTATTTGAATTCGTGGGTGTGCTTCGTTGCAAAGTCTAATACTCGGTGCCATTCCTTTTTGAAATGAAAGAACAACTCTCCGTTTATCATCTTAGTGGGGCAAGTGTATCTTCTGCCCCCCGAAACAATTTGACACCATTTGAGAATGTGGTTAATTCCTAAAACAAGCATCCTTATCCCCCCTTACAGAGCATCTTCAAGCTCGTCTTCGGTATAACCGAACATATAATCTTCGTCCTTGCCTTTGGATTTCCAAATGAGGGCTGCGTCGTAAACGCTCAATCTTTCGCTACTGCCGTCATCATCGTAGTCATCGTCGTGGTATGTAAATCCACAAACCGGGCATTCAAAATCGCCCTCTCCTTTGTAGTCCATTTCGCCGTGATCGTGATTACGGCACAGAAGTGAGTAAACCTTGTAAGCCATATTTTCCTCCTTTACGCTGCATAACATCTCGGATGAGCCGAGACTATGCTTCCTTGTTATCTCGACCTAACGGAACAATGACTTGATCCCCTATACATAGAGATAACGATCCGGGAAAATAATAATATGTATTTCTCGGCTCTTCCTCTAGCTCAACCTTACAGAACTTATAAATATTTCTGTCGTTAGTATTATGCTTATTGACCGATCTAGCCCTGGTCTCCCGATTAAAAGCTTCTTGAACCGCCGCATGAAATTCTTCAGCAGTTTCATAATCCATTGGATTAGCAAACCTTAGTTTTGAAGGAGCTAAATATTTGCGCCATCCATATTTGCGATCTTCTATGGCAGCAAGATATTCGGATTCCGTTTCATAATCCAACGGACTGATTCCATGCTTTGAGCCATCAACACATGTGGCTCGCCAGGCGAAGCGACGTGAAAATTGATATTTATCTTCAGATGACTCAACGGAACGAATATAATCTTCAACTTCCTTCACCATTTTAGGAAGCACTCGTTGTATGCGCTTGTCATCAATTTTTTCTGCAATCGGCAAAATATATGTTTGAAACGACTCCATTGTCTCAAGTTCTTCCCAATTTGAATTATCGGAGATGATACTAATGATTATTTCAGTCTGACGCTTCAGAGTTAACGAAATAATCGGAATAACAACTTCTTCCAACGAAGCGCCGCCGTGAACCTCAACATTTGCTGCTCTGCTACCTTTGAAACGACCATAATCCGCAAGCACAAGATAATCGCCCTCTGGGATAACAATGAGGGGCGTGTATAAACTGATCGGGCTTTCCTCCGGAATAAGCCACGTGTTTCCAATCATAAAATGTTGGATTCATAGGCTTAATATATGTGGAAAAGTCCTCGACAATCTCCCAGTTTTCATCCACACGAACTGCGGACAGTTGCGTGGGACTTTGCTTATTCGTTTGATTTTGTACCCACTCGACGTCCGCGATAATGTACATTTCATTTACTCCTTAATCAAAAAATATTTCATCTATCAACATCAACATTCCGAGTTCTTCCCAGAAATCCTCGTGATCCGTGTCGTTCGGGGGCGGCGTTTTGCTTTTTATAATTTCTGCATATTTACGCTTAAATTCTCTCACACGAGCACAGTGCGGGCATGTCAAATGGTCTTTCTTTGCAAATGTATGTTTACACTTTCTACAGGTTTTCGTTCCTTCTCGAAACAAATCAAATATTGGTTTCTTTCCGTTAATGGATTGCTTAATAGAGGCCGCAACCAGTGCGTATAGCACAGTAACCGCAATTCCAATCAAGCCAACCGGAGGAAACACGAAAAGGAAAATCAGCGTCAGAACACCAAAGAAAATATCGATGCCAAGGAAGAAACGATACAAGCCCTTGCGGAATCTAATGTTCTTATCCATCATTTCT
>JAFTSW010000006.1 GCA_017467085.1 Clostridia bacterium | reverse complement strand
CACAGCCGCAAAAGGAACAGCTCCGCCAAAACAGGCAAGAACAAAAGCAAAAGCGAAAGCACCGTAGACACGCCAAGACCGCTTTTGATATACCCAAGAGAGGCAGACAGGCTCCCAAGGGCAGAGGACACCGTCCCACCCACCACGGGCACCGCGCTTCCTACGGCGAAGCGCAGAGCGCGCACGGCAACCGAGTCCGCCGCGGCGGAAAAATGGGTCTGAAAGGCAAGAGAGGCGGTCAACAGCGCCCCCACCAAGGACAGCAAAAAGAGATAAAAGCCCCGTACGGTAGCGGAAAGCTCCCCGATAAAGGCGGTTTTCCCCAAAGAGGACACGGCGGCAAGGGCAAGCAGCACCCGAAGCAAAGGAAGCAGAACCCCCACGCAAAGCCCCTCCAAAACCGAGAGAAAGGCGGCGAAGCCGCCCCCTGCCACCGCCGCCGTTCCCTCTGCCCCACCCGAGGCGAAGAGCGTCACGAAAACGGGGGAAAGCCCTAAGGAAAGCTTTCCAAGGTCTGAAAGAAAGGCGGCAACCCGCTCCGTGCTTGCCCAAAGTATATCAAAGACGAAAACCGAAAAGGCGGCGTTCTGCACAGTCCCCACCCCCATCTTGTCCTCCCATAGCAGCCCTGCCACGCCGAACAGAAGCGTCAGCCCCAAAAGGCGTAGCAGCATCGGGCGCAGTCCCTCTGCCTCTTGGGTGAACTGGGATGCAAGGAGGGAAAAAAGATGGGAAAAGCCAACGCTCTCCTTTACCTCATCCAGGTCAGGCGCTTCGGCGAAGCTATCCTTCACAAGGTCGGGCAGACTCTCCCAGACCCCCTGCCAGAGCCCCTCGGCGTCCTCCTCCAGGGCAAAGACAGGCAAGGCAAGCGCCCCGAAAAGAACCAGGCAAAGCAATAGAAGCCATACCCCCTTTTTCACACCCCGCAAGCCCATTTTTTCTTCCTTTCCTTTATCCCAGCATTTGTATCGCCGTTGCCAGCAGCTCCTCAAGGGAGGGCAGGCAAAGCAAAAAAATCTCTATTTTTCCGAAAAAGGCAAGACGGGCGGCAAGGGTATCCGCCCCCAGCTCCCGACAGACGTCGCCCCCGATTTCGGTTAAGTACCCGACCCCCAAGACCTTCAAAACAAGGCTTGCCGCCTCGGACACCCCCGTTTGCTCCAGCATACGCCATAGAGGAATGATATCCTCCCATCGGGCAAAGACGCCCAAAAGGAGCGCCACCCCTGCCAGAATGCCAACGTAGGGCGCATAGGGGCTTTTCAGCTCCCGAAGAAGCCCGCCCAAGGTCGCCCCCAAAAGCGCAAGCCCCAGCGCCACGCCCACGCTCAAAGCCCGAACACCGTCTGAACGGCAAGTATCAGGTTGCCTATCTGCTCTACCAGCATCAAAAGCACCAGAACCATTCCCGTCAAGGCAACCAAAAGAGATTGCTCATCTCTGCCCGCCTTGGAAAGAATCTGGCAGGTGACCGTTACCAGAATGCCAACCCCTGCCACACGCAATATCAATCCGATATCCATTGTCCCTCCTATTTTTTACAAAAAGAGAAGAATCACCATCAGTCCTCCCGTGACCACCAGCGCCCCCTCTGTTTTCCGTTTTTTGGGGAACTCCTCCCTTTGGCTGTTGTATAGGCGCTCAAAGCCCTCTCTCGCGTAGCGGCATAGCGCCTGCTCCTCGCCAAGATACCCCTTGCCCAGCTTTTCCGCAAAGGGGTATAGCACCTCTCTTTCCTCCGAAGAGAGGGAAAGGGCATCCTTTGTCCCCTCTAACGCCGCCAAAAGCCCCGCCTCCCGTAAAAGCGAGAGAAAGCCGCACGCCTCCAACGCCTCGTTCTGAAAGGAAGCGTAGAGCGCCGACAGGGGCAAGGAAAAGCAGGAAAGATTGGCGGAAAGATGGTGAAGCAGGCACAAAAGCCCCTCACGTAACCGCAAGCGGCGCCGTCGCAGCAGGGCGAGGCTCCACGCCGTGTATAGCGTCACTCCCAAAAGCAAAAGGCACCCTATCGCCTTCATATTCTACCCTCTCTCCTTCCGTCCGTTGTCCACCCCTGTGGGCAGGATAAAAAAGAGGAAATACCCCCGCCTCTATCAGCTCCCCCAAGCCGCGCCGTTGGCAAAGCTCCTCTACCGAGCCGCCGTGGGCAGACGCCACAAGGGGCACACCGCACCCCACGGCGTAAAAGAGGGAGGCAGCCTCCTCCTTGCCGATTTCATCCAGCACCAGCACCTGAGGCGACAGGGTCCGCACGGCAATTTCCACGCCATCCCCCGTGGGATAGCCCTCTAAAATATCCAAAAGGCAGTCCTCCTCAAAGGCGCCGAACTCCCCTCTCGCATCCAGAAGAACGGTACGCAGCCCTCCCTCGCCACGGGAGATTTCTCTGGCAAACTCCCGAAGCAGGGTGGTTTTGCCCGTTCCCGAGGGACCGTACACCAAAATACTTTTGCGGCAGGCACCCTCCTCCCGAAAGAGAGAAAGCAGTCCCCCTGCCGCTCCCGTCTGCCGACGGTGAAAGCGAAGCACCAGGCTCCCTACCTCCCATAGCCGCAAAAGGCGCCCCTTTTCCGTAACGGCAACGCCGCCGACCCCTACCCGACAGCCCCCCCTCAGGCGCAAATATCCCTCGCGGAGGGTATCCTCGTGGGTATACACAGAGTCGCCGCAAAGGGCTTGAAAGACGCCCTCTATTTCCGCGCCGCTTAAGGCGTAGGAAAGAGAAAGGTTGCGTAGCGCTCCCCCCTGATACACCGAAAGAGAGGCGCGCCGTCCCCGTCGCAGGCGCAGCTCCGCCACCGCCAAGCCAACCGCCGCCCTTCTTACCTCCCGGGCAAGCGGCGGGGGCAACAGGGGCAGAACATCTGATAGCTCCAAGACTGCGCCCTCCTTCCCTTCCGTGACAAAAATTGACAGACATCGATTTTTTCTATTGACTTTTTCGACGGATTATGATAAAATATCACCGCTGCCCTTTGGGGGCACCCACCATTTTTTGCTTTCTTGACAGGATGCAAGAGCCAACAGAAAGGATAGATAGCTATGAAAGATACCGGCATTATACGCACCGTAGACGATATGGGAAGAATCGTCATTCCCAAGGAGCTTCGTCGCCAGCTTGATATGGAGGTAGCAACCGAGGTGGAAATCTTCACCGACGGTGAAAGCATTATCCTGAAGCGCTGTGAGAGGCTTTGCGCCTTCTGTGGAGGAGAGGCAGGTCTTGTCACCTTCAAGGGCAAGCTCCTTTGTGCCGACTGCGTTGCCGAGCTGAAAAAATCCTTTTAAGGAACGGGCTATCCGTTTTGCCGCTGAGTCCCCCTTCGGGAGGATTGGCGGCTTTTTTCTTCCCTTCACTATATGCCCGTCCCGTCCCCGTTAGAACGCCGCTGCCTGCCCCTTTGCGGGGCGTTTTTTCTTTTTGCCGAGAAAAAACGAAAAAGGGGCGGTTTTGCCATTGACTTTCGGGGCAAGTGATGGTACAATAATTCTATTGAGTGTTTTAGAGAATAGCAAGGAAGGATATACGACACCCACCCATGAAATATATCGTATTAGACTTAGAGTGGAACCAAACCTATCACGAAAAGGCGCTTGCCGTGCAAAGAGAGCTGGAAAGCCGTCTGCGCGGTGAGGTCATTCAGATAGGCGCGGTGATGCTGGACGAAAAAAAGAATATCTGCGGTAGCTTTTGCGTCACCGTCAAGCCCCGTTTTTATAAGAAGATACACCGCCACGTGATGCGGCTGACGGGCATCGACCAGAAGCAGCTGGATAACGGCTTGCCCCTGCGGGAGGCAATGGACGCCTTCTATCGCTTCTGTGGGGACGATGCGATTTTCCTCACCTGGGGTCCGGACGATATTCCTATGCTTTGCGACAACCTGCGCGCCAACCGCTTAGAGGCGCCCTGGCTTTCCCGCAACTACGATATGCAGCCTATGTTCAACTTTGATACCGACGGTGCCGAAAGGAAGCAACGCTCCTTGGAATACGCGATGGACTACTTCCATATCGAGCAGACCCTTCCTGCCCACGACGCCTTGAACGACGCCTACTTTACCGCCCTTGTGGCGCAAAGACTGCACCTGGCAGAGGGTGTACGCCGTGCCGACGAGGCAAAAACCGACAACCTGTCGCTTTTCGTGTTAGGCGATGCGGATTCGGGTGAGCGCGGCTTCTCGGACATCAAGTCCGTCTTTGCCGCCCCCCAGATTGTCAACCCCGTTTGTCCCCTGTGCGGTGAGCCCTTAGAGGACGCCGACAAGCTTCTGCATTCCAAGGGACAGCGTTATTTGCGCTTATACCGCTGCAAGACGGACGGCGAAATCTTCACCGAGGTGCGCCTGACCCGCAACATCAACGAAACCTGGCGCGCACGGGTGACGGTATATCGGGCAACCGAGGAGAAAATCACCCGTTACCGTGACAAGCTTGCCCTGAAAAAGGACTTCGCCAAGAAAAACCGCCGCCGCAACAAGAAAGCCCCCACCATTGAGGAATAACACCCCAAAGAAAGGAGCAAGCGATGCAGCTTTCCGAAAAAGAGCTTGATACCGTGTGCCGTTCTCCTTTATTTGTAAACTTATCTTTACAAGAGGTAGAGGAGGGGCTTGCCTTTTTCCGCGCCTACCGCCAGCGGTATGAGAAGGGAACGCTTTTTCACCCCACGGGGACGCCGCTGTACGCCTTTGGGTTAGTGCTGTCGGGCACCGTCCGTATCTTTGCGGACGATTTTCACGGAGAGCCTATGCTGATGGCAAATCCCAGCGTAGGGGAAATGTTCGGCGAATCCCTCAGCTTTTTGGGGGTGGAGGACTCCCCCGTTTATATGGTAGCGGCAGAGGACGCCACCGTCCTTTGGCTGTACGCCGAGGGGCTTCGCTCCCCTTTGGCTCTGCGGGACGGACGCGGCTTTCTCTTTTATTCCCGTTTTACCGCCTGCCTTGCCTCCCGCGCCCTTTCTATGAACAGGCGCATACAGATTTTATCCAAGCCCACGTTGCGGCTTCGCCTTCTGACCTTCTTTTCCCAATGCGAGGAGCAGTACGGCGCCCGTACCTTCCATATCCCCTTTGACCGCGCCGCCTTGGCAAGCTATCTGGCGGTCAACCGCGCCGCCCTCTCCCGTGAGCTTTCCAAAATGAAGGAAGAGGGTATTCTCGATTTTTATAAAAACAGCTTTCGCCTCCTGTAAGCCTGCCCTTTGGGCGCTTTGGGGGCGTTTTCTTTTCCCCTTCTCCTTCCTTTTTCTTTCCTTTTCTCTTGGGTTTTCCCTTTCTTTTTTCTTTCCTTCTTTTTCTTGTCCCGTTTTCTTTTTTTCTTGTGTTTTGTTGCAATTGCAACCAAATTTAGCAAAATATCTGCTACAATGAAGATGAAGAAAAAAGAAGGTGGAGGAAAACGCGCAAAGAGGCGCCCCATCCACCGAAACGGAGGCTTTTATGAAAAAATTACTTGCATGTTTACTGGTTGCCGTGATGCTCTTTTCCCTTATCGCCTGCGGCGGCGGCACCCCTGCCGAGATTCGCATCGCGGGTATGAAGGGCCCCACCACCATGGGACTTGTCAAGCTGATGGACGATAGCAAAAACGGACTCAGCTACAACACCTACGACTTTTCCCTGAAGGGCAAGGCAAACGAAATCACGCCCCTTCTTATCAAGGGCGAGCTGGATATGGCGGCCTTGCCTGCCAACGTAGCGGCAACCCTTTATAAGAATACAAACGGTGCCATAGAGGTCCTTGCCATCAACACGCTGGGTGTATTGAACATCGTCACCAAGGGCGTGGAAATCAACTCCTTGGAGGACTTGAAGGGCAAGACCGTCTACGCCACGGGTAAGGGTACCACCCCCGAATACTCCATTCGGTATCTCTTGACCCAGAACGGCATTGACCCTGCCGAAGTCAACTTTGAATGGACCAACGAGGCGTCTGAGGTCGGTACGCGCTTTTCCACCTCTGACGAAATCGTTGCCCTGCTTCCCCAGCCCTACGTAACCTCGGTGCTGGTGCAAAATCCCACGGCAAAGATTGCCTTGGATTTGTCCGATGAATGGGATGCCTTGGAGAACGGAAGCTCCTTGGTCACGGGCGTTCTGGTAGCCCGCAAGGAATTTGTGGACGCCAATCCCCACGCCGTTGCCAAGTTTTTGGAGGAATATGAGGCATCCGTTGCCTACTGCAACGAAAACTTAGACGGTGCGGCAGAGCTTATCGTCAACGCGGGCATTCTTGGCGCCGCGCCCGTTGCCAAGCGCGCCATTCCCCACTGCCACGTTACCTTTATCGCGGGTAATGCGATGAAAACCAAATTAAAAGGATATCTGGAGGCTCTCTATGCACAAGACCCCACGTCCGTTGGCGGCGCTTTACCGAGCGACGACTTCTATTATACGAAATAATAAGAGCCTGCTTCTGAAGGTGGGGGCGATACTCTTCGCCCTCCTCCTTTGGGAGATAGTGGCGCTCATCGTCCATCAGCCTGTTCTCCTCCCTACCCCCATTGCCGTCCTGCAGCGTGCTTGGCGCCTGCCACAGGAGGCGGCATTCTTTCGCTCGGTGTGGTACAGTCTTTCCCGTATCACCTTAGGCTTTTTGGGGGCGCTGATAGCAGGAAGCGTCTTAGGCGCCTTAGCGGCGCGCTTTCGCCTTGTGGAAATACTGCTCTTTCCCTTCACTGCCACGGTGCGCTCGGTTCCCGTTGCCTCCTTCGTGGTGATTGCTCTTATCTGGTTCACCTCCTCGGCGCTGTCGGTATTCATTTCCTTCCTTATCGTTCTGCCCATCGTGTACCAGAACGTAAAGGACGGCTTCTCTGCCGTAGACAAGAAGGAGTTAGAGATGGCACGGGTCTACCGTGTTCCACCCCTTCGCACCTTCCGTATCGTCTACCTTTCCAAAATCAAGCCCTTTTTCCTTGCCGCCTGTCATACCGCCTGCGGTCTTGCCTGGAAAAGCGGCGTTGCGGCGGAAATCATCGGCATTCCCAACTATTCTATGGGAGAGCGCCTGTATATGTCCCAGCTGACGCTGGACACCGTGAGCCTATTGGCTTGGACCTTTTATATTGTCCTGCTTAGCGTTCTTTTTGAAAAGCTGTTTCTCTTTCTGACGGAAAAGCTCTTGAAGCGGCTTTCCCGTGTATAATATTTTTACAAACGAAAGGCTTTCCGCCTATGCAAGATATTTTGCTTTCTCATATTTCCAAGGCCTTTGGCGAAAAGGTGGTTTTGTCCGACTTTTCCGCCACCCTGCAAGCAGGAAAAAGCTACGCCCTGATGGGCGCCTCGGGCATTGGAAAAACCACACTTTTGCGTATTCTTCTCTCCTTGGAGAGCAAGGACGGCGGCGACATTATGGGCTTGCCCGCTCGCATTGCCGCCGTATTCCAGGAGGAGCGCCTGATTGCCACCCTCTCGGCTGTTGACAATCTGCGCTTTGTGTTAGGCAACGGCAGAGATGACGAGATTGAGGCGCTTTTACGGGATATGGGCTTGGGTGACAGCCTGGACGTTCCCGTTTCCACCCTGTCGGGAGGGATGCGGCGCCGTGTATCCTTGGCGCGCGCTTTGCTGTTTGACGCCCCCCTGCTTCTTTTGGATGAGCCCTTCAAGGGGTTAGACGAGGAAACCCGTCTTGCCGTTATAGCGGCGGTGAAAAAGCACCGTCGGGGACGCACGCTTCTCTTCGTGACCCACGATAAGGAGGAGGCGGCGCTCCTTGATGCCGAGATTATTCAAATAGAATAACGCCTCGCCCCCTTTGCCCGTGGCATACCGCCACGGGCTTTTTTGTACTTGACGAAAGAGCGCTTTTGTGGTACAATAAGGGTGTAGATAAAAAGAAAGGGGCTTTCACAGCCGTTTTTCCTATGAAAAAGCTTCTGATACTTTGCCTGGCTCTTCTTTGCGTCTTGGCGCTCTTTGCCTGCGGTCCGCAGGGCGGCGGCCAGACCGATGACGGTACCCAAGGCGGTCCCACCAATGACTCCCAGGGGGATGGTATTCTCCAGGAGGGCGGCGACAACGCGGCAAACGATTTGCTTTGGGACACATGGACCCACACCAAGAGCAAAACCTTTTATAGCCAGCTGGCAAACGATAGCAGCACCACCATCACCGTCAAGGTGAGAAAGGGCAGCGCCAGCTTCCTCTTTACCGTCAAAACCACTGCCACCACCCTGCGCCCTGCCCTTTTGGGCTCCGGCTTTGCCGTGTCGGGGGATTTGGATAACGAGGCATTTTACCGTGTCAACGGCGTGCGCGCCCAAAGCGGCTACGCCTGGGTGTTGACAAGAGAGGGCGATAGCGCCCCCCTTACCCCCTTGGATAGCATTCAAGATGGGGACGTCTTCGTCTTTACCTACACCGCCGTAGCGGAATAATACCTTGCTTAAAAAGCGCAAAAAAAGGAGCCGAA
This sequence comes from Clostridia bacterium, assembly GCA_017467085.1. Lineage (GTDB taxonomy): Bacteria > Bacillota > Clostridia > Oscillospirales > CAG-272 > UBA1740. The sequence goes on along the minus strand of JAFTSW010000006.1, from coordinate 15,969 downwards.
ATTGGCTCCTTTTTTGCCCCTGTTCGTTTCACTTTTGGCGAAAAGCGAAACGAACGCACAAATTTCCTTCGAAAATTTCCTCATTTTGCGCCTTTCTTGACGCAAAATGAGACGGGCTGTCTCAAATGAGACAGCCCGTTTTGCTTGGGGCGCCTTTGGCACCCCGATTGCATTATACCTTGCGAACAGAGATAACGGCGTCAAGACCGTTGATGCTCCACTTCTTGCCGTCCTCGGCGCCAGTGGCAAGAATATCGTCTGCCAGAACGGTGCGGCAGATTTCTTCCTTATTCCTGTCGGCGATGGCGAGAAGCTTTTCGTCACCTTGGATAGAAACCACGATGCGGTCGGTAACCTCAAAGCCCGAATCCTTACGCATGGTCTGAATCTTGCTGACAAGTTCGTTGACGAAGCCCTCCTCTAAGAGCGCCTCGGTCAGGTTGGTATCCAGCACCACGGTGATGCCACCGTCCTCGGCGGCAGAGAAGCCCTCCTTCTTTTGCATTTCAATGAGAAGGTCCTCCTTGGTCAGCTCGGCGGTGATAGAGGAAAGCGCAAGGGAAAGCACGCCGTCTTTCTCCAAGGCGTCCATTGCCTCGTTTCCGTCAAGACCCGCAAGCGCCGTCTTGATTTCGCCCAGATACTTGCCGTACTTGGGTCCAACCGTTTTCAGCTGGGGCTTGAAGGTATAGGTGGTGAAGTCGCGCATAGAGTCGGTGAAGGACACCGTCTTGACGTTCAGCTCACCGCAGATAATGTCGCAGAAGAAGGCAGGCAGCGCATTCTCCGCCTTCACGAACATCTGCCCGATGGGCTGGCGGTTCTTGATGGCGGCGGCGTTACGGGCGCTTCTGCCCAGCACCACGATACGCAAAACCTCGTCCATATTGTCCTCTAAGGTCTTGTCAATCATTGCCTCGTTGACGGTGGGGAAATCGCACAGATGCACGCTGATGGGCGCCGTCTTATCCACCGAGCAAACCAGGTTGCGGTAGATATCCTCCGCAAGGAAGGGCACCAAGGGTGCGGACAGCTTAGCAACCGTGGTCAAGGCGGTATAGAGGGTCATATAGGCGTTAATCTTGTCCTGGGTCATATCCTTGCCCCAGTAGCGCTCACGGCTGCAACGGACGTACCAGTTGGACATCTCATCCACAAAGCTGTCCAAGGCTCTGGTTGCCTCGGGAATCTGGTAGGCACCAAGGTGCTTATCCACCGTTCCCACCAGGGTGTTCAGACGGGACAGCAGCCACTTATCCATTACCGACAGCTTGTCATATTCCAAGGTGTATGCGGTGGGATTGAAGCCGTCAATGTTGGCGTACAGGGTAAAGAAGGCGTAGGTATTCCAAAGGGTACCCATATACTTTCTCTGTCCCTCTACCACTGCCTCGCGGAAGAAGCGGTTGGGCAGCCAGGGGGCGCTGTTGGAATAGAAATACCAACGCACCGCATCGGCGCCGAACTCCTCCAAGGCCTCGAAGGGGTCAACGGCGTTGCCCTTGGACTTGGACATCTTCTGTCCGTCCTTGTCTAAGACGTGTCCCAGCACCAATACGTTCTTATAGGGAGCCTTATCAAAGATAAGGGTGGAAATTGCCATCAGAGAATAGAACCAGCCACGGGTCTGGTCAACGCCCTCGGAAATCCAGTCGGCAGGGAAATGGCGCTCAAAGATTTCCTTGTTCTCAAAGGGATAATGCCACTGGGCGAAGGGCATAGAGCCCGAGTCAAACCAGCAGTCGATAACCTCGGGAACACGCTTCATCTCGCCGCCGCAATCGGGACAACGGAGAAGCACCTCGTCGATGTAGGGGCGGTGCAGCTCAATCTTTTCGGGGCAGGAGATTGCCATTTCACGCAGCTCCTCCACCGAGCCGATGGCGTGCCGCTTGCCGCAGGAGCATTCCCAGATATTGAGGGGGGTGCCCCAATAGCGGTTACGGGAAAGACCCCAGTCCTGCACGTTTTCCAGCCAGTCGCCAAAGCGACCCTTACCGATACTCTCGGGAATCCAATGCACGGTATCGTTGTTGTGCATCAGCTTCTCACGCAGAGAGCTCATACGGATAAACCAGGAATCTCTGGCGTAGTAAATCAAGGGGGTGTTGCAGCGCCAGCAATGGGGATACTCGTGCTCGAACTTGGGGGCGTCAAACAGCTTGCCCTCCTTCTCCAAATCCTTGAGAATGGGCATATCGGCGTCCTTGACGAACAGTCCCGCATAGGGGGTTTCGGCGGTCATCAGACCCCGTCCGTCTACGAACTGCACGAAGGGCAAATCGTAATTTCTGCCCACGCGCGCGTCGTCCTCACCAAAGGCAGGGGCGATATGAACCACGCCCGTACCGTCGGACATGGTAACGTAGGTGTCCACCGTCACGAAATGCGCCTTTTTCTTCTGCTTGGCTGCCGCCTCACCCGTGCAGGCAAAGAGAGGCTCGTATTCCTTACCCTCCAGCGCCTTACCGGGGAAGCATTCCAGAATTTCAAAGGGCTCCTCCTCCCCGACCAATACAGCCGAGGTCAGCGCCTTTGCCATATAGTAAACCAAGCCGTCCTTCTTGTACAGCACCTTGCAGTACTCCTCCTCGGGATGCACGCAAAGCGCCACGTTGGAGGGCAGGGTCCAGGGGGTGGTGGTCCAGGCGAGAATATAGGCGTCCTCACCCTTTACACGGAAGCGCACCACAGCCGAGCGCTCCTTTACCGTCTTATAGCCCTGGGCAACCTCGTGGCTGGACAGGGGTGTGCCGCAACGGGGGCAGTAGGGAACGATTTTGAAGCCCTTGTACAAGAGCCCCTTATCGTAAATCTGCTTCAGCGCCCACCATTCGGACTCAATGAAGGAATCGTGATAGGTGACGTAGGGGTCCTTCATATCTGCCCAGAAGCCAACACGGGCAGAGAAATCCTCCCACATCTCCTTGTATTTCCAAACGCTCTCCTTGCACTTGTCGATAAAGGGGTCAAGACCGTACGCCTCAATCTGCTCCTTGCCGTCAAGGCCTAACTGCTTCTCCACCTCAAGCTCTACGGGAAGCCCGTGGGTATCCCAGCCCGCCTTACGGGTTACGTGGTAGCCCTTCATCGTGCGGTAACGGGGAATCATATCCTTGATAACACGGGTCAGCACGTGCCCGATGTGGGGCTTACCGTTGGCGGTAGGAGGGCCGTCATAGAAGGTAAACTCCTCCTTCCCCTCTCGCAGGGCGAGGCTCTTTTCAAACACCTCCTCTTCCTTCCAAAACGCTAAGGTTTTGGCTTCTCTTTCCTTGAAGTTCAGGTTAGAGGATACCTTGTCAAATACCATATGCATACCTTTCTGCGCTATGCGCTTCTTGATAATAAAAAAGCCCTGTCTTGTATGGACAAGACAAGGACAAATCCCTGTACCACTCGTACACACCATACGCCGTCCCTTCACGGTGGACCCCCGTCGCGCCTTACTGCATTTTTGGGGCGCGCGGCTCGGAAGTGATTTTCAATCTGCGTCCCTCACCCATCGGCTTCCACCCTACCCGACTCGCTTTCGGCTTCGCGCAAATCTACTCTCTTCGTCATTGCCTTTATTACCAAGGGCAAGTATACCATAGAAGAAGAAAAAAGTCAAGAGAAAAAATTTTTTTAGATGGCAGAAACCCCTTGCTTTTTGAAAAGCGGCGTGGTATACTCATTAAAAAGCGGCTTCTTAAAGGCTGCGCCCCACTATGTAACTGATATCTGGAAGGAAAACGCTATGAAAATCGGATATGCCTTTGGTCCCACCAACGAAAAAACCATTTTGCGCGCCGCGGCATCGGGCTGCGACTACGTGGAGCTTGTCCTTTGCGATATGGTCAACCAGACGGCAGAGGAATTAGAAAAGCAAGCCGCGCTTTTGAAGGCCAACAGTCTTCCCGTTGGCGCCCTTATTTGTATGCTTCCCGGTGATTTGCCCGTGACGGGTCCCGACTTTGATTTGGAAAAATGCAAGGCGTATGTAGACGCCGCCTTTGCAAGCGCCGCCGTTTTCGGTGCCAAGCGCGTGGTGTTTGGCTCCACGGGCGCGCGCCGCATCAAGGAGGGCGAAACGCGCAAGACCGCCTTGGCGCAGGTGACCGCGTTTGTCAAGGAGGCCTTGCTCCCCGCGCTTGAAAAGTACGACCTTACCTGCGTGTTGGAGCCCTTGTCCGACGACAACCTCTTCCCCACCCTGGCGGACGGTGATGAGTTTGTCAAGAGCATTGGGCACGCCCGCTTCGGTCTTTTGGCAGACTTTTATCACGTGGGCGTGATGAAGGAGGATTTGGAAAGCGAGCCCTATTTGGGCTATTCTCTCCTGCACACCCATGTTGCCAGCCCCTCCAACGGGCGCAAAACGCCCCTTGCCGATGACGGTGACGAGGCGTTTTACAGGGCGTCCTTTGCCTATTTGAAGAAAATCGGCTTCAAGGGCAATATGAGCTTTGAGGGAAATCTTCCCCCCGATGCCCCCGAGGCTGCTCTTTCCGCCTCCATTGCCTACCTGAAAGCACTCTCACGCGAATTTGACTTATAAAAAATACAAAACCCCTTCTTCCACGGAAGAAGGGGTTTTGCTTTGGGTGCGCCCCTGGGCGCTCTTATTTTTTATTCGTAAAGGGTGATGGAATGGCGGCTACGGAAGCTCTTACCTGCTTCTACCGTCAGAAGCCCCGCCTTGTCCTCCCATCTGCCTGTTGCGTCCTCGCCGTCGGGCTGACCGAACCAGGGCTCAAGGCACAGAAGGGGTGCCTTCGGCACCGTCCATACCATCAAGGCAGGGGCATCGAAAGCCATAGAAAGCATCTTCTTTTCGCCCTTGCAAAGGGTGACCTCGCGCGACTTGACGCGGTCAAGCACCAGGGTATCGTGAATAAAAAGTCCGTTATGCAGGGGCAGGTTGGTCAAGGCCCTGCCGAAGTTTACATAGCCATCCTTCAAAAGGCCCGTTTCAATGTTAACCAAGTGGCAATCAATGTCCTCTGCCTCGGGGAATACTAAGGCATACTCCGTCAAGTCCTCCCGAAGAATAAAGCCCTCGTGGGAGCCAAGAGAGAAGGAAATGGCGCCCTTATCCGTGTTTTCCACCTGCATCTCGATAGCCAGGGTATCCCCCTCTAAGCGGTAGGTAGCCGAAAGACGGAAGGCAAAGGGATACACCTTCTCGGTATCGGGCGAGGATGTAAGGGTAAAGACCGCCTCGGTGGAGCTGACCCTTTTGGCCTCAAACAGCGAGCGACGGGCAAAACCGTGCTTATCCATTTCATACCGCTTGCCACCGTAGGTGTAGGCGCCGTCCTTCAGCCTGCCGCAAATGGGGAACAGAATGGGGGCGCGGCCTCCCCAGGCAGGGGAATCGCCCTGGTAGAGTCTTTCCTCTCCCAAAAGGCGCACGCTTTGCAGCTCCGCGCCCTTCGGCGAAATTTCTACCGTTAAGCGTCCGTTCTGTAATACGATATTTTCCATAATGCTTCTCCTTTTATTCGCCATGGGGCGAAAGTCTTTTTTCTATCACAACCAACACGCTGTCTACGCCGTAATAACGGCAAAGGGCAACCGCCCCCTCGTCTATCCGCTCCCCCGCAATCAGAATGGGAACGGCAGGCGGACAGGATACCGAAGCGGAAGCCAGAATTCTTCCCACCGCCGCCTCCACGGGAAGCCGCTCGGTCTTGGCAAAGACCGCCGCTTTTAAGGACAAAACGGGAGAGGGCGCCGAAAGCGCGGGAGGCGCCTCGGTAATGGGCTCTCTCTTGGGTAGGGACAAGAGCGCCGCCGTCAGTTTTTTCATCTCGCGCGCCGTAGTTTGGGCAGAGGGCATCAGCACCAGGTAATCCTTATCGGCAAATTCGGGAATGATGCTTCTTTCTTCTAAATATGCGGCCAGGGCATCGCCCGTGTAGCCATAGCTCTTGGGCAAAAGGGTGATTTTCCAAGGCTCGCTTTCCAAAACGGTATAGCCGCCGCTTGTCAACTTTTCTTTACATTCCTCCACAAGCGCCGCAATAACGGCGAAATCTCGCCTGCCCATACCGTCTATATAGGCGTTTGCAGCGTCTAAGGACTGCAAAATCAAATAAGAGGGGCTGGTGGAGGCGAAAAACGCCATAGCCGCCTCCGCGCGCTCGGCAAAAAAGGCAGGGGCGTTATGCCCGATATGTAAATAGCCGCCCCCCGTCAAAACGGGCAGGGTTTTGTGCGCCGAATCCACCACGATATCCGCAAAACACTCCAAGGGGTGCATACGTTGGGGAGAAAGCCGCAGATAAGCGCCGTGGGCATTATCCACTATCAGTAGACAGCCGCATTTGTGACAAAGGTCGGCAAGCCCCGCAACGTCTGCCATCTTGCCCAAATAATCGGGAGAGGTAATATACACCGCCAAGGGCGCGTGCCGGTAGATGGCGCGCTCCCACTCCGCAAGAGAAAGGGAGAAGGAAAATAGGGACTCTGCCTCCGAAGCGACCCACGCTACGGGCAAATCCAACAGGGCGGCGGCGTTCATAAAGCTTTTATGAGCGTTTCTCGCGGCTAAAATTTGGGGTGCTCTGTTTTGTTCGGTGGCATACTGCTTCAAAAGCAGGAGCGCCGCGCGGATAGACAGAGAGGAGCCCTCGGTGGAATATACCGTCTTGGCAGAACGGAAAAGGCGGGTGGCGTTTGCCTGGCTTTGGGCAATAATGCCGCTTCCGTGATACAGCACGTCTGCCCCCGTAATCTCGGTGATGTCCTGCGCCTCCACCCCCAGGGCGCCCCTTCCCTTATGCCCCGGCATATGCAGGCGCAAGGGGCGCTTTTTGGCGTAGGCCCTGACAAAATCGCAGATGGGGGTATTTTTACGCCGCCTCACGATTCAAACATTTTTGCCACCTCTAAATAGATGGCGCATTCCATTCTCTTGCGGAACAGCTCACAGCCCGGCTTGTACACGCCAAGGACGCTTCCCGTGGCGTGATAGGCGTTGGCGGCACAGCCGCCCGAGCAGTACAGCTTTGCCCAGCAATCCTTGCACTCCTCGTGGGCATAGACGTTGCAGGCCTTGAACTCTGCCTGCTTCTCTCTGTTGGTAACGCCGCCGAAGACGTCGCCCAACTTAAAGCGCTCATCCCCTACAAACTGATGGCAGGGGTAGAGGTCGCCCCAGGGCGTCACCGCCATATATTCGGGTCCCGAGCCACAGCCCGAAATTCTCTTATAGATGCAGGGGCCGCCCGTCAAATCAATCATATAGTGATAGAAGGTAAAGGGCTTCCCTTCCTTGTGCCGCGCCAGCATCAGCGCCGCCAGCGCCTCATACTGCTCCTTGACTATGGTGATATCCGCCTCGGTCAGCGCCGAGGGGTCATCGGGGGCGCACACCACGGGCTCCATACTCAGCTTGGTAAAGCCCAGCGCCAGCATTTCCTTGATGTCCTCCAAAAAGTCGGGGTTTGCGTGGGTAAAGGTGCCACGCATATAGTATTCCTTATCCCCTCTCTCGGCAACGAATTTCTGGAACTTAGGCACGATTTTATCGTAGCTTCCCTCGCCCTTATAGTCCACACGGTATCTGTCGTGAACCGACTTGCGCCCGTCAAGGCTCAGCACCACGTTGCTCATTTCACGGTTGGCGAAGTCAATGACGTCGTCATCAATCAGCATGCCGTTGGTGGTCAGGGTGAAGCGGAATTCCTTGCCTGTCTCCTTTTCACGGGAACGGGCATAGGCAACCAACGCCTTGACAACCTCCCAGTTCATCAAGGGCTCGCCGCCGAAGAAGTCCACCTCCAGGTGGCGGCGCGTACCAGAGCTTTCAATCAGAAAATCCAAGGCGCGCTTGCCCGTTTCCAGGGACATCAGCGCTCTTTCTCCCGCATACTTGCCCTGGCTTGCGAAGCAGTAGGCGCAGTTGAGGTTGCAGGTATGCGCCACGTGCAGACAGAGCGCCTTGACAACCCCCGAGGTCTTTTCCTTCAGCTGACCTGCCATAGGCTGGAAGGTGTCCTTGGCAAAGAGCTTGCCCTTCGCCGCCAGCGCCGCGACCTCCTCATAGCAGGAAAGGATATCTTCACGGGAAACACCCTTCTCCTTGCCGTGCTTTGCTTCCATCCGGGCAAGGATTTCCTCCTTGGTTTTTTCTTCAAAAAGGGCGATAATATCGTAGGCAATCTCATCCACCACGTGAATGGAGCCCGAAAATACGTCAATGACGATAAAGTAGCCGCCCTGCTTATACTGATGTACCATAGCTGTACCTTTCTACAAAATTCTTCTTGCCCACACGGGCAGAAAATGACACGGGCTGCCCGTTATCAGACAGCCCGTTGCCATTATTACTTGTTTTCGTTCTCGCACTTTTGGTTTGCGATACCGCAGCTGGTCTTGCAAGCGGACTGGCAGGAGGTCTGGCATTCGCCGCAGCCACCCTTCTTAGCGCTTTCGCACAGATTGCGGGTTTCCAAAGTCTTGATATGTTCCATTGTATTTCTCTCCTCGGAAAGATTGTTTTGCTTATTATACCACACCCCTTGGAAAAAGTCAATAGCGCGTCACTGTTTTTTGGTATTTTATCTTGTATTTTTTATTTAATTGTGCTATAATTTTTTTATCTTATATCGGGAGGTCCCACATGAGAATCGTTTTGAAAATCGGCACGTCTACCCTGACCCACGAAAACGGGAGCCTGAACATTCGCACCACCGAGCTTCTTTGCAAGGTGCTGAGTGATTTGAAGAACCAGGGCTATGAGGTGATTTTGGTCAGCTCGGGCGCCATTGGAATGGGCGTTGGCAAGCTCTCCCTGCGGGAGAAGCCACAGGATATCCCCACCAAGCAGGCAGCAGCCGCCGTTGGCCAGTGCGAGCTGATGTATACATATGACAAGATGTTTGCTGAATATAACCATACCATCGGACAGCTTCTGATTACGGGGGACGACTTCTCTCACGAGGATAGGCACCGCAACTTCGTCAACACCTTGGAGCGCCTTCTCTCCTTTGGAGTGCTTCCCGTTATCAACGAAAACGATACGGTTGCCACCGCCGAAATCAAGGTAGGCGACAACGATACCCTCTCTGCCCTGGTTGCCAAGAGCGTGGGGGCAGACCTGTTGATTATCCTTTCCGACATTGAGGGGCTTTACACCAAGGACCCCCATAAGGACGCCTCTGCCCGTCTGATTGAACGGGTAGACGCCTTGACCCCCGAGATTATCGCCTTGGGCGAGGGAGCAGGCACGCCCCTTGGAACGGGCGGTATGAAAACCAAGCTGGACGCCGCCGCCATTTGTATGGAGGCAGGCTGCGATATGGCTATCGTCAACGGCAAAAAGCCCACCCTGCTTTATGACCTGTTAGAGGGCAAAAGCGTTGGCACCCTTTTTCTCGCAAAAAAGGACTGACCGGAAAGGACACAGTATGATACAATCGGTGCTGGAAAGAGCCAAGGCGTGCGCGGCAAAGGCCGCCTGCCTTTCTCTGGAAGAAAAAAATAACGCCCTGCTGTCTATGGCAGAAGCTCTCCTTGCCGCCACGGCAGACATTCTCGCCGCCAACGGCGAGGACTTGGAGGCGGCAACCCATCTTTCTCCCGTGATGAAGGATAGGCTTCTCTTGAACGAGGCGAGAATTGCCTCCATGGCAGAGGGCATTCGCAAGGTTTCTACCCTGCCCGACCCCGTGGGAACCGTTTTGGAGAGCCATACCCACGAAAACGGGCTGCAAATTCAAAAGGTGACCGTTCCCTTCGGGGTGGTGGCGGTGATATTTGAAAGCCGCCCCAACGTGTCGGCGGATACCGCCGCTCTGACCTTGAAAAGCGGCAACGTCTGCGTTTTGCGCGGCGGTAAGGAGAGCTTTCTTTCCTGCCGTGCCATCGTGGCGGCGCTGCGTCGGGGACTTGCCGCGGCAGGGCTTCCCGAGGATTTGGTACAAATGGTGGAGGACAGAACGCGAGAGGGCGCAAGCCGTCTGATGACCGCCAAGGGCTACGTGGATTTGCTGATTCCCCGTGGCGGCAAGGGCTTGATACAGGCCTGCGTGGAAAACGCCACCGTTCCCTGCATCGAAACGGGAACGGGCATCTGCCATATTTACGTGGACGCCGAGGCGGACCTTGACAAGGCGCTTGCCATCGTGAAGAACGCCAAGACCTCCCGTCCCTCCGTTTGCAACGCGGCGGAGGTATGCCTGGTTCACGAGGCAGTAGCCGAGGCTTTTCTGCCTCTGCTTCAAGCCGTCTTAGTGGAGGACAGAATCGCCAGAGGCGAAAAGCCCGTTTCTCTTCTGCTCTGCCCCAAGGCGATGCATTATATCAAGGGCGAGGCGGCAGGCGAAGCCGATTTTGACACCGAGTTTCTCGATTACAAGCTGGCCATCAAGGTGGTGTCGGGGGTTGAGGAGGCGATTGCCCATATTGCCGCCCATTCCACCCACCATAGCGAAGCCATCATTACCCAAAACGAGAAAAATGCCGCCCTCTTTACCAAGACGGTAGACAGCGCCGCGGTATACGTCAACGCCTCCACCCGTTTTACCGACGGGGGCGAGTTCGGCTTAGGCGCGGAAATCGGTATTTCCACCCAGAAGCTTCACGCCAGAGGCCCTATGGGTATTCGGGAATTGACCACCTATAAATACGTTGTTTGCGGCAACGGGCAAATTCGCTGACCTCCAAGGAGAAGCATAGCCCACGGCGCCTTTAAGGCGCCCTCAAGGCCGCAGGAAAGGCTATCGGACAATGGAAAACAAAAGATATAAGGTCGGCTTCGTCGGCTGTGGCAATATGGGAGGCGTCCTCTTGGGGGCGGCTCTGCAAAACGCGGGAGCAGACAGCTGCGCCGTTTGCGAAACGGCGCCCGAGAAGGCTGCCGCCTTTGTGGAAAAGGGGGTTACCCTTCTTCCCTTGACTGACCTTGCCGCTTACTGCGACACTGTCTTTCTGGCAGTCAAGCCCCAGGTGCTTCCTGCCGTTCTGACGGACATGGGGAAAGGTCTTGCCCAAAATCCCTCTGCCCTTCTGGTTACTATGGCGGCAGGGGTCGCCATTGAAAAAATCACCGCCCTGACGGACGAGGGGCGGCACGTCATCCGCATAATGCCCAACCTGCCTGCCTCGGTAGGCGAGGGCGTGATTCTCTACGCTCTTGGCAAGGGCGTGACGGAGGCGGAAAAGGAGAGCTTTCTTTCTCTGCTTTCGGGAGTGGGACTCCTTGACCTGCTTGCCGAGGAGGACATTGACGCCGCCAGCGTGGTTTCGGGCTGCGGCCCTGCCTTTGTGTACCGCTTTGCCGAAGCGTTTGTGAAGGCGGCAGAGGCGGTGGGCGTGGATAAGGCGCGTGCGCTCCGCTACGTCAAGCAGACGGTTTTAGGCGCCGCCACCGTGATGGCGAAAAGCGATACCCCTCTTCCCGACTTAGTAACGGCGGTTTGCAGTCCTAAGGGCACCACGGTAGAGGGCATCGACACGATGAACGCCGAGAACCTGGACGGTCTTTTGGCAGACACCCTTTCTGCCTCCTACCGCCGCACCTTAGAGCTGAAAAAAGGATAAACGTGAGGAAAGCGCTATGCGTAAATTAGGAATTTGCACCGATTTCATAGGAAAAGAGTCCTCGTTAGAGGAGGGCTATGCCCTTGTCAAGGCAAAGGGCTTCCACAGCATCTTCGTTTGCGACGAGGATGCAACGCAAACAGAGCGCCACATCGTTGCCGCCAAGGCGGCGGGGCTTTCGGTTGATTTCCTGCACGCCCCCTGGCATAAAATCAATACCATCTGGCTGGACGGCGAGGAGGGGGACGGGGTTATTGCCCGCTTGCAGCAATGCTTGGACATCGCCGCAAAGCATAAAATCCCTGCCATTATCGTGCATTTAAGCAGCGGCGAGAACGCTCCCTGCGTGTCTGATATAGGTCGGCGGCGCTTAGATGCGCTGGTAGACCACGCAGAGGCGCTTGGCGTGAAGCTCGCCTTTGAAAACCAAAGAAAGCTTGCCAACCTTGCCTTTGTCTTTGAGCTTTACAGGGATAGGGACGCCGTAGGCTTTTGCTGGGATTCGGGACACGAATGCTGCTTTACGATGAAGAAAATTGACTTTATGGTTCTTTTCGGCAGCCGCCTTCTGGCACTGCACCTGCACGATAACGAGAGCGTTTACGATTTGGATTCTCACCTGATTCCCTTCGACGGCACTGACGATTTCGAGCTGGTGGCGAAGAAAATCAAGACCTCGGGTTACGGAGGCACGGTGATGCTGGAGCTTAAGCGAGGCGCCTACCCCGACCTTTCCGACGGGGCGTTTCTCGACCGTGCTTTCCTTGCCGCTTCCCGTCTGCGGACGCTGATTGACGGCGAGTAAGGTAGTAAATAACTATTTACAAAACGGCTATATACGCCTGTTTTATAAAAGAAGAGCAAACATACAAGATTTTGTCTTGCGTGTTTGCTCTTTTTTAGACTCGGTCGATTTTCGCCTTTAAGCGATAGCCCTGGGAAAGGACGCGGAGCCTCTTATCCATTTCAGCAAGGATTGCCTCATCCGTCAGCTTCACCTCAAAGGGCACCGCCATATCGAAAAGCAGGTTGGAGTGGGTGTTGCCGGGTACGATACGGAAATCGTGAATGGTAATGTCGGCGTGTATGTCCTTGGCAAACGCCGCCACCTGTTCCTTCAAGGTATCCACCGTTTTGTCCCCCACCACGATGGGGTCCATATGAATGGTGGCTTGAATTTGCAGCTCCTCAAGAAGCTGTTGCTCGATGTTGTCTATCATATCGTGGGTGCGGTAAACGTCCTCCTTACCGTCCACCTCTACGTGCAAGGACGCCACCGTGGCGCCTGCTCCGTATTGATGCACACAAAGGTCGTGAATGCCGTAAACGCCCTCAAAGGAGCGCACCACCTTCTCGATGTTTTCCACCGTTTCCGCATCGGGCGCCTTGCCGAGAATATTGTCCTGGGTTTCCCGTAAAATGCGGATGCCTGCTATCAGAATGAAGAAGGACACCACGATACCCATCAAGCCGTCAAGGCTGAAGGGGAGAACCAGAAAATGCTCCAAAATCGCCGCCACCAAGACCGCTGCCGTAGAAATGGCGTCGGATAGGCTATCCATCGCCGTGGCGCGCATCATAGGAGAGTCAATTCTCTTGCCGATTTTTCTGTTCAAATGGCAAAGCCAGAGCTTGGCAAGGACGGAAAGGCTCAAAACCACCGTCAGCACCACCGAAAAAACGCTTTTTTGCACCTGCTCGGGAGCAAAAACAGAGTGCCAAAGGGTCAAAGCAGAGGTACGCAACAGGTCAAGCCCGATGAGCAAAATCAAAAATGCCACAATCATACCTGCCACGTATTCCATACGGGCGTGCCCGTAGGGGTGGTCACGGTCCGCAGGCTTGGCAGCAATACGGAAGCTCACCATCGACACCAGGCAATACCCGGCGTCCGACAGGTTGTTGACGGCGTCCGCCTGGATAGACACCATACCGCTGAAAATGCCCGTCAACAGCTTTCCAACGGCAAGCAGCATATTCAAAATAATGCCAACGATGCTGACAAGCATTCCGTATGCGCGGCGCACCCGCTTATCGTTATGCCTTTCGTAATGGGGAACGAAGCGACGTATTAAGGCCTCTATCATCGAGAGCCTCCTTTCTGAAAAGAGAAGCTTTTCTCTTACTTCTCCTTTTTCCCTTGAATAAAGGGAGAAATGCGTTTATATATCAAGAATGTCAAAAGGGTGTTAAGCATCCCCTTGGCAAAGGTAAATGGCAGATTAAAGATAAGCAGCGCCTTGATAATGCTATCCACCGAGGGAAGCAGCGCCTGATACATACCCAAGACCGTTTCTTGGGGAATGAAGCTGTAATAAATAGGATACATCACAAAGTAGTTGGTAAACACGCAGACAATCGCCATCATAGCGGCGCCCACGGTTGCGCCCACAAGCGCCCCCTTGCGAGTACGGTTAAAGCGATAGACCAAGCCCGCCGTTGCCACAAAAATAGCGCTGAGCAGAAAGTTGGAAAGCTCACCAACGCCCCCCGTGGTGGAAAAGCCTGCAAGCAAATGGACGAGATTCTTGACGAACACCACAATGACGCCCCAGACGGGCCCCATACTGAAGGAGGCAATAAGGGCAGGCAGGTCGGAAAAGTCCATTTCAATAAAGGACGGAATCAAAAACGGAATGGGAAACTGCAAAAAAATCATAAAGACGGTGGAAACGGCGGCAAGCATCGCCGTCATCGCTATGTAGCGGGTTTTCCCCGAAAAGGTTGTTTTCATATTTCTTGTAACGCCTTGCCCGTCACCCTACCGAGACGCAAGCCCAAAAGCAAAGGGCGCCGCATCAAGGAAAGGGGGCAGAAGCTTCCTTTCTCTCTATACTATGTCAAAAAAGCAAAAGCGTTGCAAGGAAACGTCCTTTTTGTAGAAAAAATCCCCGCAGCTATGACACTGCGGGGATTTCATCACAGTTTTGCTTTCGCTCTTTCCTCATCCGGACTGTACCGTCGGTATAGGAATTTCACCTATTCAACCGCCAAAGCGGCTCACGGACTTTACCGTCGGTATGGAATTGCACCAATCCCCAAAGAAGCGATGAACAATTTTTTACGCCTTGATTTCGGCAACAACGCCGGAACCAACGGTTCTACCACCCTCACGGATAGCGAAACGGAGACCCTGCTCAATAGCGATAGGAGTGATAAGATCAACGGTCATATCAACGTTATCGCCGGGGCGGCACATCTCAACGCCTTCGGGAAGGTTGATGGTACCGGTAACGTCAGTGGTTCTGAAGTAGAACTGAGGTCTGTAGCCGGAGAAGAAGGGCTTCTGACGTCCGCCTTCCTTCTCGGTCAGAACGTATACCTGACCAACGAACTTGGTGTGAGGATTGATGGAGCCGGGCTTGCAAAGAACCTGACCTCTCTCAATCTCGTTCTTCTGGATACCACGGAGCAGAGCACCGATGTTGTCACCAGCCTCGGCATAGTCCATCATCTTGTGGAACATCTCGATACCGGTAATAACGGTCTGCTTCTTCTCCTCGGAAAGACCAACGATTTCAACGGTCTCAGCCATCTTAACAACGCCTCTCTCTACACGGCCGGTAGCAACGGTACCACGACCGGAGATGGAGAATACGTCCTCAACGGGCATAAGGAAGGGCAGGTCAGCCATTCTCTCAGGCTGAGGAATATAGGAGTCAACAGCATCCATCAATTCCTTGATAGGAGCGTACTCAGGAGCGCTTGCGTCTCTGTTAGCGGACTCAAGAGCAGCACGAGCAGAACCGCGAACAATCGGAATATCGTCGCCGGGGAAGTCATACTCGCTGAGGAGCTCACGGATTTCCATCTCAACAAGGTCAAGCAGCTCTTCGTCTGCGATGTCGCACTTGTTGATGAAAACTACGATAGCAGGAACGCCTACCTGACGGGCAAGCAGAACGTGCTCACGGGTCTGCTGGAGAGGGCCGTCAGTACCTGCAACAACCAGGATAGCGCCGTCCATCTGAGCAGCACCGGTAATCATGTTCTTAACGTAGTCAGCGTGTCCGGGGCAGTCTACGTGAGCGTAGTGACGGTTAGCGGTCTCATACTCAACGTGACGGGTGTTAATCGTGATACCACGAGCTCTCTCTTCGGGAGCGTTGTCGATCTGGTCATATGCCATGAACTCGATGCCATCGTTGCCCAAGGAAAGATACTTGGTGATAGCAGCGGTAAGAGTGGTCTTACCGTGGTCAACGTGACCAATGGTACCGATATTTACATGGGGTTTGGTTCTTTCGAATTTAGCCTTTGCCATTTTGAAAATCTCCTTTTTAATAAAATTATAATTATTTTTTACAAACGATTAGGAATTGCGTGCGCGCTTCTTGATAATCTCTTCCTGAATGCTGCGAGGCACCTCTGCAAAGTGGCTGGGCTCACTAGAGTACAAGCCACGGCCCTGGGTCTTGGAACGGATGGCGGTTGCAT
>JAFTSW010000005.1 GCA_017467085.1 Clostridia bacterium | reverse complement strand
GGCTGTCTCACTATTTCGTGAGACACTAAAAAGTAGCCGAAACGGCGACCTGCGATAAAGCAGGTGCGCCGTTTCGGCTACTTTTTTTGCCCCTGTTCGTTTCACTTTTGACGAAAAGCGAAACGAACGCACAAATTTTCTTCGAAAATTTCCTCATTTTGCGCCTTTCTTGACGCAAAATGAGACGGGCTGTCCCAAGGGACAGCCCGTACCGTGCATAGGAAAGAAAATTACTTTTTGGTGATGCGCTTGGCAAACGCCTGGTATACGCGGAAAATAGCAGGGGCGGCGACAAGGTTGAGGGCAAGCTCCAAAAGGAAGTTAATGCCCGCGCAGCCGATAACCAGGAAGTATATCAGCGTTTGTCCCTCTGCCACAAAGTTGGCGTTGAGGGTGTCGGACACCAAAAGGAGTCCGCCGAGAATGAAAAGCCCCGTATTGACCACGGGCGCCGCGGCAGATGCTAAGAAGGTTGCCAGAAGGGAATTGCCCTTGGGCAGCTTCAAAACGGCGTTATAGACCAGCCCTGCGCAAAGACCTGCGGCAGTGCCCTTGACGATGCAGATAAGACCTGTGAAAAAGGGCTGCGCCTGGAAGAGGGTATAGGTGAAGAAATCGCCTCCGAAAACGCCGCCTGCCACAAAGGCGATAACGCCAAAGACAAAGCCCAAAAACGCGCCTGCCTTGGCGCCCAGCAGCATAGCGCCCAGAACGATGGGGACTAAAACGAGGCTGATGGAGGTACCGAGAAAATTCAGCTTGATGGCGGTTCCCGTCAGCTGCAATACAACGATAATAGCGGTCAGAATAGCCAGCTGCACTAAGCGAAGCGTGGCGTTTTCTTTTCTTTGAATGGGCATAGCGAATCTCCTTTGCTGTTTTTTCCTGCAAAGTATAGCACAAAAGCGCTTTTTTGTCAAGAGCCATTCGCTTTTTGCAGCCTGCTTTTTGCCGCCTGCTTGTCTGCCCCTCTCGCCGCCCGACAGGCGGCGAGAGGGAGTCCTTTGGTTTGTCAGGAATTTGTCAAGGCAAAAGGGGGATTTTCGGGCAAAAGCCCTTGCTTTTTTGCGCTTATTGTGCTATACTGAATACAATTAAAGGACAGTTCGGAACCATCCTGTCTGAAAACAAAACTATGGAAAAGGGATGGGCTGTGGCAGACCCATTTTTTTGTTGCCGTCAGCCGCCCTCCAAGGGAAAGGACCTTGCCTTGCAAAAGCCTACCGTTATGACTCGTTTGAAAAGAAAAAAAGAGGAGCTTTGTTGCCTTTTAGCCTCCGTGCCTCCCGTTTTTCTCTGCTTTTTCGTCTTATCGCTGTTTGCGATGAACCTGCTTGCCCATAAGAGCTTGGGCTTTTCGGTGTCCTGGTTTGCGATGGACGCGGGATTTTTGGTGTCCTGGGCGGTGTTTCTTGCCCTGGACGTTTTTACCAAGCATTTCGGCCCTCGCGCCGCCACGGCGCTTTCGGTGTTCGCTTTGCTGCTGCACCTGCTTTTTTGCGCCATCTTCTTTCTGGCAGGGCTTCTGCCGGGGGTCTGGTCTGCCGCCTCGGGAGAAACGGGGGGCGCTGTCAACGAGGCGTTAAACCGCACCTTCGGCGGCACCTGGTACGTGCTGCTTGGGAGCGCCGTTGCCTTTTTAGCGGCGGCGGTTGTCAACAATTTTATGCATTTTATCGCCCTTGGGCTCTTTAAGAAACGGGACGGGCTCGTTGCCTTTGCCGTTTCGGGGGTGATTTCCACCGCCTTGGGGCAGTTCGTGGACAACCTGGTCTTTGCCCTTTTGGTCAGTCACCTCTTTTTTGGTTGGACGCTTGTGCAATGCGTCAGCTGTGCCTTGGCAGGGGTTGTGATTGAACTGCTTTGCGAGCTTCTTTTTCTCGGTCTTGGGCACCGTGTGTGCAGGGCTTGGAAAGAACGGGGCGTTGGCGAGGCGTATTTCCGCTTGTGCGAGGAAAACGGAAGGGAGAGAGAATAATGCGCGTACTGATAACGGGCACCGCCCGTGGCATCGGCAAGGCGATTGCCGAGAAATTTCTGGCGATGGGGCACGAGGTGTTGGGAATGGATATATTGCCTGCCTCTCTTTCCCATTCTCATTATACCCACTATACCGCCGATATTACCAAGGCGGCGCTTCCCGTCCTGTCGGAGGTGGATATTCTCATCAATAACGCAGGGGCGCAATGCTCCCCCGACGATATTGAGGTCAATCTGAAGGGGTCCATTCGTATCACCGAGGCGTACGGCTTTGCGCCCTCGGTAAAAAGCATTTTGTTTATTGCCTCGGCAAGCGGTCAGACGGGGGCGGAGTTTCCCCTGTATGCCGCCAGCAAGGGCGGCGTTATCGCCTATATGAAAAACGTGGCGCTTCGCTTAGCGCCCCGCGGCGTCACCGTCAATAGCCTGTCCCCGGGCGGCGTTCTCACCGCCTCCAATGACCACGTGATACAGGACCCCGTCCTTTGGAGGGCGGTTTTGGAGGAAACCCTTTTACACAAGTGGGCAACGGTGGAGGAGATGGCGGAGTTCGCCTACTTTATGACGGTGATAAACAAGTCTATGACCGCCCAGGACATTTTGGTGGACAACGGCGAGGCGGCAAAAAGCAACTTTGTTTGGTAAAAGCAAAGAATGATTTACAAAAACGGAACGGAAGAAAAGCAATGAAACTATTTGTGGCATCGGATATACACGGCTCTCTCTATTACGCCAAGGCTACGGTGGAGGCGTTCTACCGAGAGAAAGCGGATAAGCTTCTCCTTTTGGGGGATATACTGTATCACGGGCCGAGAAACGACCTGCCGAGGGACTATGCGCCGAAGGAGGTTATTGCCCTTTTGTCCCCCTTAAAGGATAAAATCCTGTGTGTACGGGGCAACTGCGACACCGAGGTGGACCAGATGGTTCTGCCCTTTCCCATTTTGGCGGACTACTGCCTGCTGTATATAGACGGGCTGTCCCTCTTTGCCACCCACGGGCATCGGTACAACAAGGACGCCCTGCCGCCCCTTGCCAAGGGGGACGTGCTACTGCACGGGCATACCCATATTCCTGCCTGCGAGGAAACGGAGGCGCTGCGGTATTGGAATCCCGGCTCGGTTTCCATACCCAAGGAGGGCTCCCCTCATAGCTATATGATAATCGAAAACGGACGCCCCACCTGGAAAACCCTGTCGGGCGAGGCGTATACAATATAACAAGAAACGGAGAAAACCATGCGTAAGACCAAAATTGTATGTACCCTGGGACCTGCCATTGAGGATGAGGAAACCCTCATCGCTATGTGCCGCGCCGGCATGAACGTAGCGCGCTTTAACTTTTCCCATAATACCCACGAGGACCATAAGCGGCGTATGGATATGGTGAAAAAGGTCAGACGGGAGCTGAATTTGCCTATTGCCCTGTTGCTTGACACCAAGGGCCCCGAATATCGCATTAAAACCTTCAAGGAGGGCAAGGTCACCCTGGCGGCAGGGCAGAGCTTTACCTTTACCACCAAGGACGTGGAGGGGGACGAGAGCCGTGTGTCGGTAAACTACGGCGGTCTGGCGGCAGAGCTTGCCCCCGGGGATAAAATCCTTTTGAATAACGGGCTTTTGTGCTTTACCGTGGAGGATATCCGGGGCGAGGACATTCATTGTCGCGTGGTAGAGGGCGGCGAGCTTTCCGACCGCAAGAGCATGAGCTTCCCCGGCAAGGTGATGAAGCAGGTGTACCTGAGCGAGAGGGACAAGGAGGATTTGCTCTTTGGTATTGAAAACGGCGTGGAATACATTGCCTGCTCCTTCGTGTCCTGCAAGCAGGACGTGCTGGACGTAAAGGAATTTCTGAAGGCAAACGGGGGCGAGGATATCGATTTGATTGCCAAAATTGAAAATCGCTCGGGAGTGGACAATATCGAGGAAATTTGTCGCGTGTGCGACGGTATTATGATTGCCCGTGGCGATATGGGCGTGGAAATTCCCTTCGAGGAGCTGCCCTATATTCAAAAGAAGCTGATTACCAAGTGCCGCCTTCTGGGCAAGCGTGTTATCACCGCCACCGAGATGCTGGAAACGATGGTATACAATCCCCGTCCCACCCGTGCGGAGATTTCGGACGTTGCCAACGCCGTATACGATGGCACCAGCGCCTTGATGCTGTCGGGTGAAACGGCGGCAGGTAAGCACCCCGTATTGGCGGTGGAAGCGATGGCGCGGATTGCCGAATACACCGAGCAGCAGATTCACTACGCCAAGCGCTTCGGACATACCGAGTTCCAAATCCGCAACACGGTGGACGCCATTTCTCACTCCACCTGCGGTATGGCTATCGACATTGGCGCCAAGGCAATCGCCGTCTGCTCCATTTCGGGTATGACCGCCCGTATGGTGTCCCGCTTCCGTTCCCCTGTGGATATTCTGGGCGTGACCACCAGCGAGTCCACCTGGTATAAGCTCTCCCTTTCCTGGGGCGTGACCCCCGTGCTGTGCGAAAAGTACGACTCCATTGACGTCTTGTTCTACCACGCAAAGCGTCGGGCTATTGAAACCTTCCACTTGGAAAAGGGCGACAGAATGATTATCACAGGCGGTATGACCAACGGCACCACGGGAAATACCAATCTTTTGAAAATAGAAACTGTGTAAAAAAATGTTGACAAGTCAAAAACTTTTGTGTATAATAATCACGTAATACTAAAAGGAGGTACGTACTTATGGCAAAGAATAGCGGTTTCGCAGCTTGGTTTTACAGACAGAGCTTTTTGATTCAGCTTCTCCTTCTCTTCATCCCCGGTGTAAACTGGGTCGTTGAGGTTGGCGTTCGCTGGTCTGCGTTTTTCAGAAACGGTGGCTTAATTCCTTTGATTTGCGCTATCATTGCAATTCCTGCCGGCATGGTTTTCGGTTGGGTTGACCTGATTTGGTTGCTCCTCTTCAGACATTTTCTGTTTGCAAAGGCGTAAGCTTTTTTGGGAAAAAAGGGAAAAGAAATCCCCGTCGCACGGATGTGCCGACGGGGATTTCTTTTTTATCGGTTTACTGATTATCCTCTTGCTTTTCCAAATAAGCCACGATGTCCTCTACCGTTTCAAAGGTGGCAAGCTCCTCGTCGGGAATGACGATGCCGTGCTCCTCCTCGATGGTCATCAGAAGCTCTAAAATTCCCAAGGAATCAGCGCCTAAATCCTCCTTGATACGGGAGGAGGGCAGAATGTCCTCTTCGTTGATACGCAGCTGGTCAGCCAATATTTTCTTTACGGTTTCAAGCATAAAAATTTCTCCTTATTACTTATATATGTAATTTACGCATTGCTTTGCGCGGTTTCCTTAACGGGAAGGGCGGCAAGGGACGCCTCAATGTCGGTGGGCAACGCCCCGACCTCCATACGGTACGCCTGCTCGATGCACTTAAAGACTGCCACGTCATTGCTGCTGCCGTGCCCCTTCACAACCACCTTCTTGGTGCCGAGAAGCACGCTGCCGCCGTAGTTGCGGTAGTCCATAAACTTTTTCTCGTCCTTGAACATTTTGAGCATAAACAGGGCGCCCAGCTTGTAAAGCAGACGGGAGGAAATATCCCGCTTCAGCTTTTTCAGCATTTCCATCGCGGCGCCCTCAGTGGACTTAATCAGCACATTGCCCGCAAAGCCGTCGCAGACCACAAGGTCATACTTGCCGCTGAGCAGGTCCCTGCTTTCCATATTGCCAACGAAGTGAATACCGGGGGTTTCGCTGAGAAGGGCATATGCCGCCTTGCGCAGCTCGTCCCCCTTCTCCTTCTCGGTGCCTACGTTCAAGAGCGCCACACGCACATCCTGCATTCCGTACACCTTTTTCATATACAGGCTGCCCATAATGGCGTATTGCTGGAGATAATCGGGGGTAATATCCACGTTGGCGCCGCTGTCGCAAACGCCTACCACGCCCCCGTTCATCGTGGGCATAATGGGACAGAAGGCAGGGCGAATAACGCCCGAAAGGCGCCCGATACGCAGGGTCGCCGCCACCACCAGAGCCCCCGTTGAGCCTGTGCTGACGATGCCCGAAACGGTTTCGTCCTCCCGAAGCAGGCGCACCGCCTTCATCATCGAGCTTTCCTTTTTCAGACGAATGGCGTCGGTGGGCTTCTCGTCGCACCCGATAACCTCGGGGGCGTGAAGAATGGAAAGCCGCTTTTCGTCGTATTTCTTGGTGGCAAGATGGGCTTTGATTTTGTCCTCGTCGCCGCTTAAAATCACCGACAGGTCGGGAAAGGCGGCAAGGGCTAAGAGCGCTCCGTCAATATTGGCGTCGGGGCTATGGTCGCCGCCGAAGCAGTCTACGGCAATTTTAATCATCGCTTATGTTTCTCCGTCCGAATTCAGTTTTTTGATATAGCTACGGCGGCGCTTGTGCTTCACCTCGCGAAAGCGCTTCCATTGGTTCTGAATGGAGTAGTTTTCTTCGAGGTTGAGGTTGGTTTCCGCATATTCCACGCCCTTGTTTTGCAGCATATGAGCAAGCCCCGCGGAAATGATAACGCTGATGCCGCGATTGGCGTATACAGGGTCAACCCCCACTAACGCCAAATCAATAATAGAGGGACGGTTCAAGGCGCGCAGCACCCGAAGAATGGCGGCAGGGGTCAGCCGACCGCCCGATTTCTGTACTGCCTTGGCAATGGAGGGGAAGCAAACGCCGAAGGAAACAACCTTCTCCTCCTTGTCCAAAATGACTGCCACGTATTGGGGCTTAATAATCAGCTTGAAATTGTCAAGCATCATTTTTTTCATACCTTCGGTGAAGGGAACGGTGCCGTACAGAGGCTCGTATGCCTTATCCAACAGCTCAAAGCAGGCGTCGGCATACTTCTTGATAAATTCGGAGGTGGATGTAATCTCGGCTAAGTGCAGACCGTAGCGGTCCATCACGAACTTCGCCATCTGGTCTAACTTCTCGCCCTTATCCTCGGGGGGATAAATGCGGCTCTCCGTCCAGTCGACCTCCTTGCCGTAGCCTAACCTCTCCATGAAGTCGGCGTAATAGGGGGCGTTGTACTGCTCCTCAAAGGTGGAAAGCTCCTCAAAGCCCTCAATCAGAAGTCCCTCGCGCTCAAGGTCAGAGAAGCCGAGAGGGCCGCAAACGGTGTCCATACCAAGGCTCTTTGCCCAGGTTTCCACCGCCTCGAAAAGCGCCTTAGCAACCGCAAAGTCCTCTACCGTATCAAAGCGGGTAAAGCGCACGCGGCGCTCCCCCGTCTTTTCGTTGCTGGTTTTTTGCAGGATGCCCGAAATCCGTCCCACCACCTCGCCGTCGCGGTAGGCTAAATAGTATACCGCCAGGCAGGTATCGTAGTAAATGTAATCGGGGCGGAAAATCTTTTTCTCGTCGCCGTACAGCGGCGGCACGAAATAGGGGTTATCCTTATACAGACGCAGGGGGAATTCAATGAATTCCTTCTGCTGCTTCTTGGTTTTCACCTCTTGAATGGTAATCATATACGCTTCCTTTTCAGTTGAAATAGGGTCTTTTCTTTACTGTCTTATCTGTGCTGGGCGTAGAAGGAAACGGCAATGCCGTCGGGACCGCTGTGGGAGCCCAGGGTGGGGTTTACCATCTGCACCATAATGGGCAAATCCTTGCCGAAGCGCTCTCTAATCATCGAGATAAGCTCCTCGATAATGGCAGGGTCGGCATCGGTATGACCCACGATAACGCGGTGGTTGGCAACGTCCTCGCCAATCTCCTCCATAGCGGTAATCAGACGGTTCAAGGCATTGTTTCTGCCTCTTGCCTTAGCAAAGGTTTCCATCTTGCCCCGCTGGCTCATATAAATGATGGGGCGCACGCCCAGCAGCGACCCCATAAAGGCGGAAAGACCGCCTACTCTTCCGCTTCTGTGGAAGAATTTGAGGTCATCGGCAAAGAAGTACATCGCGTGCTTGTCAACCTCGGTTTCTGCCCAGGCTAAAATCTCCTCCGCCGTCTTGCCTGCCAAGAAGAGCTCGCCTACGGAAAGGGCAATATTTAAGGCGCAGGTGGTGGCGGAACGGGTGTCAAGCAGATAGCAGGTTCTTTCAGGATAGCGCTCCTTCAGTTGGGCTAACGCCTTGTCTAAATTCCCGAAGGAGGCAGACATTTCTCTGGAAAAATGCACGTAGAGAATATCGTCACCGGCCGCAAAGACGGGCTCGATGTACTCGATATACGCCGCCGCGGGAATGGCGCTGGTGGTGGGCAGGGTGCCTGCGCGCAGAGAGTCGTAAAAGGGCTTGGCGTCAAATACGTAATCCTCGTCCTTGTAGGGGTAGACGGTAACGCCGTCTATGCTGTAGGGCATACTGATAAGACCGCTGTAGCCGTACTCCTTGGCAAGCGCGGGAGTCACGTCGCAGTCGGTGTCGGTAAATAAACGAAGCATAATAACATCCTTTCTCGGTGCGGGATTTATTCCAGCACCACCATATAATCGTAAATGGGCTGACCGCCGTCAATGTAAAAGACCTCGGTCTTGGGAAATTCCTTTTTCAGCTCGGCAAGCAGCGTCTCTGCCTTCTCCTTGTCGGCGTTCTCGCCGCCAATGAGAATCAAGACGTCCCGTCTTGCGGCATTCTCAGCACGGCAAAGCACCCGTACGGCGTCCTCCGCCTTTTCCTCCTCGGCGTGAATATGCTTGCCGACAAAGCCGATGTAGTGACCGCTCTTGACGTCCATTCCGTCAAAGTGGGCGTCCTTGCTCGCCTTTGCCACCGTTCCCGTTACGACGCCCTCCATGGCGAAGGAAAGCTCCTCCTCTACCTCGTCTGCCGAGGAAAGGGTGGTGTCGAACATAGAAAGGGCGGCGTAGCCCTCGCCAACGGTGTGGCTCTCGATAACGCGCACGTCGGACTTGGTGTATAGCCCTGCCGCCTGTCTTGCCGCTAAAACGATATTGCCGTTGTTGGGGAACACAAAGATGTGGTCGGCGTCAATCTCGGCAAAGGCGTGCAAAAAATCGTCTGCCGAGGGGTTCATGCTCTGCCCGCCGCTGACAACCGCATCGGCGCCAAGCTCCAGGAAGCATTGCTTCACGCCCTCGCCCGCGGCAACCGCCACGGCGGCGTATTTCTTGTGAGGCTTGGTGGAAAGCAGAAGAGGTGCCTCCTCCTTTTCCTCCGTTTCGTTGTGCTGTAGGGTCATATTTTCAATTTTCAAGGTCAGAAACTCGCCAAAGCCCTGGGCATAGCCCAAGACCTCGCCGGGGCTCTTGGTGTGAATATGTAGCTTCACAATGGTGCCCGTCTGGAAGCAGGCAATGGAGTCGCCCATTTTACGCAGAGGCAAGAGAAAATCCTCTACCGCAAAGGCGTCCACGTCGCACTTGGCGTCTTGCAGGCGGAGAAGCATCTCGGTGCAATAGCCGTATAACAGAGGGGTATCCCTGTCAAAAAGGGAAAAGTCAAGGGTTGCCGCCTTGGCGCCCACGGGGGCGGCAGGCTCCTCAAAGGCGTCACCACTCAATGCGGCAGACATGCCCTCCATAATGTAAAGCAGTCCCGCGCCGCCGCTATCCACCACGCCCGATTCCTTCAGAACGGGAAGCAGCTCGGGGGTACGGGAAAGGGAGCGGCGAAGCTCGGCAAGAAATTCATCGAAGTATTCCTCTACGGAGAGAGGGCTGTGCAATAGCGCGTCTGCCCTGGCGGCGGCGTCCTTGAACACCGTCAGTATGGTACCCTCCACGGGGGTGTCTACGGCAGAGTAGGCAAATTTTACGCCCCTTTGCATAGCGCGGTTCAGCGCCTCCACGTCCACCGTGGCGGTGCCCGAAAGCCCATCGGCAATCCCCGCGAAGATTTGGGAGAGAATCACGCCCGAGTTGCCTCTTGCGCCAATGAGCATTCCCTTGGCAACCTCCTCGGCAATCTGCGAAACGCTCTCGCCTGTCAGTCCCGGGTGACAGCCGCTGGCTAAGGTCATATACATATTGTCCCCCGTGTCGCCGTCGGGAATGGGGAACACGTTCAAATCGTTTACTGCGTCCTTGTTCTTGGCTAAATGAGAAAGTCCACCGTAGAGCATGGAGAGAAAAAGCTCCTTGTCTACTATCAAGGTTTGTTCCATCGGTATGACTACGCCCTCCTGAGAAGGCTTCCTTTCTTTTTTGAAGCAGGGCAGGGGCTTGGGCACCCTCACGCGGGACCAAAGGTCCGCAACCTGTCCGTTATCAAAAAGCAAAAGCTTCTTGATTTTTTCATACAGGTATATTATAATAGGAATAGTTAAAAAAATGAATGGGCAATTTTTTCGCATTATGTGGTATTTTACACAAAACAGTTAAAAAGTGTGGTAAAACCAAAGATAACGAAAAGAAAATTCCAGGAAAATATGGCATATTTTGTCAAAAAATGACAGAATATGGAAAAATCAAAGCCCCAAGGTCTTCGGCGGAAAGGAAAAAAGGATGGAAGAAAAGAAGGACAGGCGCACAGCGCGCACCAAAAAAGCCATTCACGTGGCGCTGGCGTCCCTGATGGCAGAGCGGCGAATTGATGACATCACCATCAGCGAGATTGCCAAGCGGGCGGACATCAACCGCAAAACCTTTTACAACTATTACAGTGGCATACATATGCTGCTTGGTGAGATAGAGGAGGGGATTTTAGCGGACTTTGCCACCGCCCTTGCCCCCATCAAATTTGAAAAGCCCCGTCAGCTGACCCGAGAGGCGTTTGAGCGCCTGCATTCGGTGTTGAGCAAGAACCTTAACTTTTACCGCTTTTTGCTTCTGTCGGACAAAAACTCCTATTTCAGCGCCCGTATCTCCGCCTCTCTTTGCGCCATGATTAAGGAGATGCTGCAAAATCGGGTGGATATGGAGGACGCCAAGGCAGAGCTTATCATTCAGTATACCCTGTCGGGCATCTTCGCGGGGTACCGCTATTGGTTTTCCTCGGATAAGCGCCCTGCCTCGGAGGACCTTTTCGGGCTTATTCAGCAGCTTTGCTTCAACGG
>JAFTSW010000070.1 GCA_017467085.1 Clostridia bacterium | reverse complement strand
TTGTGCGTTCGTTTCGCTTTTCGTCAAAAGTGAAACGAACAGGGGCAAAAAAAGTAGCCGAAACGGCGCACCTGCTTTATCGCAGGTCGCCGTTTCGGCTACTTTTTAGTGTCTCACGAAATAGTGAGACAGCCCCTTTTTTTCAATAAAATATGGAAAAGCACGCCATATATTTCAAAAAGTTGTCGCATTCAGGCGTTGCAAGGCGTCCTCTTCCGTGCTACAATATAGAGGCAAATCACGGGGCAGCTTCCCCGACACACGAAAAGAGGTAAACGAAGTGGAAAACAACAAAAAATACTATTTCTATTCCACGCTTTACGCCATTTCCCTTTCCTTTTTTTCGGGCTCGGTTTTGCAGGCGTTCCTGCTGAACGTGGGCTTGGAGGAAAGCAAAATATATCTGTACGATGCCCTTATCAACACCGCCCAGGTAGCCATGATGGCGCTTTCCGTTTTCTTTTCGGACAAAATCCGCTCCTCGGGGCGCTTCGTGGCGTTTAACTGCTTTGCCTTTATTCCTCTGTGCGCCCTGCTTGCCGCGGCAGGCTTCGGGCTTTTGCCGGCAAACGCTCTTTTTCTCCCCTTGGCGGCGGTTGCCCTTTTCTCCTACGCCTCTATGGGCATTAACAACACTGTGGTCTACCGCTTTCCCTACGAGGTCATAGACATTAGGCAGTACGGCAAAATCACGGCGGTATGCGGTATGCTGTCGGGGGCGCTCACCTTCGGGCTTTCCTCTCTTTATTCCTTCGCCGTGGCAGGTGAGGGCGCCTCCCGTGTCAGCGCCGTTGCCTTTTCCCTCGTCATTCTCCTTTTGCTTCTGGCAGGGATTACCGTTCTGCGGATGAAGAAAAACCCCGTGCCCACGCCCCCCTCCCGTGGCTTCGGGACGGCGGTTTTCAAGAACAAGAAAACCTGGATTTTGCTGATTCCCAACTTCTGCCGCGGCATTGCCACGGGAGTGATTTCTCTCTTCGCCGTGTTTGCCGTTTCGGCAGGCGCCATTCCCAAGGCATACGCCGCTTCCCTGGTTATCGTGTTGCAGTTGGCAAACTTTTGCGGCAATTTCCTATTTTACCGCCTGTCGGGAAAAGCCAAGGTGCGAAAAATTCTTCTCCTTGCCGCCTGCGGCATGTGCGTCTTTCTGCCCCTTTCCCTTGTCTTCCCCTCCACCGTGCCCGTTTTTATCTTCTATTTCCTCATTCGCTTCTTTATGATTATGGTGGACGATGCCATTCCCGTTTCCATTACCGAGTTCGTCCCCTATTCCCAGATAGGCGCCTTCACCTCCCTACGGATGATGCTGTTCACCCTGGGACAGGCGGTGTCCTCCTTCTTCCTGCTTTTAACCGAGGGAAGGCTCCCCTATCCCGTGATTCTTCTCTTGGTTGCCCTCTTTCAGCTTGTCTGCTGTCTTTCCTACTTTTTCGTGGCAAGACAAAGCGAGAAGGAAAAGGCAAGGGAAGGCGTGTAAACAAAGCTTTGCATACAAAGGGGCTGTCTCACTATTTCGTGAGACACCAAAAAGGAGCCGAAAACGGCTCCTTTTTTTGCCCCTGTTCGTTTCACTTTTGACGAAAAGCGAAACGAACGCACAAATTTTCTTCGAAAATTTCCTCATTTTGCGCCTTTCTTGACGCAAAATGAGACGGGCTGTCTTTTTCAAGACAGCCCGTTTGTTTTTTTATTTGGGCGTTTGCATTGCCCGTAGGGCGTTGCAGACGGCAAGCACCATCACACCCACGTCCGCAAAGACGGCAAGCCACATCTCGGCAAGCCCCAAGGCGCCAAGCAAGAGGCACCCGCCCTTAATGAACAGGGAGAAGCCGATATTCTGCTTGACGATGCCCATACAGCGTTTGGCGTGGCGAATGCCCTTGGCAAGCTTTTCGGGGTTATCGTCCATAATGACGGCGTCTGCCGCCTCTACTGCCGCATCCGAGCCGATGCCACCCATCGCGATACCGATATCGGCTCTCGAAAGAACGGGGGCGTCGTTGATGCCGTCCCCCACGAAAACGAGGGTAGAGCCTTGGGGCTTCTCGGCAAGCAGCGCCTCGACCTTGGCTACCTTGTCAGCAGGCAGCAGACTCCCCTCTGCCTCCTCAATGCCAAGGCTCTCGGCAAAGGCGGCGGTGGCGGCAGCGCTGTCACCCGATAAAAGAACGGTTCTCTCCACTCCTGCCAGGCGCAAGGCGGAAATTGCCGCCGAAGCGGTGGGCTTGGGGGCGTCGGCTAACAGCAGATACCCAAGAAGCGTATTTTCCTTAGCAACGAACAGCACCGTCCCACGGGGCGCCGCAACGGGGGCAATGCCAAAGCGACGAAGGAGCTTTTCGTTGCCAACCAGGCAACGCTTTCCTGCCACCGTGGCGGCAACGCCCTCGCCGCTATATTCGGTCACGTCCAAGGGAGGGGCAAGCGCGGCGCCCTCCCCGTAGGCGGCAAGCACGCTTTTGGCAAGCGGATGGTTGGAGCCTGCCTCCACCGTTGCCGCCAGAGAAAGAATTTCCTCCCTTCTCTCGGCAGGCTGTATATCCACCACGGAAAAGGCACCTTGGCTTAAGGTACCCGTTTTGTCAAGCACCGCTATTTTCGCCTTGGCAAGCGCCTCTATATGTCCTGCGCCCTTAAAGAGAATACCCATACGCCCCGCACCCCCCATAGCGGCAAAGAAGGTCAATGGCACGCTGACCACCAAGGCGCAGGGGCAGCTGATAACCAAAAAGGTCAGCGCCCGTTTTATCCACTCTGCCCAAAGAGGGGAGAGAGAAAGGGCAAGAGAAGCAAGGGGCGGCAAGACCGCCAGAAGCAGGGCGGCAAGACAGACCAAGGGGGTATATACACGGGCAAAACGGGTGATAAACGCCTCCGTTTTTGCCTTTTTACTTGCCATTTCCTCCGATAGGCGCAGAATACCCGACACGGTGGAGGCGGAAAAGCTCTTTTCCACCCGTACCTTGATGCGTCCCGACAGGTTGACGCTACCGCTTAAAAGGCTATCCCCCACCGACACGGCAAGGGGCAGGCTCTCTCCCGTCAAGGCGGCGGTATCCAGGGTGCTTTCTCCCTCCTCGATGCGTCCGTCCAAGGGGACACGCTCCCCGGGAGCCACCCAGATAGCCTCCCCCACCGCCACCTCCTCAGGGGCGACACGGACAAGCGTCCCATCTCGCTCCACGGTAGCAAAATCGGGGCGAAGCGCCAGAATAGCCTTGATGCTTTGGCGGCTTTTGCCCACGGCGTAGGACTGAAACAGCTCCCCCACCTGGTATAGCAGCATCACCGCCACCGCCTCGGCAAAATCGTAGCTTCCCTCGTATACGGCAATGGCAATAGCGCCAAGAGAAGCCACCGCCATCAAAAAGCTCTCGTCCAACAGCCGCCCGTTCTTGACCCCCAAGGCGGCACGCCAGAGAACGTCATAGCCCACCGTCAGATATGCCAAAAGGAAACCCACAGCTCGCGCCAAGGTGGGCAAGGGCAGGAGCCCCAGGACAAACAGCACCGCCGCGGCGATAATGCGCCAAAGGCGCTTTTTTTGTTTTCTGTTCATAGCCTTTCTCCTCTCTCTGCGCCGCCAAAAGCCCCTTTCCCGAAGGGAAAAGCCCCGAAAGCCCCTTCCCCGAAGGGAAAAGCCCCGAAAGCCGTCATCGGCGGCGCGGCAGAGCGTTACAGAATTTGAAAATCGGGCTCCACCCGTCGGCAAGCCTTCAAAACCGCCTTTAATACCGCCTTCTCGTTGGCGCCCTCGGCAAAGGTCAGCGTCATTTCCTGCATCATAAAATGAATGGAAACGGCAACGACCCCCTCCACCTTGGCGGCTGCCGCCTCGGCAAGGGCGGCGCAGTTGGCGCAGTCTACCTCAATCTGATACCGTTTAGTCATAGCATTTTCTCCTTTGTCGGGCAAGGGGCAACGCCCCTTGGCGCCCTCCTGCCTGTATTTTCGTTGCTCCAAAAAATTAACAATTAAAGAATTGATAAATTCTTCTGTATTCAGTATACTGAATATAGCCTGAAAAGTCAACTTTTCTTGTGTCTATATTTATTTTTGGATTAAAATTGCTTCAAAACGGAGCATTTTGGAAGGAGGCGCCCCTTGTCCCACAGCTGTCACCACACCCCCTCCCCCTTTGATAAGGATTTGCTGACAAAGAGTCCCAGTGCCACCGCCGCCGAAGGTGCGGCGGAGGGCTTCAAGCTGCTTGCCGACCCGACCCGTCTGCGTATCTTCTGGCTTCTCTGCCATACCGAGGCGTGTCCCTCCAAGCTATCCTCCTTCTTCGCCATCTCCGCTCCCAACCTGTCCCACCATCTGCGGCTTTTACGGGAGGGCGGACTGCTCCTCTCCCGACGGGAGGGCAAGGAGGTGGTGTATGGGGTGGCGCCAAGCCCCAAGACCCGACTGTTGCACCGCGCCGCCGAGGAGCTGATGCAGATTGCCTGCCCCGAATACAGCGCCGATTTTATCCACCACGAGCATCCCCAAAAGGGCGAGGCGGAGGACGAGGCACCCTTGGAGCGCTTACACGATTACGTAGCGAGAAATTTGGACAAGCGCATCACCATCGCCTCTCTCGCCCGCCGCGCCTCCACCAACCCCACCACCCTCCAGCGCGCCTTCAAGGCGCGCTACGGCGCCTCCCTTGCCGTCCATATGCGGGAGCATCGCATGAAGCGCGCCTCCTACCTTTTGCGAGAAACGGATATGCCCGTTTCGGAAATCGCCCGCGCGGTAAGCTACCGGAACGCAAGCAAATTCTCTGCCGCCTTTGCCGCCTACTTTTCTCTTTCGCCCCTGTCCTACCGCAAGCGGCATAGACCTCAATAAAGGTTGGCTCTTGACTTATTCCCGTTTTTGCATTATAATGAGTGGTGAAAGAAATACTGTGAAGGAAGAAATTGTATGACGATGCGCGAGCTTCTGCAAGGAAAAACCGACTGCACCTGCGGCAAGGCACACCCCTGCCCCATTGAAAGCGTGGTTATCGGGAAGGATGCCTTTGACGCCCTTGGGCGTCTGGCGAAGGGGTATTCCCATATTCTTCTCGTTGCCGACACCAACACCTACGCCGTAGCAGGCGACAAGACTGTCGCCGCCCTGGGGGACAGGGTAGAGAGAAAGCAGATTTTCCGTCGGCAGGGACTTCTCATTCCCAACGAGGAGGCGATTGCCGAGATAGAAGCAAGCCTCACGGAGCAAACCGACCTTATCGTCGGGGTTGGCTCGGGGGTTATCAATGACTTGTGCAAGCACGTCAGCTTCAAGCACTCTCTTCCTTATTTCATCGTTGCCACCGCCCCCTCTATGGACGGCTACGCCTCGGTGGGCGCCGCTTTGCTTTTAGACGGTCTGAAGGTGACGCTGAATGCCGCGGTGCCCCGTGCCATTCTGGCGGATACCGCCGTTTTGGCAAACGCCCCCGTTGAGGTGATACAGGCGGGCTACGGCGACATTATCGGCAAATATTCCTGCCTCAACGACTGGCGACTTGCCGCCTTGGTAAACGGGGAATACATCTGCGACTTCGTGGTGTCGGAAACCTATGCCCAGGTGGAAAAGACGGTGGCATTGGCAGAGGGCATCAAGGCAAGAAGCCCCGAAGCGATTGGCGCCTTGATGGAGGCGCTGGTGGCGGTGGGCATTCTGATGGCGTACGTGGGCAACTCCCGTCCCGCCTCGGGAAGCGAGCATCATCTTTCTCACTATTTTGAAATCGTGGGTATTCTGCGGAACGAGCCCTATCTCTCCCACGGCATTGACGTTTGCCATTCCGCCGTTCTGACGGCGGCGCTGCGCCACGGGCTTGCGGCGTTGGAGAGTATTGACGGGCTCACCTCTCACCACAACCCCTCTGTTTATCAAGAGGATATCCGCCGCATTTACGGCGCTATTGCCGAGGAAATTTTCGCCTTGCAGGATAAGCTTGGCTGGTACAGGGCAGACAGAGTCAGCCTTTACAAGGAAAAATGGCAGGACATTCGGGCGTTGCTTGCCGACTCTCCCACCGCCGAGGAAATGCGCGCGCTGTGCGCCCGTGTCGGTCTCTCCCACGAGGACTTCCTTGCCTTCTACGATGAGGGCAAGCGCCGCGACTCCTTGCTCTACGCCAAGGACCTGAAGGACAGATACTCCGTCCTTTGGCTCCATTACGATTTATTTTCCAAAAAGGCGTAATGCCGAAAAAAAAGGGGCTGTCTCAAGTGAGACAGCCCGTCTCATTTTGCGTCAAGAAAAGCGCAAAATGAGAAAATTTTCGAAAAAAATTTGTTCGTTCGTTTCGCTTTTCGTCAAAAGTGAAACGAACAGGGGCAAAAAAGGAGCCGTTTTCGGCTCCTTTTTGGTGTCTCACGAAATAGTGAGACAGCCCCTTTTATATTTTCAAAAGGACTCAAAGCACCGTTTTCAGCCAGAGCCAGGTTAAAATTCTGTCGGGCAGGAGCTTGAACAGCATATGCTGCAGCTTGGTATACCAGTTGGTGACCGCCAGCATTTTGCCGCGGCGGGCACGGGAAATGGCGTAGGACACCACTTTTTTGGCTTTAAGCAGAGGCTTGGGGTTCTTGGGATAGCGCACCCCCTCCTCAGGCTTAGCGACGCCGAGAAACTCGGTTTCCACCCACCCGGGGCAGAAGCAGGTCACCGACACACCCAGGGGCTTGATTTCCTCTCTTAAGCCCTTGGAGTAGTGCAGCACGAAGGATTTGGAGGCGGCGTATACGTTGAAGTGGGGCAGGGGCGTAAAGCAGGAGCCCGAGCCTATCTCGATAATATGACCGCCGCGCACCATATGGGGCAGAGTGGCGTGGGTAATGAGGACGGTCGCCTTGACGTTCAAGTCAATCATAGCGGCGGAGGCTTCCGCGCCTACGTGCCGGTAGTCGCCAAACTTGCCAAAGCCCGCGGCGTTGACAAGGTAAAAGACCTCTAACTTCCGCTCCTCTAAGTAGGCGGTGTAGGCTTCTATCGCCTCCTCTTGGCACAAATCCAAGGGCAGCACCTCGGCGTTGCCTAACTCATCTGCCAGCGCCTCCAGTCTATCGCGGCGACGGGCAATCAGCAAAAAGCGGTCTGCCTCTCCCTTTTCCTTTAGCTGTCGGGCAAATTCTCTGCCAAGACCCGAGGAGGCGCCCGTGATAACGGCTAATCTTTCCATTTTTATATATTCCTTTCTCATAGCTGCCTTGCGGCGCAAGGGGTGTTTTTTGTAAATATTTCTTTACATCAGCGGACGGTGCTTTGAAAGGCAACCGCCTTGCCGAGGATATGCACCTGCTCCAAATCCTCGCCGATATAAACCAAGGGCTCGTAGGCAGGGTTTTCGGGCAACAGAATGAGCTTTTGCTTATCAGGGTAGTAATAGACACGCTTCAAGGTTGCCTCGTCCCCGATGATAACGGCACCAATCTCTCCGTTTTCCAGGGTGCTTTGGGCGTGGATAAAGACAACGTCCCCGTCAAAGATACGGGCGCCCGTCATACTGTCCCCTCTTGCCCGCAGGCAAAAGTCGGCGTTGGCGATTCCCTCCGCCACGGCGTACTCCCCGAAGCTCTCCTCGGCATAAATGGGCTTGCCGCAGGCAATCTCCCCTATCATAGGCACGCGGCGGCGCAGAATGGGCTGTATGCCAAACGCCTCGTCCCAGCCGTAAAGCTGAGAGGGAGTCACCTGCAGGGCGGTGGCGATTTTCTCCAAGCGCTCGTG
This sequence comes from Clostridia bacterium, assembly GCA_017467085.1. Classification (GTDB taxonomy): domain Bacteria; phylum Bacillota; class Clostridia; order Oscillospirales; family CAG-272; genus UBA1740. Next base: position 12,150 of record JAFTSW010000070.1, on the reverse strand, counting down.
GGGTATGTTTTCAATTTTTCCGTTTTCATAGCGGAATACCGTCTGGCGGCTGACGCCCAGCATCCGCCCAAGCTCCTCCATACTGAGCCCTCGGGCGCGGCGGTATTTCTCGATATTCTTTCCAACCGACATCTTCTTCCCTTCCTTCCTCTTGCTTTGTTGCAAATTTGGCAACGGTTGTCTTGCGTTTTCTCCATTATAACACATTTGTACGCAATATGCAACACTTTTTTGAAAAAATTTTTCAAATGTTACTTGACAAGCAACAAAAAGTGTGATATAGTAATATTGGACAGGAAAGCTTCTCCCCGATTATCGCCCCCAATCGGTGTTTTTTCCTGCTTCCACCTCGGTGCTTTCGCCAAGTGGCGAAAAAGCCGTTTTATTTTTCACCTTGTTGTTGCATAACACGCAACGCCGTTGGCTATCAACGGATAAGTCACACCCGCAAAACAAAAAGATTGGAGAAATTATGTATTACAGCCACACCCAAGCCCCTGAAAACACCTTTTTGCTTCGCTCACCCTCGGAAATCCGCGCGGAGCTTGCCGCCATAGAGGAGGGCGTTAGCTTTGCCAAGCAAAAGCTCTCCCGACTCTACACCGTCAAGGAGGAGTTGGAGGAGCTGGTTTTACCCGACTCCGTGCTTTCCTTGGTAAAGGAGGAGCTACTTGAGCGCATAGCCGACCTACGGGACGAGATGGACGGAATGGCTTCCGACGTCTACGCCCTCTCGGAGGAATTGGAGGAAACCGTCTATTTACTGTACCACCGCTGAAAAAGAAAGAAAGGATGATAGGATGCCCTCAGTCAACAAGGAAGCCCAGCTCCTGCCCCCCTCCGTTTGCCACGCCGTGCGCGCCATGTGCGAGGACTACGACCGCAGACAGGAGGAAATACGCCGCGGCAAGCTCCCTCCTGCCACCCTCGGTCACTATATGATGCTCAACGCCGCCATTGACGCCGCCTTGGAAAGCTGCTGTGAGGAGAACGTCAGGGAGGCAATTCGTCGGGATATTGCCTCTCATACGGGTCACCGCTTCACCCAGCTTTATTACCTGTCCCCGGGCACCTACAAGGAAAGAAAGCGAAAAAGCAAGCTGGCTATCGCCCGTGCCCTGGGTCTTTTGCCCTGAAAGCGCCCCCGTCGCCCTTGACAACGGGTAAAAGGTGTGTTAAAATGGTCAAAAGAAAACGCACCAAGCGCGACAGTGCAGGAGGCTGATATGAATCTTCTTTTCGCCGCAGATATATCCTTTAATTTCGTAGGCGACTACCCCGGGGACGCGCAGGCGCGCCGCACGGTTCTTGGAATAGAGCCGCTTTTCCGCGCGGCTGATTTTTCCGTTGTCAACCTGGAAAACGTCCTTGGAGATGCCACAGCATACGAACCCATTCTGAAGAGCGGCCCTGCCCTCATTTCAGACCAGCGCTTTGCCGAATATATCTTTGCGCTACACCCCTCCGCCATCGGTATGGCTAACAACCACGCGGGCGACTATACGGCGGCGCCCCTGCTTGCCACCCGCGACCTCTTTGAAAAAAGGGGCTATACCGTTATCGGCGCGGGCAAGAATCTCGCCGAGGCGTACCGCCCCGCCGTCTTTGAAAAGGACGGGCAGACGGCGCACGTGATTGCCGTTTGCGAAAACGAATTTGGCTGTGCCACCGAAGAGGCAGGCGGCGCGGCGGGCTTCTCCCTTGCCTACATAACGCGCGCCATCCAGGAGGCGCAAAGCGTGGGCGCTTACCCCATCGTCTATTTTCACGGTGGGCACGAGGGCAATCCCTTTCCCTCTCCCAAGCGCATAGAGCTGTATCGCCATCTGGTTGATATGGGTGCCGCCGCCGTTATCGCTATGCACGCCCACTGCCCCCAGGGCTACGAGATGTACGAGGGCGCCCCCATCGTTTACGGAATGGGCAACCTCTTCTTCCCCTTCCCCAACGTAAAGAACTCTTGGTATTACGGCTATTTAACCGCCCTTTCCCTCTCCAAAGACGGCGTTTCTCTTGAAACGCATCCCTACCGCTTTGACGAGGAGGGCATCTTCCTTCTGACAGGCGACGACAAGACCCGCTTTGACGCCTATATGGCAGAGCTTTGCGCGCCTATTGGCGATAAGGCAGCCATCGCCGCGCTCTTTGACGCCTGGTGCGCGATGCCCGAGCGCTACGGCTACTATCGGATGCTGACCGATTTTGACGTTTCGCAGCTGGAAGAAAGCGACCGCCTCGGCACAGTCGACCTGAAAAACAACTTTGGCTGTGAGGCGCACAACGAGCTGTTAACGAATATGCTTTCGATGATTTACGCAGGGCGCCGAGAGGAAGCGCTCCGGAAGGGCGATTATATCCGCCGCCTGCAAAATATGGAGCTCTGAAAACAAAAATCGCACAAAAAAGAGAGAAAATCGTTTTTGCGACTTCTCTCTTTTTTATATGGCGATTTTTATTCTATTTCCTTGCCCGTGGTGCCAAAGGTCAGATGCACGTTCACAGGGCAAGCGTTCAAGGACTTAGAAAGCCCCACCTTGGCGGTAAAGTCGCCGGCAGGCAGGCAGACGCTTCCCGAGAAGCAGATGGGCTTGCGGTTGGCGTAGCGGTCAAGCACGGCGGCGTTCTTGCCGTCCCACTCGATAAAGTCGGTGGAGGTCAGCTCACATTCAAAGGTGACGCTTTCCTCTCCCACGGTGATGCTGGGACGCTTGATAACGTTATATACCTGGCGGCAGGCGCAAACGTCAGACATATACACACCCTCCACGTCCCCCGTCACGGCAAGCTCCACGGAGTTGATGCGGTCCATATTCAGACCCGAGCGGTAAATCTTATAGGGGCGGAAATCCTTCTCAAAGGGAAGCTCGTCGGCACGGTCGCCGTTGTCTGCCTCCAGTAAAACGAAGTCACGCCAGCCCTCAAAGTCGGTGTCGATATAGTAAATGCCGTAGCCGAACTCGCTTTGGGAGCCGCCACGGAGCAAAAGCGCCACGGTGCCCTTCTTGCCGTTGCCCTTGACTTTGACGGTCATTGCCAGGTTGTCCACCAGGTTCACCTCGGCAGGGAGCTTGCGCTCCCCTACCTGCTCGGCAACGGGCTTCGCCTCGTCCAGCTCTAAGAGCAGCTTGGCGTCCTGTCCCAGGGTGGACATATCCGCCTCCAGACGGATAAAGGGCGTCTGCGCCCCGAAGGGGTTATGGAAGGCGGCGCTGTCCCTGCCCTCCTCCTCGATGGCGTAAAGGCGCTTGATTGCGTAATTCTTCTCCACCAAGGTGTAGACGCCCTCGCTCTTTTCTCGGACGGCAAGCTCATAGGGGCTCTTGCGCGCCGCCGCCAAGGTCGCCTCGCTGAAATATTTTCCGCGGCGCAGCTTATCGTAGAACTTATAAATTTCCACGTTGCGACGGGCGCCGGGGAGGCTCAAATCCATTTCGCTGTATGCGATGGAATAATTGTAAAGAATCGACAAGGCGCCCATATACTCAATGGCGTCCCAGTGGAAATACTTGGTGTGCTGATTGCCCGGATACTTGTCGGTGGTGGGATAGAAGTTCATCCAGCCCAGCATACAGTTATAGAAGCGGCGGGCATCTGCCACGTTAATCTCGTGGTGAATACGGATAAACCTTTTCAAATTGCGGAAGGGAATGTCCCAGGCGCCCATACGGGCGCGGCAAGCCCAAACGGAGGCAGGCATATCCGACAGCTCCACGATAGGCTCGACCTTGCAGTTTTTCACAAGCTCGTGGATAAACTTGGCGATATAGTAGGGGCGCTCCTCCTGTTTGCAATGGCGGTAGGTACCGTCAATGGCGTCAATATACAGCATCGTATAGCCGCCTCTGTTGTACGCCTCGGCGGTATCGTGGGCGAGCTTGACAAATAAGGGGCTGTTATGCTTAGGAACCAGGAAATGAAAGAGCCCGTCCAGATGATATATTTTCTCGCCCTTCCTGTGGGCTGCCGCCTTGGTGCCCGAATAGCCGCGCTGGCAGGAGGCAAAGCCCTGGGGATTGTTCTTATAGCGCACGATTTCCTCGCCAATCAGAAGATACGGCACGTTCTGGGCAAAGAAGCCGTAGTAATCCGAAAGCGCGGCGGTGGATTCCAGGGTGGGAATGAAATCGTCCTCCGCCGTAATATCCTCTGCCAGGGTGAACTCCTCCAAGGTGGAGAGCATCTTCCGGTTTTCGGGGTTGGAGAGCAGGTTGACGGACTTGGGGTTGATGTACTGGGCATAGGTGTGCAGGGAGGTGCCAATGCCGTATGTCGCCAGCATATCCGTCACCCGTGCCTTAAAGTCCTCGTGGCTATCGTAAGAAACATAGGTAAAATCGCCCTGCACGAAGGAAGAAACGTCATTGTGTAAAATATCCAGGTGGTCAATTTCCAAAAAGGCGTACTCGGGAAGCTTTCTTTGCAACGTCGCGGGACGGCAGTCCCAGGTCATCGTATAGCTGCCCTGCACCCTGTCGCTCTCTCTGGACCAGGGGCCCGCGCTCTTTAAGACGATGCCCTTTTCAGGGTCAATTTCCGAGCAAAGCGCTTTGAGAGTCTCGCGAAGCTCGCCGTGCGGAACAATGGCAAGGCCGTATTTGGCGCCCTTGGCACCCTCCAAATGCTCATACACCTTGGCAAGCGTTTCGCGCGAATAGCCATCAGGAAAATACACAGGGTCAACGGAAACGGTCATCGCAACGCCGCCGGCACGGGGCGAGCAGGTATCATCGCGGTCATATTCGTATTTGGCATCGGCGATATACAGACAGTAAGCGCCATCGGGAAGCGCCGATTGCACCTCAAAGATAAAATAGTCCTCGCGCGCCGTCACGGCGATTTTCACCTCGCCAAGCGCGGTCTTTAAGGTAAGAAGACCCTCATCAAAAGAAAGTCCCGTGTTCAAAAAGGGCTCGAAGGCCTCGTTGTACAAGCCGAAAAAGAGCGTTTCCTCTCGCAAAAGCTCCGCGCCGTCCACCGTTTTTATAGACAAAACGGCGGCGTTTTCCTTGGAAAGCAAAACGGTTACGCGGCTGTTTTCAAGCGCAACGGTGTTTTCAAATTCTCTGATTGCCATATGCACGACCATAGCCTTCGCATAACGAAAGCTTCCTTTTTTGTAGATTTGTGATCGACTTAATAAAGGGGCAAGCGCCCTTTTTTCAAGAGTAGCATAAACGGAAGGGATTGTCAACCCCTTCTCCCCCTCCTTGACGAGAACCTTGCAAAAAGACAGAAAAATCTTAAAAATCGCCGCATTTTCGTTTGTTGCCAAAGAAAAAGCGCGGCACTCCGCGCCGCGCTAATAGGGCTCTCTTTTGTCCGTCAAGCCCAATATATAGTCCGTCGATGTATGGTAAAATCTCGCAAGCAAAATCAAGACCTCAAGCGGTAGCTGTCGCTGGCCGTTCTCGTATTGCGAATAGGTGTTTTGTTTGATGTGCAAATAGTCGGCAAGCGCCGCCTGCGTTAAATCCGCGTCCTCGCGTAAATCCTTTAATCGCATAGCTTTCCCCTTTTCCTTTTCTTTCTCCTTCCATTATAAAAATCTCAGACTGAGATATTGACTTTTATCTCAATTTGTGATAAACTTGGTTTGTTCAAAGCAAGAAAATCCATACAAGCATAAAAGGAGAAGCGCTATGTTTTTATTTGGCAAAAGAAAGCAAGAGCAATTGGAGGAAGAACGGCGCCGCCAGGAAGAGGAGCGCCAGCGCCAGGAAGAGGAGCGCCAGCGCCAGGAGCAGCGGAAGCAGCGGCTGTTGTCCGCCCCCATTATCCAGGATTTTATTCAAAAAAGTATTGACAAGGGCGTAACGCTTTTAGCAAATATTAAGCGCCCCGGTAGCACGGAATGGGTGGAGCAGTTCTTTGAACTGGAGGTGTGTAAGTTTTTCTGTCGTTTTTCCAATGGAGTTGTCCCCTGGACCGACCTCAATTCTGTGGTGTTAAACTTCAGCCAAGCTCACTATCCTGACCTTTCGCTCAGCGACGCCCGCATACTGGTTACAGCGATGATGAACATTATCATCAATGAAATTGCCAAAAAGTGGGACAATTATCCCGGAAAAACGGACCGCGAATGCAAGCTAACGATCAACAAAATGCACGAAGTGGACGGTGTATATCTCTGCAGCACCAACTACCGCGCTAAAAACGCAGCATACCATCAAGGCTGGAACAGCTGGTGATACCAAGCAACGAAATTTATGGGAAAAAGCGAACGAATCCTTCGATTTGTTCGCTTTTATTTTTTGTCAAAGCCCTTCTCCTCTTGCAAATTCCTTTTTCCTGTGCTATACTATCCTTGTCATTTCATCATGCCGAAAAAATATCCAAACATAAAAGGAGAAGCGCTATGTTTTTATTTGGCAAAAGAAAGCAACAGCAATTAGAGGAAGAACGGCGCCGCCAAGAAGAGGAGCGCCAGCGCCAGGAGCAGCAGGCTGCCGCAAGAGAGCAGCGCAAGCAAAGGCTCTTATCCGCCCCCATTATCCAGGACTTTATGCAAAAAGCGATTGACGTGGGCGTAGCAAGCTTGGCAAATATTGAGCGTCCCAGCAACAAAGAATGGGCAGAGCGTGCACTTGTATTGACGGTAAATGAGTATTCCTGCTCCTTTACCGGCGGTTTCACTGGAGGTACCCACTATTTTGTAAAGTTAAACTTCGCCCAAGCCCAATACCCCAACCTTTCGCTTAGTGACGTTCGTATACTAATTCCAGCGATGGCGAAGATTATCATCAATGAAATCGCCAAAAGGTGGGACACTTATCCCGGAAGAACGGACCGTGAATGCAATCTCAAGATTTGCGAAGTAGAAAAAGGAACATATACAAATGAATATAAATGCGCAACCATCTACCGCGCTAAAAACGCGGCGTTCCACCAAGGCTGGAATAGCTGGTGATACCGAAAAAGCGAACAAATCCGTTTGTTCGCTTTTTATTTTTCTTGAAAAGCCCTTCTCCTCTTGCAATTCCTTTTTTTCTGTGTTATACTGAAAAAACAAGGAGGTGGGACGTATGCAAGAGCAAGAACCCCAAAGAAAAAACACCTTTCGCTACACCGTCACGGGTGAGGGCGAATGCGCCATTTTTATGGCAAGCCAAGACACCGAGGAAACGGTTGTCTTCCCCCAAGAAATAGACGGGCTTAGGGTAACGGGGCTCGGCGCGCAAGCGTGCAACGGTTGCGCACATATACGAACGGTCGTCATTCCCGAGGGGGTGCGCGTCATTGGTATGCAAGCCTTTCGCCTCTGCAAAAATCTTTCCGAGGTTCACCTTCCCGCAAGCTTAGAGGACCTTGGCTATTATCCCTTTCTGTACTGTCACGCCATTTCGCTCATCACAGTTCCCAAGGGCGCGCCGAATGCCGCCGCCTTGCAAAAGGAGCTGTCCTTTACAGACCCGCCCCTTCTTGCCATAGAAGGCGAGGGTGCGGGCAATGTTGACGAAAACGGAAAAACAAGCCTTTACACCTATACGCCATACGGCGACGGCGCCTACGAGATTTTGTACGAGAAAACAGCCGTTTTAACCCCGACGCCTTACGACCAAGCGCAGGTAGAAGCCCTTTTGCAGGCTGCCGCTGCGTACTCTCTCGTTTTAGAGGAGAAAAGGACCTACGACGTCTACTCCTCCGACGGCATTGACCCCAACGACGTGGATATTTCCCAAACGGTGCTTCCCATTGGTGCGGAAAATCTGATAGTACAAAACGGAGCGCTTGTCGGCTTTTTCTATGCCAAGGACGGTCTTTCGGGTGCGCGCTTCTTGAACGAAACAAGCCTTGGCACCGTTACAAAAACGGACAAGCAGCTTTGCTACGGGCATCCGCTTGATTACTACACATACACCACCCAAACGCTTCGCATTAAGAAAAAATAAACCGCTTTTGTAAGCAAGAGTTTGCCTTTCGCGCATCAAAGCGTCGAAAACCGACAAAAAGGAGAGCATTATGCTGAGAGAAGAACTGAAAAAACGGGCGCTTCCCCCCCTGCCCGAAACGAGAGAAGAAACCGTTAAGATTATCACCACCCGACTTTTCGGAGAGCTGCCTCGGGTAGACTATACCGTAGAGGTCAGCGAGCCCACCGTTATTTACGCCAATTTTGCTAACCGCACGGTCACCCACTCCGAGGCTTTGATGACGGTGCATATTGGCGGCAAGAGCCATAGCTTCCATATCGACCGCCTGCTTCACACCGACGGCAAGCCCCGTCCCACCGTGATTCTGAACAACTTTAACCGTATGGGCGAATCCCGTTACTTCCCCATTGAGGAGCTTTCGGAGCGAGAGGTCAACTTCCTTTCTGTTTTTCATAAGGAAATTTCCTCGGATGACGGCGACTTTTCTACGGGTCTTGCCCCTATGCTTCTACCAAACGGGCAGGACACCGACACCACCTGCGGTAAAATCGGCATCTGGGCTTGGGCAAATATGCGTGTTTTGGATTACGCCCTGACCCTGCCCGAAACCGATGCAAGGAACGTTGCCATTGTGGGGCATTCCCGTCTTGGCAAAACCGCTCTTTACACGGGTATGATGGACGAGCGCTTCCGCTTCGTCTATTCCAACGCCGCAGGCTGCGCGGGCGACACCCTGGCGCGCGGCAACACGGGCTTTAACCGCCCCAAGCGAGTCTACCAGGGCGGCGAGCTGATTGAGGACATCGTCCGCAATTTCCCCTATTGGTTCTGCAAGAACTATCTCCGCTTCGCCGAAACCAGCATCCCCGAGGGCTTTGACCAGCATTTTCTCCTGGCGACTATCGCCCCCCGTTACCTCTTTATCGGCATCTGCGCCACCGACGATTGGGCAGACCCCAAGGGCGAGCAGCTCTGCGCCCTCGCCGCAGGCGAGGCCTGGGAAAGAATGGGTCTTTCGGGGCTTCTTAACGCCGATGACCGTTACCTCACCCCCGATGAAGTCCGTCCCGACGGCCACGTCGGCATCTGTCAATCCAACACCTTCCACTACCTCACCCGTCACAACTGGAAGCGCTTCCTTGACTTTATGGAAAAGCACTTAGCGTGATACTCTGTTAAAAAAATCCCTTGGTCGCAAGACCAAGGGATTTTTCGCCTTTTCTCTTTTTCAGCGTGAAAACTTCGGCTAATTTATGTGATTTATGAAAATCAGCCGAAAAAATGTTGACAAACGGATAAAAAAGGTGTAAAATATGTATAGTATTAAAATGCCGCAGTTCAAATGGAGGAGATCATGGATTACATTTACCGTCACATGGAAAATCGAATTTTAGAGCTGTCGCAGTCTTACTCTGCCATACTCTTAACAGGCCCCCGCCAGGCAGGAAAGACCACCATGCTTCGCGCGCTTGCCGAAAAGGAAAACAAGGGGCGCAGATATGTGTCGCTTGATGACCTCACTGTTCGCGATATGGCAAAGAATGACCCCGCGCTCTTTTTGCAAATGCACAAGCCTCCTGTACTGATTGACGAGGTTCAATATGCACCGGAGCTTTTTACCTATATCAAAATTCATATTGACGAGCATCATAATCCGGGCGATTTCTGGATGACAGGCTCACAGATTTTCCGTTTGATGAAGGGCGTCGGAGAGTCGCTTGCGGGTCGCGTTGCTCTCTTGCATATGTCGCCTATGTCACAGCGAGAAATTATCGGGGCTAAGCCATTGCCATTTACTACGAACATGGAGACGCTTCTCGCAGAAAGCCAAAACCTCTCGCCGATAGATACGCCCACACTGTTTGAACGCATCTGGCGCGGCTCGATGCCCGGCATTGTTTCGGGACTCTACCCTGACCGAAATATATATTACTCGTCTTATATTTCCACCTACGTGGAGCGTGACGTGCGCGACATTTCGGGGACGGTGGACGCTCTTAAATTCAATCGCTTTATTACCGCGGTTGCGGCAAGAGCCTCTCAACTGCTCAATTATAAGGCAGTTGCGGATGATGCCGATATTGATATACCCACCGCAAAGGCGTGGATAGATATCCTTGAAACGCTTGGTATTATCTTCCTTCTTCACCCATATTCAAACAACGTACTGAAGCGCACCATCAAAACGCCTAAGGTCTATTTTTATGACACAGGACTCGTTTGTTATCTTACAAAATGGTCAAGCCCTGAGGTTGCCGAGAGCGGTGCCATGAGTGGCGCGCTTCTCGAAAACTTTACCGTATCCGAGATTATGAAGGGCTATCAGAATGCAGGTCTTGAGCCGTATCTCTATTTTTATCGCGACAGGGACGCCAAGGAAATCGACGTTATTATGGAGGGCGACGGCAAGCTCTGTCCTCTCGAAATCAAGAAAACCGCAACTCCCGACAAGCGCATCATCCGCACCTTTGGCGTAATCGACAAAGCCCCCATAGAGGTCGGCACAGGTGCCGTTCTCTGTATGGCGGAAAAGCTCGGCGCTTTTGATAGAGATAATTTGATAGTTCCTATTTGGATGATATAAAAATGTCCCCGCCACGGCGTTTGCCTCGGCGGGGTTTTGTTGTTTTGAAAACGCCCCTCATTCTTTGCCCTTAATTGTTGCTTTCTATAACAGAATTTTCTTCATCTACTACTGAAACAGCATTTTTTATATCTTCCTCGGAAAAATAGGAATCTTTTATTGTCGGTTTTTTACTTGATAAATGCTCGACTCTTCTGTTTTTATACCATATCTAAAAACCATGCACAAGACCATTTGAAAAAATGTTTTTAACCCAACCTCCCTTATAGCAAAAAGCCTCGGCAAAGCCGAGGGCTTTTTGCTATTCATTTGGAAGCATTCTTCACCAACGCTTCCACAACCTCATATATTCTTTGCTGCTCCTTTGGCGGTAAGGCTTCCACCATATCCGAAAGATGGCTTGCCTTTACCTGGGACGCACAGCCAACTACGTCCTGAAACACCTCGTCGGCAGAACAGCCCAAAATATTGAGAATGTCTACCAGCAAGGTTAATTTAATGTTGTAAACGCCCCTTTCAAGGGCAGACAGATAGTGCGGCGTGATATTCAGCCGTTCCGACAGCTCCTCTTGTGTAAAGCCCTTTTTCTTTCGTATCTCTTGGACACGAGCGCCAATCGTTTTCAGCATCGTCCTTCACCGTCCTCAATCGTACTATGATTAGTATAATTGGATTTCGATTAGTTATGAAGGACTGATTGCTGTTATTGTAACCGATATTCGATTATATTTTGACAAAAAAATAAAAGAAATTTCAGAATGGAATGACTTTGTATGGCGTGTTTGTCTTTTTAGAAGAGTCTATCATATTCTTTGTTCCCCGTGACTTGCCATCCCAGAACACAATAACCTCATCAGCAACCATTGCCATTTGCATATTACGCTTGGGACCTGCCGCCCTCCCATACCTTTCCCAATCCGCAGGATATCGCTCGACAGAAAGATTATGCTCGGCGGCATATCGTTCCCCAAGTGTATCCGCGCCACTTGCACAGCCGCTTATGATAATAATTTGGCAATTTTCTATTGTCTTCAAATGTGCGTCTAACTCTATTTCAAGCTTTTCATAATTGTTAAAATCTCGACACCCAGCCACAACAATTCGATAGGCTTTCATTTCATTTACCTCCATTTTATAATCGTATTACGATTATATTTTAGCATTTTCTATCACAAATTGCAAGTGGCAACAAGAAAAAATCCCCTTTAACGGGGATTTTCATTTTTTCCTTTGTTGCAAATGCTTCGGCTGATTTATGGGATTTATGAAAATCAGCCGAAAAAATCCCCCTTGGTCTTGCGACCAAGGGGGATTTGGTTATTTGGGAATTTTGCTCTTTTGCGTTTTGAATTACTTCAAAGCTGCCTGTGCGGCTGCCAGACGGGCAATCGGCACACGGAAGGGAGAGCAGGAAACGTAGTCAAGTCCAAGGCTATGGCAGAACTCAACGGACGTGGGGTCGCCACCGTGCTCACCGCAGATACCAACGTGGAGGTTGGGATTTACGGGTCTGCCCAGGGTGATAGCCATGTTCATCAGCTTGCCAACACCGGTGGTATCCAGCTTAGCGAAGGGATCGTTCTCGAAAATCTTGGCATCGTAGTATGCCTCAAGGAACTTACCTGCATCGTCACGGGAGAAGCCGTAGGTCATCTGGGTCAGGTCGTTGGTACCGAAGCAGAAGAAGTCGGCGTT
>JAFTSW010000004.1 GCA_017467085.1 Clostridia bacterium | reverse complement strand
GCTCGGCTTTACAGGGCAAAAGGAGGGCATCGCCGCCCACGCGGTTTGTATCTGCGTGCCTCGCTCCGATAAAAACGCATAAAAAACGGACTGCCGTTTCCGACAGTCCTTGCAGTATCCTTCCGTTCGGTTGGTGGGCGCTTCCTTGGCTTTTCTATCGGCGAACGGGTAGGGGATACGGGCTTTCAGCCAAGTGCTTGGGTTGTATGAAAACGTCAAGCCCCTTTAACAGAATATGGAAAAGGCAGGGAAGAGTCACAGCTTTCTTACCGCCTTTTGTAAAAAAATCATATGGAAAGGGTTAGAAAAAATGGTTAAAATTGCGCCTTCGCTTTTGGCGGCTGATTTTTCTCGCTTGGGCGAGGAGGCTGCCGCGATTGAAAGAGCAGGAGCCGATTGGCTGCATTTGGACGTGATGGACGGCGCCTTTGTGCCCAACATCAGCTTCGGGGCGGACGTTATCGCCTCCTTGCGTGATAAAACCTCCTTGTTTTTTGACGTGCATCTGATGATTGAGGAGCCTATTCGTTATATCTCCTCCTTCGTGAAGGCGGGTGCCGACCTGATAACCGTGCACGTAGAGGCGTGCCGCGACGTGGCGGCAACCCTTGCCGCCATTCGGGAGCAGGGTGTCAAGGCAGGACTCTCCATCAAGCCCAAAACGCCAAAGGAAGCGGTTTTGCCCTATCTTTCCCTTTGTGACTTGGTTTTGATTATGTCGGTAGAGCCCGGCTTCGGTGGACAGAAGCTTATTCCCGAAACCTTGGAGAAGATGCACCTCTTGAAGCAGGATATTCAGAACAGCGGCGCCTCCGTGCTGCTTGAAATTGACGGCGGCATTCACGCGGAGAATGCGCCCTTGGCTATTGCCGCAGGGGCGGACGCCTTGGTGGCGGGCTCCTCTGTGTTCAAAAAAGCGGATTATGCCGAGGCAATTTGCGCCATTCGAGGGCAAGACGCATAAATTGCAAAATGTTTACAAACATTTTTTCAAAAGGGTGTTTACAAATTCGCAAGAATGAAGTAAAATAATATGAGATAGTAAATTATAGCGACTTCAAAATTCAAAAGAGCATCGCTTTGGGCAAGGAAGCAGGACTGTCCTTGACGGCTCTGCTCGGAAAGAAAGGCCCCTAACGGGGAAAAGGGAAGGACTTATGAAAACCAATCCAAAATACCGCCGCGTTTTGTTGAAGCTGTCGGGAGAGGCGTTGGCTGCGGGAGGTAGCGGCATTCTCAACGATGACTTTGTAAAAACGGTGGCAGAGGTCTTGAAGAAATGCTTGGCCGAGGGCGTTCAAATCGGTGTGATTGTGGGCGCAGGCAACATTTGGCGCGGCCGCCAGGGTAGCGATATGGACGCTACGCGTGCCGACTCTATGGGTATGCTGGCAACGGCTATTAACTCTATCGCCCTGCAGGATGCCTTTATCCGCTGTGGCATTGATGCCCGTGTGATGACGGCGGTGGCAATGGAGCGCTTTGCGGAGCCCTTCTTCCGTGACAAGGCTATTGAATACTTAGAAAGCGGCAAGGTTGTGATTTTCGGATGCGGACTTGGCATCCCCTTCCTTTCCACCGATACGGCGGCAGCCGTCCGCGCCGCGGAAATCGGGGCAGATGTGGTTTTGATGGCAAAGAACATCGATGCTATCTATACCGCCGATCCTCGCAAGGATTCTACTGCCAAGCCTCTTGACAGCATTTCCTACCGTGAGATTTTGAGCAAGGGTCTTTCCGCCCTTGATTTCACGGCAACCGCCTTTTGTATGGATAAGCATATCCCCGTTCTGGCGTTTGGGCTTTCCAATCCCGATAACATTTATAAGGCTGTTATGGGTGAAAAGCTTGGTACCCTGATTGGCGACTGATAGATAAAAACATTTCTGACATAGAAGGAGAACAATATGAAACTCGATTGCAAGCCCTATGAGGCAAAAATGAAGAAGACCCTGGATAGCTACGCATACACCCTTTCTACCATGCGCGCAGGTCGCGCAACGGCAGATGTGCTTTCTCCCATCAAATTTGAATATTACGGCTCTCCTACCCCCATCAGCCAGATGGCTGAGATAAAGGCAGCCGACGCAAGAACTCTTGTGATTCAGCCTTGGGATGCCACCACCGTCAAGGCCATTGAAAAGGCCATTCTGGCTTCTGATTTGGGTATCACCCCTATGAACGACGGGCGTGTTATCCGTCTGGTATTCCCTCAGCTGACCGAGGAACGCCGTAAGGAAATGGCAAAGCAGATTGCCAAGTACGGTGAGGACGCTAAGGTTGCCATTCGTAACGTGCGCCGTGAGGCAAACGATGCCACCAAGGAAATGAAGAAGAAGTCCGAAATGACCGAGGACGAGGTGAAGGCAAGCGATAAGGCGGTGCAGGATTTGACTGACCGTTATATCAAGGAGGTCGACAATATGACCGCCGCCAAGACCAAGGACATTATGGAGATTTAATTGGTGCAGGATACGAAAACGGCAAAGGCGCCAACCTCCCCTGTGCGCCACATTGCGTTTATTATGGACGGAAACGGAAGATGGGCAAAGCGCCGCGGTCTTCCGCGTCAGAAGGGGCATGCCGAGGGCGCCAAGGTCTTTGATACCATCGTTCGCGCTTGCTTTGCCCGCGGCATTGAGGCTGTCACGGTATACGCCTTTTCCACCGAGAACTGGTCCCGTCCCGAGGCGGAGGTCAACGCCATTATGAAGCTGATGGGACAATACCTGCGGTATGCGGAAAAGACGCTTGCCGACAACGATATTCGCATTATTTTTATCGGCAGCAAGGACAGGCTCAGCCCCGCGCTTCGCAAAAAAGCAGAGGCTGTGGAGGAAAAGTCCAAGCATAAAACCCATATACTGAATATCGCCTTTAACTACGGTGGGCGTGACGAGTTGGTTTATGCCTTCCGTCAGCTTGCCGCAGAAGGGAAGACGGATATCACGGAGGACGATATTTCTGCCCACCTGTATACCGCCGCCTCTCCTGCCTTGGATTTGGTGGTAAGAACAGGGGGCGATATCCGCATCTCCAACTTTTTGATTTGGCAATCGGCGTATGCCGAGTATTATTTCACCAAAACGCTTTGGCCCGATTTTTCGGAGGAGGAGTTAGATAAGGCTCTCTCGGAGTTCGGTGCCCGTGAGCGTCGCTTCGGCGGCGTGCAGTAAAGCTGCGTAAATAAGAGGGCTGACAGGCTCTCTCGCGTTGGTGCTTTTGTGGCTTCGCTTATAGCGAGACCGTCACGATATTTGCAAGACTGAGGACGTAATTATTATGAAACAACGCATTATCACCGCACTGATTGGGTGTCTGGTCTTATTTCCCGTTTTGTTTTTCTCGGGGACCATCGTATTTCCCATTGCGTGCTGTCTGTGTAGCCTGGTAGGCGCCTATGAGCTTTTATCCTGCTTTGGCGCCAAAAAGCGCATCCGCCTGGCGGTACCCACGTACCTGTACGCCTTGGCTTTGCCCTTGCTATCTCATTTTCTCTGGAAAGAAAGCACGGCGTACTACGTTTGCTTCGTTTCCATCGTTTCCTTCGTCCTCATTCTGTACTATTTCGGCGTTTGCGTCTTTTCCAGAAATCACGAGCGCTTTGCCGTTCTGGCGCAGCTGGCTATCAGCGTAATCTACGTTGTTGTGGGATTCACGACGTTGGCGCTGCTTCGCCGCTTGGATAACGGCGCGTACTTATTCCTCTTGGCATTTATCGGCGCTTGGATAACCGATATTATGGCATATTTTACGGGTTATTTCTTCGGCAAGCACAAGCTTTGTCCCGAAATCAGCCCCAAAAAGACGGTGGAGGGAAGCATTGGAGGCGCACTCTTCTGTGTCTTGTTCTTCCTGCTTTACGCCTTCATCCTCCAGCACTTCTTCTCCTTTGCGCCCAACTATCTGTTCTTTGGCATCAGCGGCTTCGTCATTTCCGTCATATCCCAGGTAGGCGATTTGGCTGCCTCTGTTATTAAGCGCGAGAACAACCTGAAGGACTTTGGCAATATTCTGCCCGGACACGGCGGCATCATAGACCGCTTTGACTCTATGCTTCCCGTGTCGCCCCTCCTTCTGTTTTTCGTGGAGCTTGTAAGGTTTATTTAGCCGTAGGGCAAGAACCCTTGCAGGCGGTTTAACAATGGTAAAGTGCGAGGGTGTTACGGAAGCGTGACACCCCCTTTTTATACTGAATTTGAGGAAGGTGCTTTTCTATGCAAGACAATATATATCCCTCCTCTGTGGCGGTTTTGGGCGCTACGGGCTCTGTCGGAACCCAGGCACTGGACGTAGCAGAGAAGGCGGGCGTTCCCGTATCCTTGATGAGCGCCCACAAAAGCGTGGACTCTGCCGAGAATTTAGTGCGGCGCTTTGCGCCTTCGGTCTTCGTCATGACGGATGAAGGGGCGGCAAAGGCGCTTGCCCTCTGTGTGAAGGATACGGCAACACGGGTGCTTAGTGGCAAGGAAGCGTTGCTTGACGCCATTAAGGAAACCGAGGCGCCCGTTGTCATTCATTCGATTTTGGGCGAGGCGGGGCTTATGCCTGCCATAGCGGCGGTAGAAAGCGGCAAGCAGGTTGGTCTTGCCAACAAGGAAACCATGGTTATCGCGGGGGATCTTGTCAACGCCATCGCCGAAAAAAGCGGCGCTGCCATTATTCCCGTTGACAGTGAGCATAGCGCCATCTTTCAATGTCTTGCCTGCGGTCGCAGGGAGGAGGTTCGCTCTATACTTCTGACAGCATCGGGCGGTCCCTTCTTTGGCTATTCCAAGGATGCGCTTCGCCGCGTGGATAAGGCGGCAACCCTTTCGCATCCTACCTGGAAGATGGGCGCCAAAATAACGGTAGATTCCGCTACCCTGATGAACAAGGGCTTCGAGGTTATTGAGGCTGTGCGCCTGTTTGACGTTACGCCCTCCCAGGTCAAGGTGGTGGTGCACCGTGAAAGCATAATACATTCCGCTGTGGAATATATTGATTCTGCCATTATTGCGCAGTTAGGCAACCCCGATATGCGTCTTTGTGTGCAGTACGCGCTGACCTATCCTTGCCGTGCTGCAGGGGTTATCAAGCCTCTCTCCTTAACCGAGGTAGGGAAGCTTACCTTCTTTGAGCCTGACGGCGAGGTCTTTCCCCTTTTGCCCTTGGCATTCCGTGCCATTGAGGCAGGCGGGGCGGTGCCTGCGCTTTTGAACGCCGTCAACGAGGAGGCGGTTGCCGCCTTCCTGTCCGAAAAAATCCGTTTTTATCAGATTTCCGAGGTGGTGGAGGCATTGGTGAATGCGATGCCCGAGGCAAAAGCGGCAAAGACACTCTCGGAGCGCCTCGCTCTTGCGGATGAAGCAAGAATACGGGCAAGGGAATATATGGCGTCCTTATAATGCCGTATAAGCAACAGTACGAAACAGAAAGGAAAATCCATGAGCACAATTCTTACCGTTTTGGTAGCAGTTTTGGTTTTTGGCTTTTTGATATTTACACACGAGTTGGGACATTTTTTGGCAGCAAGAGCCTTTGGCGTTAAGGTGTACGAGTTTTCTATCGGTATGGGCCCCAAGCTTGCCTGGTACGATTCCAAGAAAAGCGGCATTCGCTATAAGCTTTGTATGTTCCCCTTTGGCGGATACGTCAGTATGGCAGAGGAGGGAAAGGACGATGCGGCGCTCTCCGAGGACCCGCAGGCGTTAAGCAACCAAAAGCCCTGGAAGCGCTTTATCATTATGGCGGCAGGCGGCGTTGTCAATTTGATTATCGGCGTTGTGCTGATGTTCGCCGTGGTGGTGTCCAGCCAGCTTGGCTCCACCGTTGTGGCAGGCTTTCCCGAGGAAATCCGCAACGAGGAGGTCTTTACGGGAGATTACGGCTTGCAAAGCGGCGATACCGTGGTATCCATCGGCGGCAAGCGTGTTCACACCTCTATGGAGCTGGATTATGAAATTTTACGCAACGGCATCGAGCCTTTGGAGGTTGTGGTGCTGCGTGATGGCGAGTATGTGACCCTGAACGTTACCTTTCCTACATCCGTTACCACAGGGCAGATAGTCGGTGAGCGTGATTTCAGCCTGTACGAGGAGTCTAAGAGCTTTTCCTCGGTCATAAAGCACACCTTCTGGAGAAGCGTTTGTACGGTACGGATGGTATGGGAATCCCTCTTTGACTTAGTCACAGGGCGCTTCGGCGTGGAGGCAGTCAGCGGCCCCATCGGCATTACCTCCACCGTGGGCGAGGCGGTTTCCTACGGCTTTGTTCCCCTTCTTTATATGGTATCCATTATCAGCATCAACCTTGGCATTGTCAATCTTTTCCCCCTGCCTGCCCTGGACGGTGGGCGGTTGGTATTCGTTCTCATTGAAATGATACGGAGAAAGCCTGTGCCAAGAGAATTAGAAGCCAAAATTCACGGTATCGGTATGATACTTTTACTGCTTTTGGCAGTTTTAATTATGTTCAAGGACATTCGCACGATTTTTTTCGCATCTAAATAATGCATCAAGGAGGATTTGATATGACGGAGGCGGTCTTTACCAGACGCAAGAGCAAGGAAATCAAGGTTGGCGGCGTTGCCATTGGCAACGGAGCGCCCATTTCCGTGCAGTCTATGACCAATACGGATACCCATCATGTAGACGCTACCCGTCAGCAAATTCTCGCCTTAAAGGCAGCAGGGTGCGACGTCGTTCGCTTAGCCCTGCCTGACCTTGCCGCCGCTGACGCCCTTGCCGCCTTGAAGCAACAGGCGCTTGGCGTGCCGCTGGTAGCGGATATTCATTTTGATTACCGCATCGCCCTGGCGGCGGTGGAGGCAGGTGCGGATAAAATCCGCATCAACCCGGGCAATATCGGCAGCCGCGACCGTGTGGAAAAGGTGGCGACCGCCTGCGCCTCCCGTGGCGTTCCCATCAGAATTGGGGTCAATAGCGGCTCCTTGGAAAAGAGCATTTTGGAAAAGCACGGCGCGCCGACCCCTGCCGCCTTGGCAGAAAGCGCGATGTACCACGCCTCGCTCTTAGAGGAGGTGGGCTTTTCCGATATCGCCTTGTCGGTCAAGGCGTCTACCGTGTCGGATATGATTGCTGCCAACCGCCTTTTGGCGAATATGTGCGACTATCCCCTGCACATCGGTGTCACCGAGGCAGGAGGAGAAGCGCAGGGAAGCATCAAGAGCGCCATCGGCATCGGCACCCTCCTTTCCGAGGGGATTGGGGACACTTTGCGTGTGTCCTTAACGGCAGACCCCGTTTTGGAGGTCAAGCAGGGACGCGCCATTTTAAGCGCCCTCGGACTTTTGCCCGACAAGCAAATGGATATCGTTTCCTGTCCCACCTGCGGTAGAACCCAGATTGATTTGATTGCCCTCCTTTCCGCCTTTGAAAAAGAGGTGGACAGGCTTTCGCTGCGTAAGGTACCTATCAAGGTCGCCTTTATGGGGTGCGCTGTCAACGGCCCCGGCGAGGCGCGCGAGGCGGATATCGGCGTGGCAGGCGGTATTGGCGAGGGGCTTTTGTTCCGTTACGGCAAGCCTATCGGCAAGGTAAAGGCAGAGGAGATTATCCCCGCCTTGATTACGGAAATCAAGGCATTTCAAGCAAAGCTTTAAGATTACAAGAAGGAAGTAGCAAATATAATGGCAGAAAATAAGGGCTTTTTTGACTATTTCAAAAAATATAAGCCTTACAGCGAAGAGGAGCGTGAAGTCCTTTCCTTAGCGGAAAACGTGCTTTTGCGTCACTCAAAAAAGGACAATAGAATAGAGATACTGGCAAGCTTTCCCGTGGTTATTCGCGGGGCTACGCTTTACGAGATTGAAGCCCATCTGTGCGAAACCTACGAGCTGGTATCGGCGAGAATTTTGCCGTCCTTTCCTGCCGCGCTTTTCAAAACGCCATATATGGAGGACGTTTTAGAGGAGGCAGTAAAGGTCGGCGCCATCACCCGTGGCTTCTTTTCGAGCGCCACCTTTGAGGACGATGGAGAGTGCTTACGTATTACCATCCCCTTTATGCAAAGCGCCATTGATTTTATGAACACCTCGGGAACCACGGACGTTCTCACCAAAATCCTGGAAAGCCGCTTTAACGTGGTAAGACGGGTTTTCATTTGCTCGGATGAGCACGCAAGAGAAAAGACGGCAGAGCGTGAAAGCAAAAAGGCAGAAGCTCTGCGGGAATCTGACAGACAGGCGCTGGAGGCGTTCCGCGCGCAGATGCAAAGCGCCGCCAAGGCGGAAGAGGATGACTCACACGCCGACTTTGAGCAAAGAAAGAATATCGATAACCGAGAGGAAAATGCAACGGTTGAAAATGATGTCTGCACCATCGGCACGATGACGTTTGGACTTGCCGAGGCATCCCTTCTTTACGGAAATGAGTTTTCCACGGGCAATATCGTTTCCATCAACAGTATCACCGCCTCCCGTGGCTCCGTGACAGTGGTGGGCGAGGTCTTTGAGGTCACCACCAAGGATAGCCGCGACGGCACCAAGGTGCAGACAACCATTGGTATTTATGACGGAAGCGGCTCTATGTATATCAAGCATCACGTCCCCAAGGAGGAAGCGGGCTTTATCAAGGATTTAGGGGCGGGAAAATGCATTGCCGTCTACGGTCAGCTCCAGGTGGACAAGTTTGACGGGCAAACCTTCCTCTCCTTCCGCGCTATCAAGAGCGTTAAGCGCTTGAAAAAGAAGGATAACGCTGAGAAAAAGAGGGTAGAGCTGCATTTACATACCGTTATGTCCGCTATGGACGCTATTATTCATCCCGGGGAGGTAGTGGAGCTTGCCACCCGTTACGGGCATCCTGCCATCGGTGTAACGGACCACGGCAACGTACAGGCGTTCCCAGAGGTTATGCTGGCGGCAGAGAAGAAGGCACCCGACTTGAAGATTCTCTACGGTATGGAGGCGTATTACGTCAATGACGAGGCAACCGCTATCTCGGGCGTTGCTAAAAGCGATTATAACCAGACAACCGTTATCTTTGACCTGGAAACCACAGGTCTTTCCCCCACCTCCTGCGAAATTATCGAATTTGGCGCCGTGAAAATGGAAAACGGTGAAATTGTGGAGCGCTTCAGCAGCTTCTCTAATCCCGGTATTCCCATTCCCGCCAAAATCACGGAGCTTACCTCTATTACTGATGATATGGTAAAGGATGCGCCACCCGTGAAGGAGGTGCTTGCCAGGTTTCTCGATTTTTGCGGCGATGCGCTTTTGGTTGCCCATAACGCCAAATTTGATACGGGCTTTATCCGTGCCGCTTCCGAGAAGCACGGCTTCGAATTCCATAATCCGTCCTTGGATACCATTGCCGTGTCCCAGTACGTAAACGCAGGCTTAAAGAAGCATACCCTGGATTCTATCGCCAACCATTATAACCTGGGCGACTTTCATCACCACCGTGCGGTGGACGATGCCGAGGTGCTTTCTCTCATATTCAAGGAGATGTTGGCGCGCCTTTCCAAGGAGGGCGTCCGTGATTATGATGCCCTGGCGGAGGCCATGAGCGAAAACTCTGACCCGTTAAAGCTTCGTCCCTATCATATGATTATCTACGCCCAGAACCAGGTGGGCTTAAAGAATCTCTATCAGCTGATTTCCAAAAGCTATTTGCAGTATTATTACAAAAGACCCCGTATTCCTCGCTCCGAAATTGAGAAGCATAGAGAAGGGCTTTTAATAGGCTCTGCCTGTGAGGCGGGAGAGCTGTACAGCGCCATTTTGGACAATCGCTCTGAGGACGAAATTGAAAAAATCGCCTCCTTCTACGATTATTTTGAAATCCAACCCCTTTGCAACAATCTCTTTTTGATTGGCGCGGAGGGAAGAGGCGTCGGAAGCGTGGAGGAGCTGAAGGCAATCAACCGCCGTATTATTGCCTTAGGCAAAAAGCTTGGCAAGCTGACGGTTGCTACCTGTGACGCCCATTTCCCCAACAAGGAGGATGAGATTTACAGAAAAATCCTGTTGGCAGGGCAAAAGTTCAAGGATGCCGACAAGGATACGGGCATTTATATGCGTACCACTGAGGAAATGCTGGAGGAATTCTCCTATCTCGGTGAGGAGCTGGCATACGAGGTCGTGGTGGAAAACACCAACAAGATTGCCGACTCCATTGAAAAGCTCCGTCCTATCCCCAAGGGCACCTATACCCCCAGTATTCCCGGCTCCGAGGAGGAGCTGCAAAGGCTTTGCTGGGACAGAGCGATGGATTGGTACGGCTTTAACGGGGAAATCCCCGAGCTTGTAAAAAACCGTCTGCAAAAGGAGCTTGACTCTATTATCAAGCACGGCTTTGCTGTGCTGTATATGATTGCCCAGAAGCTGGTGGCGTATAGCGAGCAGCAGGGCTATTTGGTCGGCTCCCGTGGCTCGGTAGGCTCCTCCTTTGTTGCTATTATGTCGGGCATCTCCGAGGTAAACCCTCTGCCGCCCCATTGGCGTTGCCCCAAGTGCCGTTACAATGAATTTGTAACGGACGGCTCCTACGGCTCGGGCTTTGATATGCCTGACCGTGAATGTCCCCACTGTCATACGCCTATGTATTCGGACGGGCAGGATATCCCCTTTGAAACCTTCCTTGGCTTCTACGGCGATAAGTCCCCCGATATTGACTTGAACTTCTCGGGTGACGTGCAGCCGCGCGTCCATAAATACACCGAGGAGCTGTTTGGTGAGGGGCACGTGTTCCGTGCGGGAACTCTGGGTACCCTTGCCTCCAAGACCGCCTTCGGTTTCGTTTCCAAGTATCTGGAGGATAGAAAAATCGAGCTTCCCAAGGCAGAGGTTTCCCACATCATTTCCCGCTGTATCGGCGTAAAGCGTACCACGGGTCAGCACCCTGGCGGCATCATCGTTGTGCCGACGGAATACGATGTGCACGATTTTACCCCCGTGCAGCACCCTGCGGACGATGCCTCCTCCGATATTATCACCACCCATTTTCCCTTTGAATTTTTGCACGATACCATTCTGAAGCTGGACGAGCTTGGACACGATATGCCCACCAAGTATAAAATGCTGGAAAGATACACCAATACCAGCGTCTTGGATGTGAAAATGAACGATGGCTCCATTTACGAGCTGTTTAAGTCTACCGCGCCCCTGGGGGTAACCCCTGAGCAAATCGGCTGTCCTCTTGGCACCTACGGGCTGCCCGAGATGGGTACCAGCTTCATTCAGCAGGTATTGGTGGACGCAAAGCCCAAGAACTTCGCCGACCTTATGCAGATTTCGGGCTTGACCCACGGAACGGACGTTTGGCTTGGCAATGCCCAGGATTTGATTAAAGAGGGTATCTGCGATATTTCCCAGGTAGTGGGAACCCGTGACGGTATTATGCTGTATCTGATTCGCCACGAAATGGACAACGGAATGGCGTTCAAGATTATGGAGGACGTGCGTAAGGGTAAGGGCTTGAAGCCCGAATACGAGGAAGCCATGCTGGCGCACGGCGTGCCCGAGTGGTATATTGCCTCCTGTAAAAAAATCAAGTATATGTTCCCCAAGGCGCATGCGGCGGCATACGTTATGTCCGCTATCCGCTTGGGCTGGTACAAGATTTATTATCCTATGGAGTTCTACGCTGCGTTTCTGACGGTGGCTCCCGGCGGCTTCGACGCCGAGATTGTGATGGGCGGTATTCCCGGCATTAACGCCGTGTTAGAGGCAATCGAGAAGAGCGAGGAAAAGCCGACGCAAAAGGAGCTTGAGCAGCATACGACGCTGCTGCTTGTGCGTGAAGCGCTTTGCCGCGGTGTAAAATTCCTGCCGGTCAACTTGATGAAGTCGGATGCCACCGCCTTCTTGCCCGAGGACGGCAGCATCCGTATGCCCTTTAATTCCTTGGGCGGCTTGGGCATCAGCGCCGCCGAAAAAATCGTACAGTGCAGAAACGAGGGCGAAATTTTCTCCATTGAGGAGCTTCGCCAGCGCGCGGGACTCAGTAAATCTGTTATTGCGATGCTTCGGCGCTGTGGCGCCCTGGACGGCCTCTCCGAAACCAACCAGATTTCGCTTTTCTAAAAAAGAACGGCTGTCACAAGGACAGCCGTTCCATCAAAACAACAAAAGCAGCATCAAAAGAAATTCTATGTTCTCGCCCAGCTTGCTTTCGGAAAGCAGGAGCGCCAATAGGAGAAGAATGTCCTCTCCAAGTACAGAGGGCGCCGCTTTAACGTCTTCGTAACAGGGAAGGGGCGCCTCTCCCTGGCATTCCGCTTCGGAAAGGGCGGGAGAATCCGTATAGCACGGCTCCTGTGGGGCAGACGCCTCACGTTCCTTTACCTCTTCACGGGCGCTCGGGCGCTCAAATTGGCTTCCGCTGTAGTTTTCGGGAACGGTAATCTCCTCAGTGGGAGGAGGGTATCGACGGGCATACATAGCTATCCCCCTTCTTTCCTTGCTCCTTGCGGAACATCTCCATGGTGTCCTGGAGCAGCAGAATCAAATCAAGCGCGCGTTGCCGCTCAGGCGACAAAAACGGCTTGAGCGCCAAAAGCAGATTTTTTCTGGGATTTCCTTTGTCCTTGGGCGGATGCCTTGGAGGTGGCTCTCTTTCCTCGTGGTGGGGCGGCGTAAAGGCGCCCGATTGCCCCAAAACAGAGCCAAGCGCCGCCAACGCCTCGGGATTTTTCAAAAGCCCCGAAAGAAGCCCTGATAAGTCAGGCATATCGTTTTGTGTCATGGTGTGCCTTTTCCCTTTCTGTATGCTTGTAGAAGCCTCGCTGCCTCTTCATACGAATGATTGGCGGCGCCCGAAAAGGCAGAGCGCAAACGGGTCATTTCTGCCTCGCTTGGCTGCGCCTCGGGCAAGGAAACGCCGCTTTTGGCGGCAATGATGCGTAGCGTCATCCAAAGCTCTCGGTCGGATTTGGAAAGCAATTCGCGCAATGCGTCAGAGTTGAAGGACATATCAATCACCTCTTTTATTGGTCTTGCTTCCATTATATGCCGCCTCTTTCGTTGCGTGACGCAGGGCGGCGCTTTACAAAAAGGAGTCCTATGGAAATCTTGGTTTTTTCTGATTCTCATAACCGTCCCTTGCCTATGCTGCAAGCTATTGAAGGGCATAAAAATGCGGCAATGCTGCTTTTCTGCGGCGACGGTATTATGGATTTTACCCGTATTTCCTATGAATATCCCCGGCTTCCCGTGCGCGCTGTGCGGGGAAACTGCGACTTTGGCTCCCTTGACGGCTTTCCCGAGGAGGATTTTTTCACCGTTGGCGGTGTTTCCATCCTCTTGACTCACGGGCATTTGTACGGTGTTAAGCATAGCCTTGGCGCCCTTCTGTCGGCGGCAAAAAGACAAACCGCCGATATTGCCGTGTTCGGACACACCCATATTCCTACCGAGCGCTATGAGAGCATCGGGGATAGGACTGTGGCGCTTTTTAACCCCGGAAGCATCGGAATGAAGGCGGACGGAAGGTATCACTACGGCGTGATTGAAATACGGAACGGAAGCTTTTTACTTTCTCACGGTGAGATATAACTTGTGACAAAGGAGATATAGAAAAGAATGGACAGACGCTTTATGCCGCCCCCCGGACGCGGAGGCGCATATCAGAAGGATAGACCCAAAGGAATAAAGGACGTTCCTGCCTGGCTCGTACGCACGGTAGGGAGCTTCTTTGCGCGCTTTTCCTATATCATTCGCCTGGTTTGGGAAACCAGCCCCTTCATACTGATTTTAATGTCCGTTTGCTGCATTTGCGACGGTTTTCTGCCCGTTTTGGGCGCTTATATATCCAAGGACTTGGTTAACGCTGTATCGGATTTGTTGAATACCGAATCCATTATAGCGGCGGTTAAGGCAGGGGAAATGCCCATAGAGAGCATTTTTTCTCCCTTGTTCCATACCGTTCTTGTTCTGCTATTGGTCTATTTTGCCTATCGCTTTGTCAATAAGCTTTTAGGGCTTTTTTCTACCACGGTCAATAACCTGGCAGGCGAGCTGGTTTGCAACCATATCAAGGTGAAAATCATCGAGAAGGCAAAAACGGTGGACCTTGCCAGCTTCGATAGACCCGCCTTTTACGAAAAGCTGGAAAACGCCAACAGAGAAGCGGGTATGCGCCCGATTTCCATTATGCGCTCCACCTTCAACGTTATCAGTGCCGCAATTAGTGTGATAGGCTTTGCGGTGGTGCTGTTCTCCTTGCATCCTTTAGCGCCCCTCTTTATCGCCGTGATGGCGCTGCCCGGCGCTATCATTTCCTACGTGTACCGTCATAAGCAGTTCCGCTATATGCGTCACCATTCTAAGGACAGACGTCAGATGAACTATTTCTCCGAGCTGATGGTGGATAAGGATAAGGCGAAGGAAATCCGCTTGATGGGGCTTTCCGATACCTTTATCGGGAAATACAAGCAGGTATTTTCCCGCTATTTCAAGGGCTTCCGCAGCTTGATTTTCAAGGAAGGGCTTTGGCAGATTCTGTTCTCCCTCCTTTCCCTGGCGGCGCACTTGGCAGTCTTTGCCTACGTTGCCTTTCACGTAGTCAACGGCGGCGCCACCATCGGCGATTATTCACTCTATACAGGCGCGCTTAGCTCTATTGCGGGGTACGTGACCACCTTGGTTGCCGCGACGGCTACCATATACGAGGGAACCCTCTTTATCGACAATATGATGGTCTTTATGAAGGAAGAAGCCACCGTGACACCTACCGCTTCTCCTGCCAGGGAGCCCCTTCGTCACAGCCCCCACACCATTGAGTTTTCGCACGTGTCCTTTGCCTATCCCGGTACCGAGCGCAAGGTTATCAAGGATGTCAGCTTCAAAATTGAGGCAGGCGAGAGCGTTGTGCTGGTGGGCTTGAACGGGGCAGGGAAAACCACCTTGATTAAGCTCTTAACCCGTCTGTATGACCCTACCGAGGGAGAGATTTTGCTTGATGGCGTCAACATCAAGGAATATGACGTTGCCAAGCTTTACGAGATGTTTGGTATCATCTTCCAGGATTTCGGCAAATACGCCGTTACCGTCAAGGAAAACGTCCATTACGGTGACGTTTTCTCCGAAATGGAGGAGGAAAGAATCAAAAAAGCGGCAACCTTTGGTAACGCCGCCGATTATATCGAAAAGCTGCCCTTGCAGTACGATACGCCCCTAATGCGGTATTTTGAGGAGGACGGTATCGAGCTTTCCATCGGACAGTGGCAAAAGCTCTCTATTGCCCGTGCCTTCTATAAGGACTCCGATATTCTGATTTTGGACGAGCCTACCGCCTCTCTTGACCCTCTGGCAGAGGAGGAGATTTTCAACCGCTTTGCCGCCCTGTCCGACAACAAAATTTCCATTTTCGTTTCTCACCGCCTTTCCAGCGCCACAAGAGCCGATAAAATTATCGTTCTGAATAACGGCGCCATTTCGGAAATGGGCAACCATAGACAGCTGATGGAGAAAAAAGGGGAATACCATCACCTCTTTTCCACCCAGGCAGAGCATTATTTGCGCCCCGATGAGAAGCAGGATGGGGAAAACGCCAATTCCTGATAATAAAAAACGGCTGACGCTTTTGCGTCAGCCGTTGAAAATAAAGCTTTAATTTTGCATACCAAGACAAGCGGCACCGATAATACCGGCATCGTTGCCCAGGGCGGCAATTTTGATTTTGGTCTGGTTGTCACCGTCGCAGGGAAGAGCCTCACCGTACACGATTTTCAGCAACGGCTGGAGCAAATAGTCCTTCTCGTTGCAAATACCGCCGCCAATGGAAAGAATCTCGGGGCGGAAGGTGCTAATCATGTTGGTGATGCCGCAGGCAAGATTTTCAATATAGTAGTCAACAACCTCCTTGGCAGCCTTGTCGCCCTTCTTCATAGCCGCAAATGCGGTACGGGCGGACACCTTGCCGGTGTTGTTGAATTCGGTAATCAAAAGGGTGTGAATGCCCTTTTCCTTGCATTCGGCAATCTTTTCCTTCGTCAAGGCAGTCAAGGCGGTGGCAGAGGAATATGCCTCCCAACAGCCCTTTCTTCCGCAGGAGCAGGGGCGTCCGTTAAAGTGAATAACGGTGTGACCAAGCTCGCCTGCCGCGTGATTAAAGCCGGAATATACCTTTCCGTCAATGATGATACCGCCGCCAACACCTGTGCCGAGGGTAATCATAACGGAATTCTTCGTTCCCTTAGCAACGCCTGCCAGCGCCTCGCCCAGAGCCGCCGCATTGGCATCGTTCTCCACGTATACCTTAGGAATTGCCAGGTATTTCTGGAAGCATTTTGCGATAGGGAACTGAGAAAAGGGAAGGTTGTTGGCGTATTCGATGGTTCCTTTGTCGGGGTCCACGGAGCCGGGGGACGCAATTCCTACGTAGGCAACCTCGGAAAGGGGAATGGACGCCTCCTTTAACAGTCTTTCTGTTAAAAGTGCCATATCCTTGATAATCAGCTCGCCGTCACGGTTGGGGCAAGTGGGGGTGCTTCCCTTGGAAATGATTTTGAAGCTTTCGTCTACGATACCGACGGCAATATTCGTACCGCCAAGATCAACACCGATATAATACATAGCAAACTCCTTTGTTATTTTGTATTCCTTGTTTTATTATAGCCGTTTTTATTTTTGTTGTCAATACCTTTCTGGAAAGCTTCGGCTTTTTTATCGGCTTTTTATCACGCCTTTTTTTATTAAAGAAAACGTTTCAGAGTGGAGGAGATAGTATGAAGGTTCTTTTAGGGATGAGCGGCGGCGTCGACAGCTCCTATGCCGCGGCGCTTCTGAAACAGCAGGGCTACGAGGTGGAGGGCGCTATTTTGCGTATGCATCCGTACTCCGAGGTGGAAAAGGCAAAGCGCACGGCAGACGCTTTGGGCATTCCTTTGCATATTGTGGATTGTCAGGATGCTTTTTACGAAAGAATCGTTTTGGACTTTTGCGATGAATATAGGAAGGGGAGGACGCCGAACCCTTGTATCCGCTGCAACGCCGAGATTAAGCTTCGCTTCCTTTGGGAAACGGCAAAATCTCTTGGATTTGATAAAATTGCGACAGGACACTATGCGCGCGTTGTGCGCCGTCGGGGAAGGTATGCGATTGCGAAGGGAATTGACGCGCGCAAGGACCAGTCTTATTTTCTTTATCGCGTAACGCAGGATATCTTGGAAAATCTCCTTTTGCCGTTGGGAGAGCTCGAAAAAAACGAGGTACAAAGGCAGGCGGATTCTCTTGCGCTTGAGGCCGCCAAGGAAAAGGAAAGCCAGGAAATTTGCTTCATACAGGGCGAAAAGTATACCGATTATATAGAAAGAGCCTGCGGCAAGTGCCGGGAGGGCAATTTCGTTGATGACGCGGGAAGAGTGCTTGGACGGCACAAGGGAATCATTCATTATACGGTCGGTCAGCGCAAGGGCTTGGGGGTTTCCGCCTCGTCCCGACTTTTTGTACGGCAGATAGACCCTGAAACGAACACCGTGTATCTATCGGATAAAAAAGAAGAAAAGTCTTCCTTTTATATAGATGACGTTATCTTTTCGGGTGCGACCTCGGCTCTGGATTTGACGCAAGCAACCCAATTGACCGTTAAAATACGGTATTTGGCTAAGCCTGTTTTGGTGGGCTTGTCCTCAGAAGGGAACAGAAGATATCGTGTGCATAGCGCTGAAGGCTTTTCGGGATTGACACCGGGACAATCCGCCGTTATATATGATGGTGAGTGCGTTTTGGCAGGCGGATTCATAAATTTGTCATAAAGTGGCAGAAAAACGGTTAATTTTGGCATTTTTAAGCAAAATACAAAAAAATCCTTCATTTTTGTGCAAAATGCTACCATGTAGAAAATTTACCCAAAAATTTGTGCAAAATGACAATAAAAGATAGCAAAAACAAATTGGTTAAATCAGGTAATTCTGTGCTTTTGGTAAATACAATTTACACGATATATCAAAAACAGCCAAAAATTCGGCAAAAAGCCGCATTTTTGGCTGTTTTTAGTAAAAAATATTTACATATACAAAATGCCCAAGAGCATTCGTGCGGAAAATGTGAGGGACAGGTGAAGGGCTTTTTTGATTTTTTTGAAAAAAATAAGATTTCAAAGCGAAAAAAAGGTTTTTTTGATGCTTGACAACCAAAGAAAGAAATGTTATTATATAAAGGAGATAATTTAACTATGGCCGATTTATGCCCTTTTTGTGCCATAGTGGCTTATCAATTCACAAAAAACTGGAAGGAAGACACACATGAAGACACGTTGGACAAAACTCGTGGCGGTTCTTCTTGCCCTGTGTATGCTGGTAGGAGTCGGAGGCGTAAGCACTTCTGCCGCATCTGGTGCAACGGAGGACTCTTACTCTGAGCTTTTGGCGTCCTTGACTGCTGAATCCTACGGAAACTATCTGGCAGGCTGCATTAAGGACCAGGCGAAGAAGGGAGAGAATGAAATCCCTATTCCCGTTCTTAACTATACGGCAAAGGACTTGCTCAATAGCACCGATTTGAAAAATAAGGTGTACGAGTATGAGCTTCCCAACGGACAGACGGGCTTGTACCTGCCTGAA
Source organism: Clostridia bacterium (assembly GCA_017467085.1). Classification (GTDB taxonomy): domain Bacteria; phylum Bacillota; class Clostridia; order Oscillospirales; family CAG-272; genus UBA1740. Next base: position 16,054 of record JAFTSW010000004.1, on the reverse strand, counting down.
GTTGGCGAGGTTACCTGGACCTTTGATATTTCCGAAGCGCAAGAGGGCCTTTACGGTATCCGCATTGAGTATCACACCGTTGAAGGGAAAAACTCCGGCATCGAGCGCAAGCTCTATTTGGACGGCGTCGTTCCCTTTGATGAGGCACGCTCCTTGGCATTCTCCAAGGTCTGGAAATATGATTATGTGAAGAAGGATGAAAACGGCAATAACACCTTTGACGCTGACGTCAACGGGAATGACATTCGTCCTGACATCAGCCAGGTGTCCGCAAAGCGTACATATGAATGCACCGATATCGACGGCTTCTACAACGAGCCCTTCCAATTCTTCTTCAAGGCAGGGACCCGCTCCCTTTCTTTGGTTGGCACGAAGGAGCCCCTCGTTATCACCTCTATCACGCTTTTCCCCGTGGAGGAGCTGAAGTCCCTTGAGGATTACAAGGCTGAATGGGCAGAGAAGGGCTATACCAATGCTTCTCCCAATGCCGAAATTGTATATCTTCGCGCTGAAACCCCCGATTTTGTATCCGATACCGCAGTATATCCTGCCAACGACCGTTCGTCTTCCTTGACCGCTCCTATTGATTCCTTCTCTCAGAAAATCAATACCATTGGTGCTTCCAGCTATTCTACCAACGGACAGTGGGCATCCTATACCTTCCAGGTGTCCGAGAGCGGTATATATAATATTGTAGCCCGTTTCAAGCAGACTGCTCTGCAGGGTATGTTCACCACCCGTGTTATCAAGCTTGCGGGCGGCGAGTACGGTTATGAGGACGGAACGCCTTCCGTACCTTATGACGAGTGCTACTATGCGCGCTTCAACTATGCCAACAACTGGCAGGTTGGTGCCTTGAATAACGGAGAAGATACGCTCTCCTTCTACTTTGAGGAAGGCGTTACCTACACCCTGTGTATGGAGGTTGGTCTTGGCGACATGGCCGCCATTCTGGAAACCATTGAAAGCTCTCTGTCTGCTATCAACGATTGCTATCTTGAAATCCTGAAGCTGACGGGCGCTTCTCCCGACCAGTACCGCGACTATAACTTCTCCAGCGTAATGCCCTCTACTATTCGTCAGCTTTTGATTCAGGCGACGATTCTGAAGCAGCAGGCAGACAACATGGTTGCTATCTGCGGAACCTCCGGCTCCAATATCGCGACCCTGGAAACCATCTACCGTTTGCTGGAAAGAATGGGTACCTACGAGGACGAAATCGCGCCTAACCTTGCTAACCTGAAATCCTACATCGGTACTCTCGGTACTTGGATTAATAGCGCGAAGGCACAGTCCTTGACGGTTGACTATTACACCATCCAGTCCCCTGAGGCTGCTATGCCTAAGGCAAACGCCAATATCTTCCAGTCCTTCTGGTATGAGTTTACCTCCTTTATCGCCAGCTTCTTCGTTGACTATAACGCAATGGGCGTTACCGATAGCGAGGCAGAAATTCCCACCATCGAGGTTTGGATTGCATACGGACGTGACCAGTCCCAGATTTGGCGTAACCTTATCAACAATGACTTTACCCCCAAGAACAATATCGCGGTTAACCTAAAGCTGGTTACGGCGACAACACTGCTCCCCTCCGTTTTGGCAAAGAAGGGACCTGATTCCTATATCGGTCTTGATGCGGCAAGCGTTATCAACTACGCTATCCGTAACGCCATCGTGAGCATTGAGGGACTTGACGGCTTCAAGGATGCTCTTGGCTACAGCTATTACAGAACAAACGTTCCGGTTGATGCCAACGGTAACGAGGTTGCGGAAACAGAGAAGGATAAAATCGTTGACCGCACCACCTTCTACTACAATGAAAAAGACGAGCTCGTTGACTCCTCTAAGATTTCCTTTAACGCAGCCACAATGATTCCTATCAGCCTCTTCGGAAAGAGCTATGGCTTGCCCGAGAAGGCGAGTATCCAGATGATGTTCTACAGACGTGACGTTCTGGCAGAGCTTCAGATTGACGTTCCCGAAACCTGGGACGAAGTTTTGGCAACCATCCCCACCTTGCAGGCAAACAACATGCAGATTGGTCTTGGCTATGAATTTGCCATTAACGTATTCCTCTATCAGTTTGGCGGTAACCTCTGGAGATACACCGATGACCCCGACTATGCGGGCGCCGCAATCGGTCTTGATACCGATATTGCTCTGAACGCATTCCAGTTCTGCTCCAGACTCTACACTGACTATTCCTTCCCCACGGCATTTGACGGACCTAACCGTTTGAGAACTGGTGAAATTCCGATTTTGATTGCCGACTACGCAACTACTTATAACACGTTGGTCGTGTTTGCTACCGAAATTCGCGGACTTTGGGCATTTACCAATATTCCCGGTATGGTTCGCGATGACGGAACCGTAAACAATGACTCCTTCGTAACGGTAACCGCGACGGTTATGCTGTACGGATGCGAAGCTCCCGAAGCCACTTGGGAATATATGAAGTGGCAGGCACAGGGCTCTGTGCAGGCACAGTACGGTAACGAAATGGTTGCCTTGGTTGGCCCTGCCGCCAAGTATGACTCCGCAAACATTCAGGCATTGGCTGAGCTGTCCTGGAGTGCCTCCGAGCTTGCAAGTCTGCTTGCCCAGTTTGAGAACCTTTCCGCTATTCCCAACTACCCCGGAAGCTACATTATCGCCCGTTACACCAAATTTGCTTTCTTGGATGCTTACAATGACGGCGCGGACGCGGTTGAGGCACTGCAGAGTTACATCAACGCCATCAACCAAGAAATTACACGAAAGAGAGAAGAGTTTGGATTACCTACTCTTGAATCGGGTCAGACCCCTGAGGAAGCCCGCTTAGAGAAGAACAACCAGTAATCCAAGCGATACTTTAAGATTAAAAGGAGAAAAAGTACATGTCACAGAATGAAGCAAAGCGTCCTGTATCCCGCAAGGATATGACAATGGCGCAATGGACATGGAAAGAGATGAAACGCAATAAAGTTGCCTATCTGATGTGCGCTCCCTTCTTTCTACTGTTTTTCGTGTTTACCGTTTTCCCCGTTATGCTGTCTATCTTTTTCAGCTTTACGGAGTTTAATATGCTTGAGCCTCCCGTTTGGGTTGGTATGAACAACTATATCCACCTGTTCCTGGAGGACGACATCTTTATCATTGCTTGTAAAAATACGTTGATTTTTGCAGCCATCACGGGACCTGTTTCCTATCTTTTGTCCTTCCTGGTTGCTTGGTTCATTAACGAGCTGGAGCCGAAAATCCGTGCGGTTGTTACTTTGATTTTCTACGCTCCCTCCATTTCCGGCTCTGTTTACATCGTTTGGACGATTCTGTTCTCCAGTGACTCCTACGGTTGGGTAAACGGTACGCTGTTGAACCTGAACATTATTGATACCCCCATTATGTTCTTCCAGAACGCCAGCTGGGTAATGCCGCTTTGTATCGTCGTTGCCCTGTGGACCTCTCTGGGAACCGCGTTCCTGTCCTTCATTGCAGGTCTTCAAACGGTTGACCGCTCGCAGTATGAGGCAGGCGCCGTGGACGGTATCAAGAACCGTTGGCAGGAGCTTTGGTACATAACCCTGCCTTCCATGCGTCCTCAGCTGATGTTCGGTGCCGTGCTTTCGATTACCCAGTCCTTCGGCTTCGGTGCTATCGTTACTGCCTTGGCGGGCTTCCCCTCGGTAGACTATGCGGCGCACACCATCATGCACCATCTGGATGACTTTGCCGGCCAGCGCTACGAGGTCGGATATGCATCCGCAATCGCAGTATTCTTATTCTTAATCATGATGACCTGTAACATTGTCATCAAAAAAGCGCTTTCAAAGGTGGGACAGTGATATGAGTGCAAAATTAAGAACACGCCGTCATAAAGTCGTCCTTAACCGTTCCGCAGGTGGCGATGCGGGCATTACCGTTCTTTTGGTAATTTTGGGCGCATTCATGTTTATACCGATGCTTTACGTTATCTCGCAGTCCTTGAAGCCTCTTGACGAGCTGTGGATGTTCCCGCCGAGATTTCTTGTAAAGAGCCCGACCTTAATGAACTTTTCGGATTTGTTCCAGCTGATGAACGAATCCTGGGTACCGTTCTCCCGTTATATCTTTAACACGGTGTTCATTTCCTTGACAGGTACCTTCGGTAACCTTTTGCTTGCTTCCATGGCAGCTTATGCCTTGGCAAAAATCAAGTTCCCGGGAAGAAACATTCTTTTCCAAATTGTCGTTTTGTCCTTGATGTTCCATCAAACGGTTAACCAGCTTTCCAATTTTATCATTATGACCGCCTTGAACATGATTGACACCTATTTGGCTTTAATCGTTCCCGCTTTAGCAGGCACAATGGGTCTTTACTTGATGAAGCAGTTTATGGAATCTACCGTTTCCGATGCGGTTCTGGAATCCGCCCGTCTGGACGGTGCCTCTGAGTTCCGTACCTTCTGGGTTATTGCGATGCCTATGGTTAAGCCTGCTTGGCTGACCTTGATTATCGAGTCCTTTAAGGGACTTTGGAACTCCGGTGCTTCCATTTACATTCACTCGGAGCAGTTGAAAACCTTCAACTACGCCATTTCGCAGGTTGTAACGGCGGGTATTGCCCGTGCGGGTGCTTCTGCCGCTGCGACGGTTGTTATGATGCTGGTACCTATCACGGTATTCGTTTTGAGCCAGAGCCAGATTATTGAAACGATGGGCTCTTCCGGTATGAAGGATTAAGGAGGGAAACATATGAAAAAGAATAAAATCGTTACTCTCCTGCTTCTGATGCTGGTGATGGTGATGATGCTTGGCTCCTTTGCCTCCTTTGCGCAAGAGCCGTATCAGACCTACACCTACTCCTCCGAGGGATTTGCCCTGTATTCTCCCTCGGCATACACGCCCATCCGTTCCGTTGGCTTTATGGACATTCCCAATGCGCCTGCAGGCTTTGCCAACTTCAGTTCTCCCACTGATATTGAGGTTGACAAGGACGGAAATGTGTACATCGCTGACCCCAGTAACAACAGAATCGTTGTGTTAGAGGGGGTCAATTACAGCTACAAGTTTGTTCTGCAGTCCTTCGATAATAACGGATTTAATGACTCCTTGAGCGGTTGCGCGGGTGTGTTCGTCAATGACGAATTCATCTACGTCTGCGATACTGCCAAGGCGCGTATCGTTATCTTCGATAAAGAGGGAAGCTTTGTCAGAACCATTGAAAAGCCTTACGGCACGCTCTTTGGAACTGACACGGCATACAAGCCCATCTCTATGGCTGTTGACCAGTACGGCAAGATTTACGTTGTATCCTCCGAAACCTCCGAGGGCGTTATTGTAATGACCAGCGAGGGTCTGTTTACCGGCTTTATCGGTGCGCAGAACGCCTCCTACAATATCCTTGACATCATCTGGCGCCGTTTCCAGACTGAGGAGCAGCGTAACTCTCAGGTGCAGAACCTGTCCAAGCCCTTCAATAACATCACCATCGACGAGGAAGGCTTTATCTACGTAACCAGTAACAGCTATGTGGACAGCGGTGAGCAGCAGGGCTCTATTGACAACAATAGCGCCGACTATGCTGCCGTCAAGAAGCTGAACTCCAACGGTGACGAGGTTATGAAGCGTAACGGCTTCTTCGGACCCGGCGGTGAGGTTGACGTACAGAGCTTCTCCACCAACCTGAACGCTCCTACGGGCGCCTCCAACATCGTTGACGTTGCGATTGGCGACGAGGGCACCTGGTCTATCGCTGACTTCAAGAGAAGTAAAATCTTCACCTATGACCAGAACGGCGTATTGCTGTACGCCTTCGGTGATAAGGGTATTCAGCTGGGTAATATGCAGGAAATCTCCGAATTGACCTACCAGGACGGCAAGCTTTTGGTGCTGGATAAAAAGGCTAACACCTTTACTGTTTATAAGAGAACCCAATACGGCGACCTTTTGATTGCTGCCTTGGCGTGCGAGAACAACCGTACCTACGGTGCCGCCGTTACGGCTTGGCTGGAGGTTCTCCGTTTTAACAACAACTTCGACTCTGCCTATATCGGCGTAGGTAAGGCCTATGCCAGACAGGGTGATGCTGTGTTCGTTTCCGTAGACGGGCAGTCCTATTACAAAGAAAGCGATGTTGCCGTTTATGAAAACAATGTGGTAGTGAAGCATACCGTTAACGGAAAGCCCGATGGGGAAGAGCTGAAAATCAACAGAGAATATGACAAGACGGGCTACGAGCTGTCGATGGAATATCTGTCCGCAGCGTATGACGATGAAAACTGGTCTGATGCCTACAAGGAAATCCGAAAGGATTGGTTGGCTGACTGGTTCATTCTCATTCCTATTGTCATCGTTCTCGTGGTTGTAGGCATTTCCTTCCTGTTCCGCTTTGCTAAGAAGTACAACGATAAGGTTGCGCTCCTCGGTGTCGGTAGAAAAACCTATGTGCAGGAGCTCATGTATGTATTCCACATTATTTTCCACCCCTTCGATGGCTTCTGGGATTTGAAGCACGAGCGCCGTGGCTCTGTACGCGCCGCCTTGACTATTCTCGGTCTTGTTGTTGTCGGCTTCTACTACCAGTCCATCGGTACGGGTTACATAATGAACCCCACGGGCGAATATTCCACTATTTTCGCACAGCTTATTTCTGTGATTTTGCCCTTTGCCCTTTGGGTTATCGCAAACTGGTGCTTGACAACGCTGTTCGACGGCGAGGGCTCCTTTAAGGATGTCTTCATCGCTTCGTCCTATGCGCTGGCTCCCTTGCCCTTCCTTTTGATTATCTCCACTATTCTTTCTAATGTGGTGACCTTCGAGGAAGCGGCCATCGTTTCGATGATTACGGTTGTCGGCTATGTTTGGGCATTGTTGCTTATTTTCTTCGGCACTATGGTTACCCACGGTTATTCCTTCGGCAAGAATTTGATTACTTGCTTGGGAACCATCCTTGGTATGGCAATCATTATGTTCGTTGGATTTCTGTTTTCCAGCCTTGTTGGTAAAATGCTGACCTTCGTTACCTCTATCGTAACGGAGATAAGCTATCGAGTATAAGAGTAAGAGAAGGAGAGAAAAAAATGAAAAGAATAATTTCGTCTGTTCTTGCTCTTTTGATGCTTGTTGGTTGCTTGAGCTCTTTGATTACTGTCAATGTTTCCGCTGAAATCATCGGCGGAACGCCTGAAACCGGCAACTATCTCGAAGCGCTAGACTTTGCATTTAACCAAGCGTATAAAACCGGAGCGGAGAAGCTTGCGGGTGATAAAAATATGCTTTTGATGGCGCGTCAGTACGGCTATGAGCTGTACTGCAATCGCTTTACGGGCGAGGTCGCTTACAAAAACATTGCCACTGGTGAGATTTTAACCTCCAATCCCTATGATTTCACCAATCTGAAGAAGGGTAGCGATAAGTATTCTACCGATAATACTATCACACGTCTGCTTTCTCAGATTGAGGTTTCCTTCCGCGACAACGAGGATAAGGAAAAAACCTTCTATAGCTTTGTGGAAGCTGCTAACCGCAACCAGATTACCGTCAAGAACATTACCAACGGTATTCGCGTTGAGTACGTTATGGGTCGCTTAAGCACCACTTACCTTTTGCCCGGTGCTGTTGTAGCAGACGATTTCCGTACGCATGTGTTGATTCCCTTGATTGACAAGAGAGATGAGATTGAGGCAGAATTTACCATAGATTCCAAGGTGTACGCAGCCATTAAAAATGAAGTGGACCGTATGCAAATTTGGTTCGTGGAATGGAATGCTGTCGAGATGCAGCTTGCCGACATCGAGGAAATTCGTAAGCAATACAAGAAATTCGGTAACATCACGGTAGCGGATGGCACCGTTTACGACGTAACGGATGAGGCATTTAAGGAGGCCTTAGATGCTGGGCAGGTGCAATATGAGGAAGTAGTCATTGATGAAACAGAGGCACTTGAGAGAAACGTTATCGTTTCTATCAACGGGCAAGAGGTTACCGATGACCACAGCGTTTACTACATTCTGTCCGACGGTTCCTTCGGTGATAAAAACACCGTTATAACCGAAATGGAGAAGGCGTATCTGGAAAACGCTATTCGTACCTATCTGACCGATTTTGACCAGGAGCTTTTGGACGAAATCAACAGCAGAACCGGTTACGTTCAGATTAACCAGCAAAATCCCGTCTTCCGCATGGCGTTGGAATATACCCTGCAAAAGGACGGTTTGGCGATTTCCTTACCCGCAACCAGCATTCGCTTTGATGAAAGCACTTACACCCTGCAATATGTCAGAATGCTTCAGTATTTTGGAGCAGGGAACCTGAATAACGAGGGGTATGTGTTCTTCCCGGACGGAAGCGGCGCTTTGGTTGAATTTAAGGAATTCTACTCCTCCACCAACGAAGCAGACAGTACGGTTGTGGATTTGACTGCCGCCGTGTACGGTGAGGACTATGCGTACTACTCCATTGATGAGGACGCAAAGCATTCTGAGATTATCCGTATGCCTGTTTACGGTATTCAGCAAAACAAAAACGGTAAGGATGGCGGCTTTATCGCCATTATGGAAGAGGGCGACTCTCTTGCCGATATTTCGGTATCCTTCGCCTCTAACAACCATTACTATGCTTCTGCCTATACCACCTTCTTCCCCCGTCCCTACGATACGTACAATATGATGGACGCTATCTCCGTCGGTGACAACACCGAATGGACGGTTGTTTCGGATAAGAAGTATGAGGGCACCTATCGCTTGAAAATCGTGATGCTTCACGATGAAAGCGATAAGAGTGTATTGGAGACAGCAGCCTCTACTGTAAGCTATGACATCCCCTATTACGAGGCAAGCTATGTCGGTATGGCAAAGGCTTATCGCGAATACCTGGTTTCGGGCGGTTACATCGCTGCCTTGACCGAAGCTGATGTGAAAGCGGATACACCCATTTACATTGAAACCTTTGGCTCCATCAAGACGGTTAAAAAGGTTTTGTCCTTCCCCGTAACGGTGGACACTCCCTTGACTACCTTTGAAGACGTAGAAAAAATGTACGACGCCTTGGCTCTGAAAGGTGTGAAAAACATCAATTTCAAGCTGACAGGCTACGCAAACGGTGGCTTGATTGCTAAGTATCCTAAGAAGCTGAAATGGGTAAGAGCCTTGGGCGGCAAGGGCGGCTTCACTGACCTGATTGCCCATGCGACCGAGAAAGGCTTCGGCGTATATCCTGAGTTCGACTTTTCGTATTTGGGTGAAGGCGGTATCAATCTGAAGCGAAACGCCGCTAAGGCCGTTGATGACAGATATTGCTCCAAGCAAATCTATGACCCCGTATACCAGGAATTCTCTTCTTATTTCGATATTTGCATCTCTCCCTCTTCGATTTTCAGCCTGGTAGAGAAATTCTCTGCGAAGTTCTCCAAGTTCAACCCCATAGGTATCTCCGTATCCACCATGGCAAGCGATTTGAACTCCGACTTTAACGAGGACAATCCGCAGAACAGAGAAGATGCAAAGGGCACAATTTCCGAAACCCTGTCTTATCTGGAAAAGAGCTATGGTTCCGTGATGTCCGAGGGCGGCAACATATATACGCTCCGCTATCTGGACCACCTGCTCGGTGCTCCTATTGATTCCAGTAAGTATACCTTTGAAAGCAAGACCGTTCCTTTCTGGGGAATCGTTTTGCACGGCTATGAGCAGTACGCAGGCTCTGTTATCAATGAGGCGGGAGATGGCGATTATCAGCTGTTGAAGTCCATTGAAAACGGCGCGTACCTCTACTACCTCCTCTCCTATCAAAACACCAATTTGATGAAGGAGGATAGCTACCTGAGCCAGTATTATTCCTTGCGCTTTGACATTTGGTTCAATGACGTCGTTGAAAAATACGGCACCTTGAATAATGCCCTTGCTGCTTTGCAGACCTACACCATCGAGGACCACAAGTTCTTGATTGGTGAGCGTGTAACCGCAGAAGGGGAGCGCGATAAGGAGCTGGAAAAAATCAATGACAGACTGGCAAGCTTCCTTACCAACAAGTATGCAAGCTTGAAGGGAACGGCTCTTCGTGAGCTGAATGTGAAGCAGATGGCTGTCAACGCCATCAATGCGGGTGCCGCTTCCTTGGCTGCCGTTGAGGCTGATATCACGTATCGCCTTGGCGAGGAGCTGACTGAAACGGATAAGGCGAATGTTGCTGCCGTATGGCAAATCAAGCAGTCCGGTCAGCCTCTTCCCACTTATGACGGCATCAAGGTCGGTGTTGTCGTGGATGCGGCTGCGCTGATTGCCAGCCTTGACGCCATTCTTGGCGACGGCTATGAGCCCACTGCTAAGCAAATTAAGCTCATTGAGGAGTTTGCCGCCGCAAATTCCTTTAAGGGTGATGCTACCGGCGCTTTCGTTCTGACGATGAACGCCATTGAAGGCATTGAGTTCTTGCCCTCTGTAACCGATTCCTTCGCAACGGATGGCGCCGATTATAAGGCTACGCTTTATACGGTAAACTCCGATGACCTGGTAATGGTTACCTATCAGAAGGGCACCGAAACCGTGCGTTTCGTTATCAACTACAACCTCTTTGACGTTGAGGTAAAACTCGAGGGCGTCAACGGAGGCGAAGCATTCGTGGTGTCTTCCTACGGCTTCCGTCAGATTAACGGAAATACGCTCGTAGACGCCAATAATTGAGAGAGGAGGAAATTTTGAAATGAAGTTTTTGAATACTGTAAAAGAAAAAGTTTCCGCACTCTTTCAAACGGTAAAAACGGGAACGGTCAATCTGTTCCAAACCGTTAAGGCACGCTTCACGGGGGGCAAGGTCCCCTCGGAGGGCGGCGCCCTTGCGGTTCCTGCCAAGAAAAAGCGCCCTGCCTCTCTGGACAAGAAGAAGGCGCGCGAGGGCTGGTTCTTCGTATTGCCCTTCGTTGCGGGCTTCGTCTTGATTTATCTTCCTATTATCCTGGACTCTATTTGCTATTCCTTCTTCCAGTTGGATCTTGTGACGGGTTCGGTACAATGGAAGGGCTTGGCGTTCTATAACGCAGCGCTTTTGGAGGATTCCCAGTTTGTGCAAAAGCTGGTTGCGGGTATTCAGCAGCTGGTTGTTGACACGCCTATGATTCTGATTTTCTCCCTCTTCGTTGCTATCATTCTGAACCAGAGAATGGTCGGCCGTGCGGCATTCCGTGCTATCTTCTTCGTGCCTGTTATTTTGTCTACGGGCTTGATGGAAGCTATCAACGCAGCAGATATTCTTTCTACGCAGATGGGTAATGCCGACGGAGGTATTTCCACGGGTGCCACGGGCGGTGCTTCGGAAATCGTTTCCGCGATGGATATTGAGAAGCTTTTCCAAGGCATCAAGATTGGCTCGGGGCTCGTAGAATACGTAGCAGGCGCTGTAAACAACATCTTCAATATTGTAAACCGCTCCGGTGTTCAGATGTTGATTTTCTTGGGTGGCTTGCAGGGTATTTCTCCCTCGATTTACGAGGCGTCCAGCATTGAGGGTGCAACGGCGTGGGAAACCTTCTGGAAGATAACCTTCCCGATGATTAGCCCTATGATTTTGGTTAACGCGGTATATACGATTATTGACTCCTTTACTTCCGACAGTAATATCGTTATGTCGTATATTGCGCAGACCTATGAAACGGGCAAGGAGCTGTCCACGGCAATGTCCTGGATTTACTTCTTAGTTATTATAGCAATTATCGGACTTATTTTCTTATTGCTGCGCTCGTTCATTTTCTATCAAAAACGGGATTAAGGAGGTAAAAGAGCATGGATAACACGCAAAATAACGTAAGAGTTATGAAAGAAAGCAAAAAAAGAATCCGTGTTGACTTTGAAGGCAAAACGCCTTGGCTCGAACGGATGAAGAAAAAAGTTTTCTCTGTTTACTTCCTGAAGAATGTCGTTTGGTATATCTTCCGTCTGATTTTGATGATTGGTATTTCCTACGTCATTTTGTTCCCCTTCTTCTCCAAAATCGCGGGCTCCTTCATGTCCCCCTCCGATTTTGTAGACCCTACCGTTAATATCATTCCTAAGAATTTCACCCTCAATATCTACAAGGCGATTGCTGTGGAAAACCGCTATTTTGAGGCATTCCTCAACACCACGCTCTTGTCCCTGGTGGTGGCAATTCTGCAAACCTTCGTGACCTGCTTGATTGGTTACGGTCTTGCCAAGTTCAAATTCAAGGGTAATACGCTGTTGTTCGCACTGGTTATCTTCACGATGATTGTGCCTCACCAGACCTTGAAGCTCTCTATGTGGGCGCATTTCCGTCGCTTTGACCTCGGTGGCGTTCAGGCACTTGGTATCCCGGGTCTGTTTAAGTTTGTCACGGGTATCTTTAACGGAGGCTTTGCCAACGGCTTTACGCCCAACGCAATGGATACCTTCGTCCCCTTGATTGTCCTTTCCATCTGCGGCTTAGGCTTCAAGAACGGATTGTACATCTTTATGATGCGTCAGTTCTTCCGTGGCGTGCCTGATGAGCTGGAGGAATCTGCGTATGTGGACGGCTCTAATACCTTCCGTACCTTCTTCCAAATCATTCTGCCGCTTTCTGTCCCGATGATGATAACGATTTTCCTGTTCTCCTTCTCGTGGCAGTGGACGGACGATTTCTACACCAAGGTATTCTTCTTGAACAACGATGTTTGGCTGATGCCGAACATTTGGGAGAACATTCCTCCTTCCTTGGAAATGAGCGGTGGTTACGCTGCCAAGGAATTATATGAAACCGCTATTGAAAACACAGCGGGCATTATGATTATTATGCCTCTGGTTGTCGTATACCTCTTCTGCCAGAAATATCTGGTACAGGGTATCGAGCGTTCCGGCTTGGTTGGATAATCTATGTAACCAAAAATCGCCTTGGTGCGTATGTGCGCACCAAGGCGATTGCTTTTTGAAGCAGTATGGAAGCAGTCAGTAAAAAAGCAGATGCGCCTTTGCTTGCGTATCTGCTTTTCCTTTATCAATATCCCAAATCCTCGTCCACCAGAATGACCTTGATTCTTCCTGCGGGGAAGGAAAGGCGCGTTCTGACGAACTGGGCGCAAATGGAGTCGGGAGAAAGGCAGTCCTTGCATTCTCCGCATTGCTTGCAGGGCGTGGCGATAGAGAAGCGCTGGGCGTTTTTGGGAGCAGCGTATTCTCTAACACGGCGAACGCCATCCTCAAAGGTTTTCACCAGCTTGTTTTTGCCCGCAATGACAAGCACGTTTTTTGGACCGTAGATTAAGGCAGCGACCCGATTGCCTCTGCCGTCCATATTCAAAAGCTCTCCGTCCTCCGTAATAGCATTGGCGCTCATAATAAACCAGTCGGAAAAGAAATGTGCCTCAACAAAAGCCTGCTTTTCCGAAGGGGGAACGAGGTCACGGTCATACACGTGGTAGTCCTCTGCCTTTAAGGCATCGGAAAGTCCGATTTCGTGAAGGGTCATCGTGCCGCCCCAGGTGACGGAGCTGCCCTTGGGAATGAGAGAAAGCGCTAAGGTGCGGGCATCGTCACTGCTCTTGGCAAGATAAACCTCAAAATGCCTTTTCTCCAAATTTCTTTTGACGGCTTCAAAATTTTCCATATGTATATCCATCCTTGTGATAAAAATGTTCAAAGAAGGGGCTTTTTGCAATAAAATGATAGCATATTGGCAAAGAAAAGTCAATTCATTCTTGACATTTTTTTCAAGTATAGGTATAATAGTAAGGTAATAGAAATATACCCCTTGCAGGCAGGAATGCAAAAGGGTAGAAAGGATACAATCTATGACAAACGTATCTGAATTTTTCGGTACGATGGTGTTCGGCGATGCCGAAATGAAAAGCCGCCTTCCTGAGGACATTTATCTGTCTATTAAAAAGACCATTCGGGACGGCAGGAGCTTGAAGTTAGATGTTGCCAATGTGGTCGCTAATGCTATGAAGGACTGGGCAATCGAAAAGGGTGCAACTCACTTTACCCATTGGTTCCAGCCTATGACGGGTGTCACCGCCGAGAAGCACGATAGCTTTATTTCTCCCTCAGAGGAGGGAAAGGTTTTAATGGAGTTCAGCGGCAAGGAGCTTGTCCGCGGCGAGTCAGACGCCTCCTCCTTCCCCTCGGGCGGCTTGCGTGCCACCTTTGAGGCGCGCGGTTATACCGCTTGGGACCCTACCTCCTACGCATTCGTAAAGGATAATGTACTGTACATTCCTACCGCCTTCTGCTCCTGGGGTGGAGAAGCACTGGATGAAAAAACGCCCTTAATGCGTTCTATGGAAGCGCTGAACAAGCAAGCGCTGCGTGTGCTGCACCTCTTCGGTAACGAGGACGTGACCTCTATTCATACCACCGTAGGCCCCGAGCAGGAGTATTTTCTGGTGGATGCCGCTATGCACAACGAGCGCAAGGACCTGATGTACACAGGACGTACTCTCTTCGGCGCTAAGCCCTCCAAGGGACAGGAGCTGGATGACCATTACTATGGCACCATTAAGCCCAAGGTGCAGGCGTTTATGGAGGAGTTGGATACCGAGCTTTGGAAGCTTGGCGTTTTAGCTAAAACCAAGCACAACGAGGCGGCTCCCGCGCAGCACGAGCTGGCGCCCATCTTTACCACCGCCAATATTGCCACTGACCATAACCAGCTGACTATGGAGATGATGCAAAAAATCGCCAGACGGCACGGTATGGTATGCCTTTTGCACGAAAAGCCCTTTGAGGGTGTCAATGGCTCGGGTAAGCACAATAACTGGGCAATGTCCACCAATACGGGCGTCAATCTCTTTGAACCCGGTGAAACGCCTCACGAGAACGCCCAGTTTCTGCTTTTCTTCTGCGCCGTTATCAAGGCGGTAGACGAGTACCAGGATTTGCTTCGTATTTCTACGGCAAGCGCAGGCAATGACCATCGCCTTGGCGGTCACGAGGCGCCTCCCAATATCATTTCCGTCTTTATTGGAGATGAGCTTGCCTCTATTTTGAAGTCTATCGAGGAGGAAACCGCCTATACTGCCCAGGAAAAGACCCAGATGCGTATCGGCGTTCACGTTCTGCCCAAATTCCCCAAGGATACCACGGACAGAAACCGTACCTCTCCCTTCGCCTTCACGGGTAACAAGTTTGAGTTCCGTATGTTGGGCTCCTCCGCATCCGTGGCACCCCCCAATGTTATGCTCAATACCGCAGTTGCCGAGGTGCTTTCGGGCTTTGCCGAGGTTTTGGAGAATGCCGAGAACTTCCAAGAGGCGCTTCATCAGCTTATCAAGGAAACCATCTGCAATCACAAGCGCATTATCTTCAACGGCAACGGCTATGACGCCGTTTGGGTTGCCGAGGCAGAGAAGAGGGGGCTCTTGAATCTTCCTACCACCCCTGATGCCTACGCCCATTTTGCCGACGAGAAGAATTTGGCGCTCTTTACCAAGCATAAGGTGTTTAATGAGCAGGAAATTACAGCCCGTTACCGCATTGGTCTTAGCAACTATTGCAAAATCAATCTGATTGAAGCCTCTACTATGGTGGAAATGGCAAAGCGCGAGCTGATACCCGCTATTTGCAAGTATTCCAAGTTCTTAGCAGAATCCCTCTATTATAAGCACCAGATTTCCGTTGCGGAATCTGCCGAGTCCTACGAGCGCGTTCTGGTAGAAAAGCTCACCGCCTTGACGGAGGATGCCTTCAAGCGCGCCGACGCCTTGGGCGAAGCCGTGCAAAGCATTCGCAAGGAGAAGGACGTTGCCCGCCGCGCCGCCCGTGTGCGTGACGAGATTTGCCCCGCTATGGAGGGCTTGCGCGCCGTTATCGACGAGGCGGAAACCGTCACCGACAGAGATTTCTGGCCTATTCCTACCTACGGCGACCTGCTGTACGGCGTTTGCTGATTTATATTCATATCCATATTGCTATGCTTCGGCATAGCAATATTTTTTTGCTTTGTATAATAATTTGTAAATCAAATTATATAAACCTATTGACAAAATTAAAAAAGAATGGTAAAATACAAATAGGAAATAATAGAAAGGAAGACTATATGAAAAAGAACGTTTACTCCTTGTTGATGTCCGAGGAGGTGGTGGATGCCGTTGAACGTCTGACGTATCAGACCG
>JAFTSW010000069.1 GCA_017467085.1 Clostridia bacterium | reverse complement strand
TTCGATGTGAAATGAAATTTGCCCGTGTTCGCGAAGCGAACATTTCACATTTGCGAAGCAAATATTTCACCGCGAAGCGATTTCACTTGCCCAAATGGGCAAATTTCGTTGGGCGACCTGCTTTACAGTAGGTCGCCCAAACAGCCCCTTTTCTTTTTTGGTTTGGGATGGTTTTTCTTTTGATGTGTGACGTCAGAGCGCTTCAAGGCTCTTCATCGCCTTCCAGAAGCCTGCGTAGGAGCGGTAGCCCACGTATTCGGCAATCTGGGAGAGGGGCATTTCGGTGGCGTGCATCAGCTGCTTCGCAATCATCGCCCGTGTGGCTGCCAGCGTTTTGCGGAAGGTGGCGCCCGTGTGCGCCAGCACCAGCCGCTCTGCCTGCCGCTCGGACAGATGAAGGGCATCGGCAAGGTCAGAAAGGCGCGCGTCTTGGTTATAGTGGGTCAAAAAGAATTCGTGTATGGCAAAGCCGTAGTCGGGCACCCGATTGGGCTCCATAGGCACCCCTTGGTAAAAATAGCAGCAAAGTAGCGCTATGAAGGCAGAAAGCAGGGTATAGTCCCCCGTTTCCCCACAACGCGCAATTTCTTCAAAAAAGCGGCGCAGTAGGGATTCGTCCACGGTATACAGCTGAAAGGGCGGCGCATCCTCGGGCAGAGCGCAGTTAATTTGAAAGGCGGAGCGCAGTGTGCCCTCCTCCTGCTCCGCGCAGGTGTGCAGAGCCTTGCGCCGTATGACCAGCATAGTGCCGCTGCCAACCTGACATTTTTGTCCCTCAATGGCGAAGGTGGCGTTGCCGTTCAGAATCAGCTGCACCTCGGTGTAGTTGTGGTTGTGGAAGGGGCTACGGGCGCGCCCGTTGTAAAAGCCCTTTTGCAGAAAGACGGAAAAATCCCGCTGGGGTGTTCTGATGGATAATTCGTGGTACATAGACATTTCCTAACCCGACATTTAATTTTACATATTGTCTGCTGTATGTATTGAACGGAGAGTAGCTGTATGGTATAATGATACCAAGAAGAGCTGCCGTACAATGCGGAGCCTTTGCGGCTATTATACAACAGGGATATAACTCTTGTCAAGGAGGTTCATATGAAGATTTCACTGATAAACGGGCCGAAAACCGTTATGAGCAACCCTACAAGCAAGCATAATTATTTTGCGTGGCCCACCGTTGCCAGGCTGAAAAACGGCAGGCTTGCCGTGGTCGCCTCGGGCTTTCGGATACAGCACGTATGTCCGTTTGGGAAAACTGTTCTGTCCTTCAGCGAGGACGAGGGCGAGAGCTATACGCTGCCTGCCCCCGTCATTGATACACCCTTAGACGACAGAGATGGGGGCATTCTCCCCTTTGGAAAAAGCGGCGTTATCGTCACCTCCTTTAACAACAAGCTGGATTTTCAAAGAAGGGTGGCGGAGCATTCGGGCTACAAGGATTATCGGCTGGCGTATCTGGACGCCGTTGACAGAGAGGAGGAGGCGCGCTATCTTGGGGCGAGCTTCCGTGTCAGCTTTGATAACGGCGTCACCTTTGGCGCGCTTTACAAGAGCCCCGTTACCTCGCCCCACGGTCCCGTACAGCGCCAAAACGGTGATATTGTTTGGGTGGGGCGCACCTTCTCGCCCAAGGATGCGATGATGGCGGAGGACTGCATCTGCGCCTATCTGCTTCATCCCGAAAACGGGGAAATGGAATATATAGGGCGTATAGATGACGTGGTGATAGAGGGAGAGAAGCAGCTGTCCTGCGAGCCCTACGCCTTTGAACGGGAGGACGGAGTCCTTCTTTGCCATATCCGTGTGCAATCGCCAAGGGGATGTAAAGAACGCTTTACAACCTATCAAGCCATCTCCGAGGACGGAGGGCGGACTTGGAGCAAGCCGGAGCCGCTTTTGTCTGTCTTCGGGGGCGCGCCCTCCCACATTATGCGCCATTCCTCGGGGGTTCTGGTTGCCGTTTACGGCTTCCGCGGCGCTCCCTACGGTGCCAAGCCCTTTGGCATCAAGGCGATGTTCAGTCGGGATAACGGAAAAACCTGGGATACCGAGTACGACATTTACAAAAACGAGGGCACCGAGGACATTGGCTATCCGTCCACCGTGGAGCTTTCCGACGGTAGCCTTCTGACGGTATTTTACGCCAAGGAGCAGGAGGGCTGTCCTGCCGTGATTATGCAACAAAAATGGAGGATTGAGGAATGAAATTTGAAGGGATTATGCCGGCGCTGGTCACGCCGCTTCACGAGGACGAAACGATTAACTGTCAGGTGTTGGAGCAGCTTTTGGAGCATTTTCTTCGGGAGGGCGCCGACGGCTTTTATATCGCAGGCGCCACGGGCGAGGGCTTGGCGCTGCGCCCCTCGGAGAGAAGGGTGCTGGCGGAGGAATCGGTAAGAATTGTCAACCACCGCAAGCCCTGTATCATACAGGTTGCGTCTACCGATTTCAATGAGGCTGTTGCCCTTGCCAAGCACGCCGAGGCTTGCGGCGCGGACGCCATTTCCGCAACGCCGCCCCTCTTTTTCAAGTACGATGAGGATGACGTTTACCACTACTATAAGGCGCTGGCAAACGCCGTCCATATTCCCTTGATGATATATTACAATCCCGCGGCGGGCTTTGCGATGAACGCGCGCTTTGCCGCCAGGGCGTTTGAGGTGGATAATATCACCGCTATTAAATGGACCAGCCCCGACTATCATCAGATGATGATGCTAAAGCAGCTGACCCAGGGGGAAATGAATATCATCAACGGTCCCGACCAAATGCTGCTGATGGGCTTGAACGCAGGCGCCGACGGCGGCATCGGCACCACCTATAACTTTATGCTGGACATCATCCGAGGCGTTTACGACGCCTTTAAGGCAAACGATACCAAGGAAGCCCAGCGCCAGCAGAATCGGGCGTGTCGGGTGATTTCAGAGCTGTCGGGCTATGAGCTGATACCTGCCACCAAGGCGATTATGGAGAGCTTGGGCTTTGCGGTCGGCAACGCCACCTTCCCCATGAAGCGCTATAATGAGGCGGAAAAACAGGCGCTTGCGCTGGCAATCCAACAGGCAAGAGACCTTTGATGGAAAAAAGGGGTGCTTTGGCGTGATACTCTTAACGAGGCATCACGCTAAGACGGCCCCTTTTTTGCGCCCGTTACGGCTTTTCGTTCTCTGCTTCGTCTGCCTTTTTTAACACAGCAGGATTGTCGAAAACAAGAGAATTTTGTTGCCAAATAAAAAAGAAGAGCCTTTTGTGACTCTTCTTAATCAAGATAGGCGATATACGTATCTATCAGCGCCTCAAGAGCGATTCTTTGCTTGGGGCTCAACCGTTCAATTTTGCGTCCGAGAATGTTCTCTCCATACAGCTTCCCTGTGGAAACGGAATCACGAAGAAGGTAATCGGCAGACACCTGCAAAACCTCGACAAGCTTGATGAAAACCTGCATACTCGGTAGCTTTAAGCTACGCTCTATCTGGCTGATAAATTCAACGCTAAGGTCAAGACGCTCTGCCAGCTGCTCCTGCGTAAGTCCCTTTTTCTTGCGGGCTTCCCGTATTCTGCTTCCCATTGTGAGCTTGTCCATTTGCGTTCCTCCCGTACTGTTGGTTACAAATTCATACTAATATTATAAATGAGATATGATAAAAGTAGAACGAACTTAAAACACGGAAAAAGAACTGCAAGCTCTAATTTCAAAGCGATTGGATAAGAAAAAACACGTAGCGGCTGTCTTGCTACGGAGAAAACGCCTTTCATCACAAAAAGGGAAGCTCTTTTTTTCTTGCGCTATTGCTTTTGGGCTGCGGTTGTGCTATACTATCCGCAGGCGGCGAAGCCGCCAAGGTCGCACAGCGTGCGGCGCTTCGCCAAAGGCGAAAGCGGTGCTGGCGCCGACAAACAGAGAAAAAGGCAACGCTCCCCGATAAAATTGGTATGAAAACAGAGAAAAGGGGCGGCACGCTTTCTGAGGAAATCCGTATGACGAAAACGAAAAATTACAAAAAAACGCTGATAGCCTGCTATCTTGGCTTTATTACCCAAGCAATCTCCGCTAACTTTACGCCGCTTCTGTTTTTGACCTTCAAGGATACCTACGGCATTTCGCTGGAAATGATTGCGGTGATTCCTATGGTCTTTTATCTGACACAGCTGCTGGTTGACCTGGTGGCGGTGAAGCTGGCTGACGTCATCGGCTATCGCATTTGCGTGGTGGCGTCCCAGGTGGTGTCCGCCTTGGGCTTGGTGTTGATGGCGTTTCTGCCCGAGCGGTTGCCCAATGCCTTTTTGGGTATTATCATTTCCGTCGTTCTGTATGCCATTGGCAGCGGACTCGTGGAGGTTTTACTCAGCCCGATTGTGGAGGCCTGTCCCTTTGAAAACAAGGCAGGCGTAATGAGCCTGTTGCACTCCTTTTACTGCTGGGGTGCGGTGGGCGTGATACTGGGCTCCACCGTCTTTTTTTGCCATCTTCGGCATGGCGCATTGGCAGGTGCTGACGCTGATTTGGGCGCTGGTGCCCCTGGTTAACACCGTGAACTTCCTGTTTTGCCCCATCGAGCGCCTGGTAGAGGAGGGCGAGGGGCTGCGGGTCGGACAGCTATTCAGACTCCCTTTGTTTTTGCTGATGATTTTGCTGATGGTATGCGTTGGCGCCTCGGAGGCAACTATGACCCAATGGGCGTCCGCCTTTACGGAATCGGCGCTTGGCGTTTCCAAAACCGTAGGCGACCTTTTGGGGCCGTGTCTGTTCGCTACCTTTATGGGCTGCACCCGCGTCTTTTACGGAAAGAAAAGCGAAAAGCTGGACTTGACTAAAATTATGCTTTTGTGCGGTGGGCTGTGCGTGGTGTGCTACTTGCTGGCGGCGCTGTCGCCAAACGCCATTCTCGGTCTTATCGGGTGCGCTCTGTGCGGCTTTGCGGTTGGCATTATGTGGCCCGGCACCATCAGCATTTCCGCGCAAAAATGCCCAAGGGGCGGAACGGCAATGTTTGCGTTTTTGGCGCTGGCAGGCGACCTTGGCGCGGCGGCAGGTCCCGCCTTGGTGGGCGGCGTTGCGGACGCCGCAGGAGGCAGCTTGAAAACGGGCTTGCTGGTTGCTACCGTGTTCCCGATGCTCTTGATTTTGGGTATTGTTGTTCTGATAAAACGGCTTGGAAAATCGAAAGGAGATGCGCTTTGAAAAAAATTGTTTTACTTTTAGTTGTATGCTTATTGTCCTTGGGGCTGGTTGCCTGCAACGGTGGGCAAGGCGGAAATGAGGGCGGTTCCACCGAGGGCGGCGGCTCTACTGATGGCGGCGGCTCTACTGATGGCGGCGCTGTATGCGCTCACACCTTCGGCGAGTGGACCACGGCAGAGGAAGCCACCTGCAATAAGGAAGGGAAGCAGGTCAGAGTCTGCACGAAATGCTCGGAAGAAGAGGAAAAAGCCATTCCCGAGAGCGACAGGCATACGCCCGGGGAGGAGCAGAATGGGCTTGTGCGCTGTGCGGTGTGCGACGCCGTTTTGGAGGATAACAGACCCCACACGGTCACCTTTAAGGTAAACGGCACCGTGATAGAAACCCTGTCCTTACAGGAGGGCGAGGCGATAACCGCCCCTACTCCCGGTGGAAGCCAATGGTACGTATGGAGTAGCACCGTCCCCACGGTGATGCCGTCCCGTGACTTGGTCTTTACCGCCGTTGCCATTGGCGGCAGCGCAGGCGGCAAGACCACTTGGGAATACAATTTTAACGGCAAGCTGAAAATTGGCGGAACGGGAGATATGGTTACTTTTACCACGACCTCTCAGCCCTGGCACGCATATAAGCAGGAGATTACCTCTCTTGAAATCGCAAACGGTATTACCAAAATCGGCAAATACGCCTTTTTTGACCTTGTAAAGCTGGAGAAGGTTGTTATTCCCGATTCGGTCACCTGGATAAGCGACTATGCGTTTGCCGCTTGTGACTGGATTAGGGATATTACCCTTGGCGCAGGGCTTATCTATATGGGCGAGGACGTGTTCGTTTCCAGCTACAACCTGGAGCGCCTCACGGTACGGGGGACGCTTAACTGGACGGCGGTAGACGGCAGATTTTCGACCCCCATCACCTTTTCCAAAAGCGACCCGTATCAGAACGCCTCCATTTTGCTGGAAAACTGCGAGGCAAAATTCGTAACGGAGCAAGCGGACGGGCTTTGGTAAGCGCTTGCTTTCTTCGCAAAATCCCCCACTTGCCGAGGAGGTGGTTGGGGGATTTTTTGATTTTTTTGCGCGTTTTTTCTATAATTATAAAAAAAACGAAAAAAATACGCAAAAAAAGTTGCAATTTTTTTCAAAATGTTGTATAATTGAAGCGATATTTTTTAATTGGAGGAAAATCATGAAAAAGCTTATTTCTCTTGCATTGATTCTCGTGATGGTCGTGACGGCTCTGGTTGCCTGCAACGGCTCCGTAATGGTGATGGGTACCGGCGGCACCGCAGGCACCTACTATGGTTACGGCGGCATTCTGGGCACCCAGATTAAGACCTCTGCCGGCATCTCCGTCAACGTTGTTTCCACCGATGGCTCCAAGGCTAACATCCTTGGCATTGATGAGGGCAACTATCAGCTGGGCACCGTACAGTCCGATGTTATGGCATATGCCTGGCTCGGCTCCCGCTCCTTCGCTAAGGAGGGCAAGATTGAGTCCTTCCGCGTTATCGGCGGTCTGTATGCAGAGGCTGTACAGCTGGTAACCATGGACCCCAGCATCACCTCCGTTGCCGACCTGGCAGGCAAGAAGGTATCTATCGGTGCCGCAGGCTCGGGTGTATACTTCAACGCAATGGACGTTTTAGAGGCAGCAGGCTTGACGGAAGCAGATATCGAACCCCAGTATCAGTCCTTCGCTGATTCCGCAGACGCCCTGAAGGACGGCAAGATTGACGCCGCCTTTATCGTAGCAGGCCCTCCTACGCCCGCTATCACCGAGCTTTTCACCACCAACAGCAATGCCCGCCTTGTTCCCATTGACGGTGCCATTGCCGAGGCACTGCTCACCGCACACCCCTTCTATACCGTACATAGCATTCCCGCCAACACCTACGCAAACCAGACCGAGGAGGTTCTGACCGTTACCGTTAAGGCAACCCTTATCGTTAGCGCTTCCGCTTCTGAGGAGGACGTTTACGCCGTTACCAAGGCAATCTTTGACAACATCGACGCTATCACCGCCGCACACGCCAAGGGCGCTGAGCTTTCCTTGGAGAACGCAACCAGCGGTATGACCGTACCCTTCCACAAGGGCGCCGCAAAGTATTTTGCCGAAAAGGGAATTACCGTAGAAGCCGAATAAAATTCTGTTCCTTGCATGCGGTTGTGGCGAGAGAACGCCACAACCGCACTTTTATGCTTTTCTAATTTTCCAGAAAGGAAATCAATATGGCTTTTTTCAAGAAGAAGACGGCGACTGAGGCAGAGCCGATGGACTTGGATTCCATTATGAAAAAGTACGACAGGGAATCCACCACCCGTGTCTGGGAGGGTGTTCCTAAGATTGTCGTCACGTCCATTCTGGCGCTCTTTTCCTTAATGTGCATTTACGTCACCTTTTTTGCCACGTGGTTGGATGAATTGCGTTTGACCACGTTTATGGCGTACATTATTTTTATCGGATATATGGTTTTCCCCGCCAAAAGAGGCACGCAGCGGGTCAATTATATGCCCTGGTACGATATCGTGCTGATGGTTTTGGGCACGGGCGCCTTTCTTTACTTTGCATTCAACGCAGCGGCAATCGTTGCTAATTATAAAATCACAACCCTTGAGGTTATCGTTGGCGTTGTCGGCATTGTCGCCCTGGTGGAGCTGTGCCGCCGAAGCGTTGGCCTTCCCATTATTATTGTGGCAGGCGTGCTTTTGGTATACGCGCTTGCTTTCGGGCTTCACAATCCCGACTTTTTCAAGAGAATTACAGAGAGCGTCCGTATTCTTTTCTATTCCAAGGAGGGCGTGTTGTCTACGCCCGTCAACGTATGCTCCAAGTATATCGTGATGTTTATTATATTCGGCGCGTTTTTGGAAAGAACGGGCGTTGCCGATTTCTTTATCAACATTGCCAACTCCTTAGTGGGTCGCTTTTCGGGCGGTCCTGCCAAGGTTGCGGTGGTTGCCTCTGCCTTGGAGGGTATGGTGTCGGGCTCCTCGGTTGCGAATACCGTTGGCTCGGGCGCGGTGACCATTCCCTTGATGAAGAAAACGGGCTATAAGCCCGAATTTGCCGCCGCCGCAGAGGCATCGGCGTCCACGGGCGGACAGATTATGCCCCCCATTATGGGCGCTGCCGCCTTTCTGATGGCGGAAACCGTTGGCGTTCCTTATTCCAATATCGTTGTCAGAGCCATTCTTCCCGCGCTTTTGTACTTTGCGGGCGTGTTTATCACGGTGCATCTGGAGGCAAAGAAGGAGGGGCTTCGCGGTCTTTCCAAGGAGGAGCTGCCCAGACTCATTCCCCTGTTAAAGAAGTCTTATCTGCTGCTTCCCTTGATTGTGCTTATCGTTCTGGTAGGAACCAGCACCCGTTCTATCGCCTACGCGGCTGTTATTGCCATTGGCGTTTCCATTGTGGTGAGCCTTTTCAATAAGGAAAACAGAATCACTCCCAAGCGCATTTGGGAGGCTCTCGCGGCAGGGGCCCAGGGTATGATTACCGTGGCGGTTGCCTGCGGTATCGCGGGTATCATCGCGGGCCTTATCAGCGTGACGGGGCTTGCTTATATGCTCTTTAACGGCATCGTTTCTGTTGCGGGCAATCATTTGATTATCGCGCTGTTCCTGACTATGCTTTGCTGCATCGTTTTGGGAATGGGCGTGCCCACCACGGCAAACTATTGCATTATGGCTGCCACCTGCGCTCCTATTTTGGTGCAGATGGGTGTTCCGATGCTGGCGGCGCACTTCTTCGTGTTCTATTTCGGCATCGTTGCCGACCTGACGCCTCCCGTTGCCCTGGCGGCATACGCAGGCGCGGCAATTGCCCAGGCGAACCCGATGAAAACCGCCATTACCTCCACCAAGCTTGCCATTGGCGCCTTTATCGTTCCCTACGTCTTTGCCCTGAATCCCGCTATGCTTTTTATCGGCACCAACGGCGTTTGGGACGTCATTTTGATTGTCATTTCCTCGCTGATTGGTATCTTCGGTGTGTCCGCCGCCCTGGAGGGATACATCTTAGAGCATATGGCGTGGTACGAGCGCATTATTTGCATCGTTGGTGGCTTGGCGCTTATCTATCCCGGGCTTGTGACTGACCTTATCGGTCTTGCCCTGGTGGGTGCTGTTGTTGCCATTCAGGCAATCAAGCGCTCCAAAAACAATAAGGCAGTCGCCTGATTCATATCCAAACGGGCTGTTTCATTTGAGACAGCCCCTTCTCGCTTGGGGGGAAGGAAAAAATTTATTGACTTTCAAGGGGCTAGGTGCTACAATAAAGGAGTAGAATCCTTACTTATCTGAATTCCGCGGCGGCGACCGCGAGAGATTGGAGAAAATGACATGAAGGAAACAATGAAAACAGCGGCAGAGCTTGCGGCCTCTTGGGTGCTTCGGGTGGATACTACGGAGAACGCAAGCCATTCGGGAGAGGGCGGCTATGGCGGTTCCACCACCAAAACGGAGCTTGTTGCCGTGACCCCCGAGCAGGTTATTTTTGAAGAGGGAAGCGCTATCGGCGTTCGCGCCTTTGGGCACGATTTTCTCTTTTCTGCCTGGGGCGAGTCCTACAATCAGTATCTTGATTCCTGGGAAAGCGGTGAGATGGACTATACCCTGTATTCGGATACCTATCTGCTTCCCATTGTATACGATACGAAGGTGAGCCCCTCCCTGGCGGAGGAGGCAAGCGGGCTTCTCTACGGGGCGCGGGAAATTATGGTTTCTCTGACCGTTGGCGGTCATATGTCGGCGGTAAAGGACCAATATTTCAGAGATTGCAAAAAATTGACCGAGGTTGTTATAGAGGAGGGCGTTACCGCTCTGGGTGAGCGCGCCTTTGCTCTTTGTCCGAGCCTTGCGCGGTTGTCCTTGCCTGCCAGCCTTGAAACGATAGGGAAGTACGCCTTTTCGGGCTGTTCTGCCTTACAGGAAATTAAAATTGCCGAAAATTCTCCCTATTACGAGGTGAAAGACGGCGATATTTACGATAAGCGCACGGGCGCTTGCGTATTCAATCACGTCAACGGTGCGCTTCCCGACAACTATAAGGAGCTTGAAACGCTGGTTTTGCCGCTCGGCATGACCGAAATTTCGGAGGAGCTTTTCGAAAAATGCAAGAGTCTTCGCCGCGTGGTGATTCCCGAGGGCGTGACGAGAATTGAAAAGAGCGCCTTTTACGCCTGCGAGTCCTTGGAGGAGATTACCTTCCCCGAGAGTCTGGAGGAGATTGAAGAATACGCCTTTGGCTGCTGCTATGCGCTGAAGCGGGTGGCTTTGCCCAAGGGCGTCAAGACGCTTAGTGCTTACGCCTTTTCCTACTGCAAGAATCTGACGGCAATATTGCTTCCCGATGCAATCAAGACGGTTGAGGAGGAGTGCTTCTCGAATTGTGAGCGACTTTCCACGGTCAAGCTTCCCGAGGGGCTGGAGAAAATCGGGAAGTCGGCCTTTTACGGCTGTAAGGCGCTGACAACGCTTACCTTGCCAAAGGGGGTCAAGGAAATTGCATGTCAGGCGTTCCGTTTTTCGGGTATTACCGCCATAGAGCTTCCCGAGGGACTTTCCGTGATTGACTATAGCGCCTTTGAGGGCGCGAGCCTTGCCTCCGTTTCCTTGCCCTCGACGCTGAAGGAAATCGGCAGCAGCGCCTTTAAGGGCTGTCCCCTTATCACCGTCGCGCTTCCCGAGGGAATGGAGTATCTTGGAGAGGGGGCATTCGAGGACACTTCTCTTGAAACGGTTACGCTTCCTAAGGATTTACGGAGAATTCCCAAAAGCTTTTTTGCGGGCTGTAACAATTTAGAGGAGGTGCTTCTTCCCGAGGGCGTGGCGTCTATTGACGAGAGGGCGTTTTACTATTGCGCGCGCTTAAAGACCCTTCACCTGCCAAAGAGCGTCAAGAGCATTGGGTCGTATGCGCTTTTCGGTATGTATCACGCAAGAAGCGTGACGGTGGCAGAGGGAAATCCCTGCTTTACCGTCAGGGACGGATGCTTATATAGCGCAAATAATCGCCGCGAGGCCATTTTTGAGCCCAACAAGGATTTCCTTGCGCTGCTGGATAAGCTCCCTTCCGATTATGAGGAGAGGGAAGCGCTGAAAATTCCCGCAGGCACCACGGTTGTTCCCCCCTATCTGCTGTCGAAGCGGAGCAAGGTGCGCCGTCTTTTGCTGCCTAAGAGCCTCGTATATATTGATGCCGTTGCCTTTTACGGCTGCCAAACGCTAAAGGAGATTATCTTCCATCCCGAAAGCAAGGGCGTGAGGGTGTACCGCAGCGCCTTTGCCTATTGTACGGCGTTAGAGAGCGTTTCGTTTTCCAAGGGCGTAGAGCTGTATGACGACAACACGTTTGCGTATTGCACCGCCTTGAAGGAGCTTTCTCTTCCCGAAGAGGCAGAGCTTGGCAATTATGCCTTTTACGGCTGTACCTCGCTTACAAGCGTCACCGTTTCCGAGGGAACGAAGGCTATCCCGTTCTATGCCTTTGGTAAGTGCACCGCCCTTTCGCGCGTTGTGCTTCCCGAGGGTGTTGGGCATCTGGCGAAGGGCGCCTTCATGGGCTGTACCTCTCTTGAGGAAATCACCCTCCCCGAGTCGCTTCGTTCCATTCATGATTATGCCTTTGAGAACGCGGGTCTTCGTGAAATCCGCTTCTTAGGCGACAAGCACGTGTATATCGACAACTACGGCGTTTTTGAGAACTGCCCGCTTTCCGAGGAAAGCCGCCGCGAAATCGAGCGCGTCAAATAAAAAAGCTGATACAATCCATATAAAAAGCCGTGAAGGCAACGCATATCCGCGAAGCCTTCACGGCTTTTCCTTTTAAGAATACCGTTCGGGGTTGTCCGTTTCGCCCAACAGATAATCGATGCTCGTATTGTAAAAGCGGGCGAGCTTAATCAAAATTGTCTTTGGGATATCGTTTTCTCCCGTTTCATATTTTGAATAGCCTGTTTGGGACATATCAAGCAGCTTTGCCACCTGCGTTTGGTTCATATCCCTGTCCTGTCGCAAATCACGAATTCTTTTGTACATAGCTTCCCCCAAGGTTTAGTATACCTTCATTATATTTAATCTATTTTAGGGTATTGACTTTTAACCTAAAACAGGTTATAATAGACATAACAATCTGTAAAGGTTGAAAAATGACGGTAGCAGGAGATAAAAAATGACACAGAACAGAATTTTAATAGCATTGGAAAAATATCAAAAGCAGCTTCCCAAGGCGAGCCTTCCGAATTTTCGGGAGCATTTGCAAAAGGCATCTGACGATTGCTTGGATGAATTGATGCTGATGCCTATCAAGGGCAAGACAAAAACTTTACTGTTTTCTATTTTTCTCGGTGGCATTGGCGTTGACAGATTTTACGTGGGCGATAAACCCTTGGGCTTCGGAAAACTGATTTTGCGTCTTTTGGCAACCTTCTTGGCGGCTGTTCCCGTTTTGGGTATTCTGCTGAGTGTAGCATCCTCTATCTGGTGTATAGTGGATATTTTCGTAACGTATAAAATCGCCACGGAAATCAACTATCAAACTCTTAGCGCATTTTTGAAAAAGCATAAAGTAGAAGAAACGGCGCCCTTGGAGTAATTTCTGATGCAGCACCCCAAAGCACGGTTTTGGGGTGCTATCTTTTTTGAAGGAGAGCAACGAGAAATGGTTAAAAGAATTGTAAAGCTGGTCACGGGATTGATTTTAACTGCCGCTATAAGTGTTGGTATGTTTATCTTGGGCGACAATATGAACTTTTTCCAATATGAAGACCCCAGCGAAACCTTTGTTGGCGTTCTGTCGGAAAGGGCGTATGGCTCAAAGGTCGAAACCGCAAAAGAGTTCATTGCCGTTGAATTGACCGGCGCTACCTCTCAGCCGATTTACAGCGGATATGAAAAAATAGCCGATTTGAGCAGCGAGGATATAGAAAAATTGGCTTTAAGCGCAGAGGATAAAGCAAAGGTAACGGCGGCGGAAAGAGTCGTTGTGTATTACACCTGTGACGATGTAAACAGGAGTATGGATGCTTGCTTGTTGGAAATGGAGGGAGAATACCGATATTACGTTTCTCCTTCAAGCAACGGCGAAGCCTTGACTAACAGTTATTTTGATACGGTTTTGGATGGCGCCAGATATCTGAACTGCACGTCTGTAACCACGGTGAA
This sequence comes from Clostridia bacterium, assembly GCA_017467085.1. Classification (GTDB taxonomy): domain Bacteria; phylum Bacillota; class Clostridia; order Oscillospirales; family CAG-272; genus UBA1740. The sequence continues at coordinate 11,836 of JAFTSW010000069.1, read as the reverse complement.
TATGCGACTCGTTAATCCGCAGGCAACAACGGATGCAACCTACAGACAAACCATTTTGTTTGATGACGATAAGGCGTTTTTTGATCAGGAGCTGCCGGGGTTCAGCTCGGATATGTATTTTGTGGAGAAAAATGAATACTTAACGGCGTATCTGGAGCATCCGCAGAAGAACGACGGAAAGTTTTATTCGCTTTCCGAAATCAACAGCGACCTTCGCTCACAAAACTTAATATATGAGGTTTTTCTCGTTAAAGGTGGAGAAAGGGTATCTCTTAAAAGCTTGTCCACCTTGCAGGACATTACCGATTTCGCGTTTATGATGCAGGTAGATGCCTCTTATTTCGTGAAAACGCCAAATGGCTTCAGCATGCCCAATGAAAAATTCAAGGAGGTATGCAAGTTAATGCTGGGTGATCTTGCATACGGCGAAATAGAACAGGCGTGGGATGAATATCATATTCATTTTAATTCGGATTACTACGTCACGAATGGGCGTCTGTCTGCCAGCAAAACCGTTCTTACTATGAGCAATGGCGAGGACGTGTTTGCTCTTACAATTTCTGTGAATTATACGGATTTTGGCGCAACGGAAATTGTCCTTCCGTGTGCAACGGAGGAATAAGAAATGGAAGAAAATCAAAGCAACAAGCAAGTGCAACAGGATATTCCTCTGGAAGAGCTACGCGCAAGGTACGGAATGAAGAGGGATGGCTATATGCCGTTTGGAGCAAATCAGCCAAGCGTTGTGCCTCACGAAGCTTCCACCGAAGGCGACCCTTCTCTTGATGAGCTACGTGCAAGGTACGGAACGAAAAGGGGCAGATGTATGCCGTTTGGGGCAAATCAGCCAAGCGTTGTGCCTCACGAAGCTTCCAACGAGGGCGACCCTTCTCTTGATGAGCTACGTGTAAGGTACGGAACGAAAAAAACGCCCCACGGGAATAGCCGTATGATAGGGCAGAATGAAAATCAAGGCGCCGCAACAAGCAGCGAGGCGCTCCTCAAGTATTCTAAGCACAAAAGAACGGGTGTAAGACTAACCTGTGATATTCTCCTTTTGGCGGTGGTTTTACTCATCTCTTTGCTGACAGCACTCTTTTTTGCTACGCCCACAACCGAAATTGGCGGGCAGACCTTTTACGGGGAAACACAAAATATATACGATTTTGTGTGGGGGGCTGATAATTCTATCATTAAACAGATGAAAGAAGCAATAGAGCAGCTTTCAGGCGTGGACATTGATTCGAGCAATCCGCTGAGCGCTGTCAGCTCCGTTATGAAAATAGTGCGGCTGTTGTTCCTTCTTATTCCTGCCATATTGGTAGTCATTAAAACCGTTATCAGCTTTTTGGAAGCGATTTATTATTTTTTTGCTAAAAAATCCATAAAGTTGGGTAGCGCTGCGGTGAATACCATAGCGCAAAACCTGATAGTATACGTTTTCTTTGTGTTCTTTGGCAGTATATCCGGTGGCGTTGGTGAGGACGCATATTTTGTCGGATATACCGTAGGTAGTGGGATGACCGTTGGCATGCTAATTGGGTTAGCCCTGGTGCTTGCGGTGTCGATTGTTACGTACAGGATAAACAAAGAGAAAAAGGAAGCAGAGGGCTTTGATACGTGGATAAAGGCGCTAAGCGCCGGTGTGGGATATATGTGTATTGCGGCGGTATTGACCTTTATGAGGATATATAGTGTTTTTGTCTATGTATTCTCCTCCTCTTTATCTACTGCCATTTTGAGTATTCAAAACGGGTTTGAAATCAAGACGCTCGTTTTCCCTGTATTGAATTTGTTTTTGTTTGTCGTATGCCTGCATATAAACGGTAGAGTTACAAAAGGATTTACCGGTGCGTTCCAATATTTGCTTTCATATGGTGAAAAGAAGAAGCTTGGCGCAAAGGCATATAAGGAAATCGAACAAACACTTTCTATGAACTTTGTTTCAACGATTGTTCTTTCCGTTCTTTCTGTTGGCGCTGTATACGTATTGCGCAATCCGACATTTGGGTATGGCTGGTCTGTCAATATATATCAATATTTTGTATATATTTTTATGATTGCCTCTATTGCTCAAACAGTACTGTCCGTGTTTGCGGATAAAAAGAAAAAAGAAGAGTCTTGACAAAAAAGCAGCCGCAAGGCTGCTTTTTTGTGTGCGGAGGGAGCGGAAAAATCTTGCTTTTTGTTGCCATTTCTCTTTACTTTTTCGCCTGTTTGTGTTACACTGATAAAAAAGCGCGTTGCGGAGGTTGTGATGGCGGAAATATTAGAGGTTGTAATGATTGTCAGCTTCGGGGCTTCCTGGCCCTTGAACGTGATAAAGTCCTACAAGACCAGAACCACCAAGGGGAAAAGCCTTGCCTTTCTGTTTTTGATTTTCTTCGGCTACATAGCGGGCATTGTGTCCAAGCTGGTCAACGAGGTATATATGGCACAAATCGGGCAGAAATGGTACGTTTTGTTTTTCTACGTTCTCAATTTCATTATGGTGGGAACGGATTTGCTTTTGTACGCCCGCAACGCCAAGCTGGATAGGCTTCGCGAGCAAAGCCAGCAGGCAAAGCAGGCAGAATAAACGCATTTGGTTGCAAGGATATCTATAAAACACAGAACGAAAAAGGAGTATTGCTATGAAAAGCGCCAATAATTACGCATTCAGACAAGAGCTTTTGACCGTTCACGCCCCTCACCTGCGGCAGGCATCGAGAAGGGCTATGGAGGGCGAGAGATGGCTCACTGACGGCACGCGCGTTTGCATTGAAAAGGACGCCTCCCAGGTCATTTCCGTTGCGGCAGAGGATTTTTGCGATTTTCTCTCTGTTTCAATGGGCGTATCCGCCTCGGTCGTCACCGAGGGCGAGGGCGAGCTGACGGTGCGCCTTGCCGAAAAGGTCGGGGTGGATTTAGGCGAGTTCGCCGCCTATAAGGGCTTCCGCATCGAAACGGATGAGGGCGGCATTACGGTGACGGCGCACGATGAAAGAGGCGCCGCCCAGGCACTGTATTACATCGAGGACCTGATGAGCTTTTCCCACGCGCCCTTTCTCGCCTATGGCAAAATAGAGAAGCGGGCTATGTATTCTCCCCAAATGGTCCACTCGGCATACGGCATTGACGATTTCCCCGATGAGTACCTTGCCCGTATTGCCCACGAGGGACGGGACGCCGTTTTGATTTTCACCAAGGGCGTTGGCATTTCCGCCAGAGGCGAGGAGGACTTTAACGATTTGATTCGCCGCGCCGCCCGTTACGGCATTGACGTGTACGCATATAGCAAAATCAAGAGCGAAAAGCACCCCGATGACCCCGACGCCGCGGCGTACTACGACAGCACCTACGGCGAGCTTTTCCGTCGCTTTCCCGGCTTGAAGGGGGTGACCCTGGTGGGTGAGTCCATCGGCGTCCCCTCCAAGGACGAGCATGCGGGGCCTTGGAACAACCCCGACGGGCTTCCCTCGGGCAAGACCCATCCCGGTTTTTATCCCTGCTACGATTATCCCCAATGGGTGGATATACTGAAAAAATCCATTCGCAACGTCAAGCCCGATGCGGACATTGTGCTGTGGACATACAATTTCGGCTGGTGCCCCAAGGAGGAGCGCATCAAGCTGATTGAGTCCCTGCCCACGGACATTACGCTGCTGGTTACCTTTGAAATGTTTGAGCTTCTTCCCTGTGGGGACGCCCTTATCAAGAGCAGTGACTATTCCTTGCGCTTCGAGGGCCCCGGGGCTTACTTCTCCAGCGAGGCGGAGGTGGCGCGTCGGCGCGGCATCCGTCTGTATTCTATGACCAACACGGGCGGCAGAACCTGGGACTTCGGCGTGGCACCCTATGAGCCGATGCCTTATCAATGGATGCGCCGCTACGCCGCCATGAGCCGCGCCCAAAGAGATTGGGGACTGTCGGGCATTATGGAATGTCACCACTTCGGCTTCTATCCCTCTATTATCTCCAAGCTCTCCAAGCACGCCTTTATGCTCCCCGAGGAGCCCTACGAGGCGCTGTTAGAAAAAATCCTTCTGGCGGAATACGGAAAGGAAAATCTTGCCGCCGCTAAGGGGGCGCTGGCAGATTTCAGCGAGGCCATTCGCTACTATACGCCCACCCAGTCCGACCAATACGGCGCCTTCCGTATGGGCCCTGCCCATCCCTTGAATCTGGTGCAAAGCGTTATGATTCCCGCCAACGAGGGCGCTATGTTCGGCAACCGCATCTGGAAGCCCAAATACGTGGTAAACCACAGCGGGCATTGGCTGACCACCGTTTCTCCCTTGGCCATCAGCATCCGGGAGGAGATAAAATCCTTGGAAAGAATGCTTTCCCTGATGGAAAAGGGCGTCGCAACGCTCACCGCCGCTCCCGTGCAGTGCGAGAGCCTTGTGCGTCTGCGTAACCTTGGGCAGTTTATTGCCAACTGCGTCAAGACCGGCATTGCCGCCAAGCGGATGCATTTGCTGGACGTGGAGCTGCAAAGAACGCCCGACGTTGCCCGTCAGCACGCCATTTGCGACGAGATTGAGGCGCTGCTGGTTGCCGAGCGCAAGAACGCGGAGGACACCATTCCCTTGGTGGATGCGGACTCCTCTCTTGGCTTTGAGCCGTCTATGCTCTATATGTGCGACAGATGGCATTTGGAATGGAAGATACGCCATACCGACTACGTGCTTGGCACGGAGCTACGCGAGCTTCGCGCCGCCATCAAGACCCACGAAACGTTTTTGCAAAATCGGTAAAGCGTAGGATTTTTGGCGAAGCATATCACGAAATTCGCCCCTTAAAACGAGTTCAACTTAGGTTGCGCTTGGCTATCCTTAATAAAAAACGTGCGCCCAAGGCATTTGTGCCTTGGGCGGCTTTTCTTTTTCAGCGTGAAAAAGAAAAATGCGAAAAAGCTATTGACAAATTTTAGGACATATGCTAAAATAGCATTAGTACTAAATTAGTATGCGTCCTAAAACAAGAAGAAAAAGAGAGAAAAGAGAAAAGCGCAAGGAAAACCGCAAGAAAAATTGCGAAGAAGCCGCAAGGAAAACTGCGAAGGAAAACCGCGAAGGAAAGCGGTGCGCTTGGCTCTGAGGGGGATAAGACGGTGACAAGACGGGCGAACACCACGAGATTAGAAATTATTCAAGTGGCTTTGAAGATGTTTCTCGAAAGAGGGTATGACAAGACCTCTGCCAAGGCAATATGCCAGGAGCTGGGCATCAGCACGGGGAATCTGACCTACTATTTTCCAACCAAGGAGCATATTCTGGCGATTTTGGTGGAAATGCTTTGCGACTTTCAGCGTAAGATGATAGAGCAGGAAACGGGGGAGGGGTATAGCTCTCTGCTTTCCCTTTGCTTAGAGCTGACGGCGATGGCGGCGATTTGCGAGGAAAGCGAGATTGGCAAGGATTTCTATCTTGCCGCCTACACCCACCCCAAGACCCTCACCATTATACGGGACAACGATGCAAAGAAGGCGAAGGATATTTTCGGCGTGTACTGCGAGGGATGGACGGAGGTCAACTACCGCGAGGCTGAAATGCTGGTATCAGGCATTGAGTTTGCCACGATGATGCCAACGGAAAAATCCGCGCCCTTGGACGTGCGTATCGCGGGCGCCCTTGACGCCATCATGATGATATACAACGTACCCAAGGAGGTACGGGAGAGAAAAATCCAAAAGGTTCTGGCGATGGATTATCTGGAAATTGGGAAGAAGGTGCTTGCCGCCTTTATTGCTTACACCGAAGACGCCACCGAGCAGGCGATTGAGGACCTGCTGGCGGCGAAATAAATATATATCAAAACAGAAAGGAAGATTTTTTATGAAGACTTTAACGAAAAAGCTGTTGGTAACGGTATTGGCGCTTTGCTTGCTATGCACGGCGGCGCTGGGGATGGTGAGCTGTGACAAGGTGAACACCGTCACGCAAAGCGAGTTCAGCGAAGCGGTGATAGCCTCCTTTGACGCCTTCTATGCCAACCACAAGGATTATGCCAATTTCGGTGACGTCACTCTTTTTGCGGAGTTCAAGACGGAGGATGGGGGAGAAACGGAATGGAGCTACACCCCCGACGGCGCCACTGAGCCTGTGAAGGCGGTTTATGAGAATTCGGGCTCCTATCATTACAAGGGCACGTACAGCGTCAAGAAAATTGGCGAGGATTTGTATATGTCCGTGGATTTTGTAAAAGAAGAGAAGGAGGTCCGCTATTTTGAGTATGACGCACCCGACAACGCACCCTTGACCCCCACGAAAAGGGTTGGAAAGGTTTTGATTAAAATGTTCTTCGGCGTGGCGGACGGCGTGTATTACGTGAAGGCAGAGGAAAGTCACCAGGAAGGCGAAACGGAGCTTGGCGAGGCTGAGGTTGCCAAGACCTACAAAACCTTTGAAAGCAAGGCGGCATATGAGGAGGCTATTCTCTTTGCCTTGGGCTTCGTAGATGAAAAGAACATTTCTGTATTCTACGAAACGTATAGTACCGGCGCAAGTGAGATGCTTCTGCTTATGGGTGGATTAGTACAAAACACCGAGAAGGATGGCGTCTATACGATGACGATGGACGTGTCTACGCCTATGCTGAGCTTGGATGACAAGACGTCCGGTATGGTTAAGTTGGGCAACTCTATAAGCTATAACGAGAAGGGCCCTGTTGCTTTCAACTCCTCTTTGGACAGAGCGCAAGGCAAAGAAAGATTTGTGGACACCCTTTCCTTTTCCTTAGAGCATACCTCTTCCGTGGCAGCAGAGGTCAATCCCTTTGAGGGCTTTACCCAGGACCAGGAATTTGATTATGAGTCTACCGTGAGAGATACTTACATAGGCGAGCTGTCCTATTAAGGCGCAGAAGGTAGGCGCCTGCCCGTTGCCATTTCGTGAGAAGCGCATACCTTTTCCAAGAAACAAAAGGGCTGTCTTACCCAAGGGTAAGACAGCCCACCTTTTTTTGCAACAAGTGGACTATATCATACATCGACTTTGCGGCAGTTGGCTTTGCGACATACATGATGTATAGTGGGACAAAAAACAACAGGAATGAATTTTCCAACCGAATGAATTGACAAAGGCAAAGAGGCGGTGTATAATAAGACAAATAAAAACGGAAAAGGATGGGTGTCTATGATACTGCCGCTTCATCCCCAAGAGGGGGCAACGGTTTCTCTGCAAAGCGAGGCGCAACGGGCATTTTTGGCGGATGAGCCGCGTCGCAGGGCGATGGATGGTAATCTGACCTTTCGCTGGTACGATTTGGAACGGGAGGAAAAGGATAGCACCCAGCCGCTTCCCGTTCTTTTCTCCTGGGAGGAGAGTCTGTCGGAGGGCGAAGAGGAGGCGAAGGGGGCGCTTTACTGTCTGCTTGTGTCCGAGTCCCCCGATATGACGGACGCCGCCGTCTATATGACCGAGGAAAAGCGCCTTGCGGTATACAATCTGAAGGTTGCTACCGCGTATTTCTGGTGCGTCCAGAAAAACGGGCGGCGCAGCGCCGTTTTCTCCTTCACCACCCTGGCGACCCTGCCGCGGTGTGTGCGGATTGACGCTATCTCCAACGTGCGGGATATGGGCGGCTACGAGGTGGAGGGCGGTCGCATCCGCCAAGGGCTTTTGTACCGTGGCGGTGAATTTGAGCTGCACGGACATCTGACGAAGCAGGGCGCCGAGGCGCTTTGCCGCCTTGGCATTCGCACCGAGCTGGATATGCGGGGCGAGGCGATAGGGAAGGTGGATTTTACCGCCGCAGAGCCTCTGGGCATTTCCCGCATTTTGGTGCCCTGCGTTCCCTATACCCAGGTATTCAAAAAGGAGAACGCCGCTAACGTCGGGGCGTTTTTCAAGGTGCTTGCCGAACCCTCCCACTATCCCGTCTATTTTCATTGCTGGGGCGGCGCGGACAGAACGGGTACCTTCGCCCTCATTCTCGGCGCCTTTCTCGGTATGGGTGAGGCACAGCTCATCGACGATTATGAATTTACCAGCCTGTCGGTCTGGGGAACGCGCACCCGTAACTACGGAGAATTTCGCCGCTTTTGGGAGGCGTTTATGGCGCTCTCGGGCGACACCCTCCGCCAAAAGGCAGATGCCTTCTTGCGGGATATAGCGGGGCTGTCCCTTGCACAGCGAGAAGCCCTCTATCGCATACTGGTAGAGCCGAATATGTAAACAATTATTGACAAAAGGATATAGCTATGACACCTGCAAAAATACGAAGACTCAAGCTTGCCTGTTATAGCGCGAGCCTCACCATGTCCGCCGCCGCCAACCTTTCGCCCGTTCTGTTTCTCACCTTTCGCTCTCTCTATGGCATTTCCTATTCGCAGCTGGGGCTGTTGGTGCTGCTCAACTTTGCTACGCAGCTGGCGGTGGACTTGATTTTTTCCTTCTTTTCCCATCGCTTTGATATTGTCAAGACGGTGAAGGCCATTCCCGTGATTGCGGTATTCGGCTTTCTGGTATATGCCCTGGTGCCCTTTTTCTGGGCAGAGCAGGTTTATTTGGGGCTTGTGGTCGGGACGGTGATTTTCTCGGCGGCGTGCGGTCTTGCGGAGGTGCTTATCAGCCCCGTGATTGCCGCCTTGCCTGCCAAGGACCCCGACCGAGAAATGAGCAAGCTCCATTCGGTATACGCCTGGGGCGTTATGGGCGTTATCGCCGTTTCCACTCTCTTTCTGCTTCTGGCAGGTGGCGGCGCCTGGCAATGGCTTGCCTTGGGGCTTGCGCTCATTCCTGCCGCCTCCGCTTTCCTTTTTGCGGGAAGCGAACTTCCCCCGATGGAAACGCCCCAAAAGGCAACGGGAAGCCTGCGGCTTCTCTCCCAGGGCGGGGTCTGGCTTTGCTTTTTGGCCATTTTTCTTGGCGGTGCCGCCGAATGCACTATGTCCCAATGGAGCTCGGGGTATTTGGAGGCGGCGCTTGGTATTCCCAAGGTGTGGGGCGATTTGTTCGGCGTTGCCCTTTTTGGGGTGATGCTGGGGCTTGGACGCACCCTGTATGGTAAGTTCGGCAAGAATCTTGGAAGGGTCTTAACCCTTGGCTCTCTGGGGGCGACGCTTTGCTATCTGTTGTCGGCGCTCTCGCCCTTGCCCTGGCTTGGGCTTATTGCCTGCGCCATGACGGGCTTTTGTACCTCGCTTCTCTGGCCCGGCACCTTGGTGGTGGCGTCGGACAGGTACCCGAAGGGCGGCGTTTTTATTTACGCCTTGATGGCGGCAGGGGGCGACTTAGGCGCCTCGGTGGTGCCGCAGCTTTTGGGTATTGTAACGGACCGTGTGATGGAAAGCACCGCGCTTTTGCCCTTGGCAGAGTCCCTTTCTCTTTCGCCCGAGCAGCTGGGTATGAAAATGGGAATGCTTTGCGGCATGCTCTTTCCCCTTTTGGGCATTTTGGTTTACGGCATCATCTGGCGCGGTATGAAAAAAGAAAAAAGCCCCGAAAAGCAAGAAAACGCTTGACTTTTCTCTTGGGCTCGCTATAATAAAAATACAAGATAAACCTACAAGGAGGGCATTTTATGGTACCCGTTCCCGAAAAACGCATTGCGGATTTTGAGCAGCTTGGCTTTGGTATGTTCGTGCATTGGGGGCTGTATTCTCAGCTTGGTATGGGAGAATGGACCTATGCGGTTCACAATCGCAAAATGGAGGACTACCAAAAGCTGAAGGACACCTTCACGGCAGAGGACTTTAATGCCGAGGAGCTGGTGCTGACTGCCAAGAACGCAGGCTGTACCTACATCGTTCTGACCACCCGTCACCACGAGGGCTTTTCCCTTTACGATACCAAGGGGCTTTGCGATTTCGATGCCCCCCATTCCGCGGCAGGGCGTGACCTTATCCGAGAGTTTGTGGACGCCTGCAACAAGCACGGCATCATCCCCTTCTTCTATCATACCACCCTTGACTGGTACCAGAAGAGTTTTGACGAGAATTTCGACGAGTATTTGGAATACCTGCGTAAGAGCGTCGAGGTGCTTTGCACGAATTACGGCAAAATCGGCGGTCTTTGGTTTGACGGCAACTGGAGCAAGAAGGATGCGGATTGGAAGGAAACGGCACTCTACGGCACCATTCGCCGCCATCAGCCCGACGCCATCATCGTCAACAACACGGGCCTTTCCGCCAGGGGCGAGGCAGGACACCCCGAGATTGACTCGGTAACCTTTGAGCAGGGCAGACCCTGTGCCTTGGATAAGGACGGCTGGCCCAAGTATCTTGCCGCCGAGATGTGCTACACCATCAATGACCACTGGGGCATCGGCGAGCTGGATTTGAACTATAAGTCCCCCGGTCAGCTGATTGAAACCCTTTGCCACTGTCGCCGTGTCGGTGCCAATCTGCTTTTGAATATCGGCCCTACCGCCCAGGGTGGCATTGAGCCCTTCCAGCGCGAGCTGATGCGCCTGGTAGGCAAGTGGATGCATCTGAACGCCGAGGCGATTTACAACGGCAGACCCCATCCTGCCACCTGCAAGAACGAAAAGAACTTCGTTTTGCGCGGGGAGGACTATCTCTATTTCTTCATTCACGGTCTTGGCAGAACGGGTAATGAGAACGTAACCGTTAACGAGGGCGAGGAGAATGATTTCACCTTCCGTGGCGTTACGGAGTGCGTGGAGTCGGTAGAGTGGCTTGACAACGGCGAGGCGTTGACCTTTGCCCAAGGCAACGGCACCTTCTCTCTTGGCGCCACGGGCTATCCCTACGGCACCTCCACCTGCGTGCGTGTGGCACGGGCAAAAATCAAGAAATAAGCAAAAACAATATAAAACACCTGCAAGGCAAGCAATACCCTAACGGCGTATTACCCACCCTTGCAGGTGCTTTTTTGCGGATAGGTTAATTCAAAAGCGCGCGGTCGTTGGCAAATTCCTGTCCGCTGACCTCGGAGAACTTGGCAATCAAGGTCTCCACTGTCAGATTTTTCTTTTCCTCGCCCGACACGTCAAAGACAATGCGCCCCGCATTCATCATAATCAGACGGTTGCCGTGGGCAATGGCGTCCTTCATATTGTGGGTGACCATCAGGGCGGTCAGGTTGTTTTCGGCGATAATGCGGTCGGAAATCTCCAGAACCTTGGCGGCGGTCTTGGGGTCGAGGGCGGCGGTATGCTCGTCAAGCAACAGAAGCTTGGGCTTTGCCATGGCCGCCATCAAAAGGGTCAGCGCCTGTCTTTGTCCGCCAGACAGAAGCCCGACCTTGGCGGTCATGCGGTCCTCTAAGCCTAAATCCAGGATTTTCAGCTGCTCCCTATAATATTCACGCTCCTTGGCGGAAATGCCCCAGCGAAGGGTGCGGGGCTTGCCGCGTCTGTACGCGATAGCCAGGTTTTCCTGGATTTCCATAGTGGCGGCGGTTCCCGTCATAGGGTCCTGGAACACGCGCCCGATGTATTTCGCGCGCTGATGCTCGCTCATTCTCTTGACGGAGACGCCGTCAATCTCAATCTCGCCCTCGTCAATGGGCCAGACCCCCGCAATGGCGTTCAGCATCGTGGATTTTCCCGCGCCGTTGCCGCCGATGACGGTAACGAAGTCCCCGGGATTCAGCACAAGGTCAATGCCGCACAGGGCGTGCTTGGCGTTGACGGTGCCTGCGTTAAAGGTTTTCTGCAGGTTTTCTAACTTAAGCATCGTGAGAATCCTCCTTCTTCCTTGCGGATTTGGACCACAGGTGCTTCCAGGAGGAGAAGTACTTGTTCTTCCAATAGGGGATGGCAAGGAATATAGCAACCACAACGGCAGAAAGCAGCTTGAGGTAGTTGGAATCCAGGCCCAAGAAGATAACGGTGGAGTAGACGAAGAAGTACACAATACCGCCAAGCACCACGGTAATCAGCTTCA
>JAFTSW010000003.1 GCA_017467085.1 Clostridia bacterium | reverse complement strand
CCCACCCCCGCAGGCGAGGGAAAAACCACCACCACCATCGGTCTGGCAGACGGTCTGCGCAGAATTGGCAAGAACGTTACCGTGGCGCTCCGTGAGCCCTCCCTCGGGCCCGTATTCGGCGTGAAGGGCGGCGCGGCAGGCGGCGGCTATGCCCAGGTTGTGCCTATGGAGGATATCAACCTGCACTTTACGGGTGACTTCCACGCCATCGGCGCTGCCAACAACCTGTTGTCGTCTATGCTTGACAACCACATTCAGCAGGACAACACCCTTGGCATTGACCCCCGTAAGATTACCTGGAAGCGCTGTGTGGATATGAACGACAGACAGCTTCGCTTCGTGGTGGACGGCTTGGGCGGCAAGGTTAACGGCACCCCCCGTGAGGACGGCTTCGATATCACCGTTGCCTCCGAGATTATGGCGGTTTTGTGTCTGGCAAGCTCCCTGTCCGATTTGAAGGCGCGCCTTGGCCGCATCATCGTAGGCTACACCTATGACGATAAGCCCGTTACCGCCGCCGACTTGAAGGCGGCAGGCGCTATGGCGGCTCTTTTGAAGGACGCCCTGAAGCCTAACCTGGTACAGACCCTAGAGGGCACCCCCGCCTTTGTACACGGCGGCCCCTTCGCCAATATTGCCCACGGCTGTAACTCGGTGATTGCTACCAAGATGGCGCTGAAGATGGGCGACTACACCGTAACCGAGGCAGGCTTCGGCGCTGACCTTGGCGCGGAGAAGTTCTTGGACATCAAGTGCCGTATGGCAGGGCTGGTTCCCTCGGCGGTTGTGGTGGTCGCCACGGTCCGCGCGCTGAAAATGCACGGCGGCGCCGCTAAGAGCGAGCTGGGCGTGGAGAATTTGGCGGCGTTGGAGGCAGGTATTCCCAACCTTCTGCGTCACGTATCCAATATGAAGAACGTATACCGTCTGCCCTCCGTGGTAGCGGTCAACCGTTTCCCCACCGACACCGATGCGGAAATCGACTTCATTATTGCCAAGTGCAAGGAGCTGGGCGTGAACACCGTTCTCTCTACCGTTTGGGCAGAGGGCGGCCGCGGCGGCGAGGCGCTGGCGCGTGAGGTGGTGCGTCTTTGCGAGGAGGAGAAGGGCGACTTTACCTTCGCTTACGAGGACGCGCTTCCCTTGGAGGGCAAGATTGAGGCGCTGGTGAAGAAGGTATACGGCGGCGCGGGCGTCACCTATATGCCTGCCGCAAAGGCACAGCTTGACAAGCTCACCGAGATGGGCTTCAGTAGCTGCCCCGTTTGTATGGCAAAGACCCAGTACAGCTTCTCGGACGATGCTTCTAAGCTCGGCGCTCCCGAGGGCTTTACCGTCACGGTTAAGAACGTGAAGATTTCCGCAGGCGCAGGGTTCGTGGTGGTTCTGACGGGCGATATTATGACCATGCCCGGGCTGCCTAAGGTTCCTGCCGCTGAGCGCATTGACGTGGACGAGAACGGCAAAATTTCGGGTCTGTTCTAAGCGCCGCGCGCAAGCATACCGTAGAAAAAGCACAGAATCCCCATCGGGTTCTGTGCTTTTTGGCAGAGAAAAGGACGCCCGATTTTCGCATAAAACCCGCAAAAAGTGAAAGAATATTCATAAAATAGAATATTTATTCAATAATTATGCAAAAGGACGGATAAAAAAGGGGCAGAATGCACAAAGAAAAGACGGGAAGCCCGAAAAATATTTGTGCAATGCGTGGAAAAAAGAAAAAAACGGAAAAAACAGTTGCATAAAATATAAAGATGATGTATAATAAATCTGTTCAAAACCTGGAACAAAAAATGAATTTTTATGCAACTATGCAGGAGGATACAAAAAATGGCAGACAAGCAAATCAAGAAAATCGTTTTGGCATACTCGGGAGGACTTGACACCTCTATCATCATTCCGTGGTTGAAGGAAAACTACAACAACCCCGAAATCATTGCCGTTTCGGGCAACGTGGGTCAGGCAGACGAGCTGGAGGGCTTGGAGGAGAAGGCGCTGAAAACGGGCGCTTCCAAGCTGTACATTGAGGACTTGACGGACGAGTTCGTCAACGATATGATTATCCCCACCCTGCAGGCAGGGGCAAAGTACGAGGAGTACCTGCTGGGTACCGCGCTTGCCCGTCCTATTATCGGCAAGCGTCTGGCAGAGATTGCTATTGCCGAGGGTGCTGACGCCATTTGCCACGGCTGTACGGGCAAGGGCAACGACCAGGTGCGCTTTGAGCTGGCTATCAAGGCATTTGCGCCCGGTATCAAGATTATCGCTCCCTGGCGTGAATGGGATATCAAGTCCCGTGAGGAGGAAATTGCCTACGCCGAGGCACACAACGTGCCCTTGAAGATTAACCGTGAAACCAACTACTCCAAGGACAAGAATATGTGGCATCTGTCCCACGAGGGCTTGGATTTGGAGGATGCGGGCAACGAGCCTCTCTACGAGAAGGAGGGCTTCTTGGAGATGGGCGTATCTCCCTTGCAGGCGCCCGACACCCCCACCTACGTAACGCTGGACTTTGAAGCAGGCGTTCCCGTGGCGCTGGACGGCGTTCCTATGAGCGCCAAGGACATCATTCTCAAGCTCAACGAGATTGGCGGCGCCAACGGCATCGGACTTTTAGACATTGTGGAGAACCGTCTGGTAGGTATGAAGTGCCGCGGTGTGTACGAAACCCCCGGCGGCGCTATCCTCTACTTTGCCCACAACTATCTGGAAACCCTGTGCTTGGACAAGATGACCAAGCACAAGAAGGAGGAGCTGGCTATCACCTTCGCGGACTTGCTGTACAACGGTCAGTGGTACACCCCTCTGCGTGAGGCGCTTTCCGCCTTCGTATCCAAGACCCAGGAGCACGTAACGGGTAAGGTAAGAATCAAGCTCTACAAGGGCAATATGATTAAGGCAGGCGCTTGGAGCGATTGGTCCCTCTATTCCGAGGAGATTGCCACCTTCGGCGAGGACCACGTATACGACCAGAAGGACAGCAAGGGCTTTATTAACCTGTGGGGTCTGCCCATTTCCGTGCAGGCGCAGGTTATGGCAAAGAACCAAAAGAAATAAACAGAAACGGACGAAACTATGGCTAACGAAAAGATGTGGGCAGGGCGCTTTGCCAAGGCCTTGGACAAAGAGGCGGATGACTTCAACTCCTCCTTGCATTTTGACAACAGAATGTACAAGCAGGATATTGAGGGCTCTATGGCGCACGCCGCTATGCTGGCGGCAACGGGGATTATCTCTGCCGCGGATGCCGAGAGCATTATCGCCGCCTTAGGCGAAATTCTCGGGGACATCCAAAGCGGTAAGCTCTCCCTTTGTGGCGACGGCGAGGACATTCATATGTTCGTGGAGGCGGAGCTGACACGGCGTATCGGAGATGCGGGCAAGCGCCTGCATACCGCCAGAAGCCGCAACGACCAGGTGGCGGTGGACGTGCGCCTGTATCTGCGCGAGGAGGCGCAGGGGATTGTTTCGATGCTCAAGGGGCTTATCGGAGTGATTGCCGAGCAAGCGGAAAAGAACACCGAAACGGTTATGCCCGGCTATACCCACCTGCAGCGCGCCCAGCCCATCGTCTTTGCCCATCACCTGCTTGCGTACGCTATGATGTTTATGCGTGACGTAGACAGGATAGAGGACGCGGTCAAGCGGATGAATCTTTCTCCCCTTGGCTCCTGCGCCCTGGCAGGCACCACCTACCCCACCGACAGAGCGATGGAGGCGAAGGCGCTTGGCTTTGACGGCATCACCCGAAACAGCATTGACGGCGTATCCGACAGAGATTTCTGTGTGGAGCTGCTTGCCGCCTTTGCCACGGTGATGATGCATCTGTCCCGCTTCTCCGAGGAAATCATTCTTTGGTGCAGCTGGGAATTCAAATTCGTGGAGCTTGACGATTCCTATACCACGGGCTCCTCCATTATGCCCCAGAAGAAGAACCCCGATATTGCGGAGCTTGTCCGCGGCAAGACGGGGCGTGTCTACGGGGACCTCTTGGCGATGCTCACCGTCTTGAAGGGTCTGCCCCTTGCCTACAACAAGGATATGCAGGAGGACAAGGAGGCAATCTTCGACGCCATCGACACCGTGAAGCAATGCCTGACCGTGTTCCCCCCGATGCTGGCAGGTATGCGTGTTTGCAAGGAGAATATGCTGGCGGCGGCGCAAAAGGGCTTTATTAACGCCACCGACCTTGCCGACTATCTGACCAAGAAGGGTCTGCCCTTCCGCACCGCCTACAAGATTTCGGGACAGGCGGTTGCCTACTGCATCAAGGAGGGCAAGGTACTGGACAGCTTGACCTTGGAGGAATACCGCGGGCTGTGTCCCCAGGTTGACGAGGGCGTTTACGAGGCGATTGACCTATACACCTGCGTCACCAAGCGGATTTCCGCAGGCGGCACGGGTCCCGACTCGGTGAAGGCACAGCTTGCCTTCGTGAAGGAGTTTTTAGAGGCATGAAGAACATATTTATCGACGGAAGCGCAGGCACAACGGGGCTTCGCATCCGTGAACGGTTAGAGGCAAGAGAGGATATTCATCTTCTTTCCCTCCCTGAGGAAAAGAGGAAGGACCCCGATGCCCGCCGCGAAATGCTCAATGCGGCAGACGCCGTCTTTCTGTGTCTGCCTGACGATGCCGCCCGTGAGGCGGTTGCGATGTTGGAAAATCCCGACACCGTGGTGCTGGACACCTCCACCGCCCACCGCACCGAGGCGGGCTGGTGCTACGGCTTTCCCGAGCTGTCCGCCGCTCACGCCGAGGCGCTTCGCACGGCAAAGAGAATTGCGGTTCCCGGGTGCCACGCCAGCGGCTTTATCGCCTTAGTACAGCCCTTGGTTGCCGCAGGAATTTTGCCCAAGGACACCCTGCTTTCCGCCACCTCCTTAACGGGGTATAGCGGCGGCGGCAAGAAGATGATTGCCGAATACCAAGGGGAGGAGAGAGAAGCCTTGCTTGGCGCTCCCCGTCAGTACGCCTTGGGACAGACCCACAAGCACTTGAAGGAAATGGTGGCGCAGACGGGGCTTGCAAGCGCACCTCTGTTTTTGCCCATCGTTGCCGATTTTTATAGCGGTATGGAGGTCACGGTGCCTCTTTTCGCCTCCTCTCTTGCCCAGGGCAAGACGGTGGAGGATATCAAGGCGGTATACGCCAAGACCTACAACACCCCCCTGCTTTCCTATCGGGAGGCGGTAGACGAGGGCGGCTTCTTATCTGCCGCGGCTCTTTCGGGGAAGGATTCGATGCAGATATCGGTTCACGGCAACGCAGAGCGTATTCTCTTAGTTGCCCGTTACGATAACTTAGGCAAGGGCGCCTCGGGCGCCGCCATTCAGTGCCTGAACGCCGCCTTGGGCGCGGCGTCCTACGAGGGACTGGTGCTGTAAGGCACAGCGGATAAAAAGAAAGGACGCTTTCGGGAGAAAGCAAAGAAGCGTATGAAACTGATTTCGGGCGGCGTTTGCGCCGCAAAGGGCTTTACGGCAAACGGCATTCATTGCGGTATTCGCAAGAACAAGACCAAGCGGGACCTGTCGCTGATTTATAGCGAGGTGCCTGCCGCTGCCGCCGCCGTATATACCACCAACTTAGTGAAGGGAGCGCCCCTGGTTGTCACCCGTCGCCACTTGGAGAACGGGGTGGCGAGAGCCGTTATCTGCAACAGCGGCAACGCCAACACCTGCAACGCCAACGGCATTGAAATTGCCGAGGAAATGAGCGCCCTTCTGGCAAAGGAGTTGGGCATTTCCGCAGAGGACGTGGTGGTTGCGTCCACGGGCGTTATCGGACAGCCCTTGGATATTACCCCCATTGCCGAGGGAATTCCCACCTTGGTAAAGGGCTTGGGTGCCGAGAACGGCGCCTTGGCGGCTGAGGGCATTATGACCACCGACACCAAGAAGAAGGAGTTTGCCGTTTCTTTTGAAATTGGCGGCGTCGAGTGCCACCTGGGCGGTATTGCCAAGGGCTCGGGTATGATTCACCCCAATATGGCAACGATGCTGGTCTTTATCACCACCGACTGCAGGATTTCCTCCGCTATGCTTGCCAAGGCACTTTCGGGGGACGTGGAAAAGACCTTTAATATGATTAGCGTTGACGGCGACACCTCCACCAACGATATGGTGACGGTGCTTGCCAACGGCCTTGCGGGCAACGCCGAAATCACAGAGGAGGGCGAGGACTTCGCCACCTTTATGAAGGCGCTGAACACCGTGACCGTTTCTCTTTGCCGCGCCATTGCGGCAGACGGCGAGGGCGCAACCAAGCTGCTGGAATGCAAGGTGACGGGCGCCAAGACCGAGAAGATGGCAAAAACGGTTGCCAAGTCGGTGATTTGCTCCTCCTTGACCAAGGCGGCTATGTTTGGCGCCGATGCCAACTGGGGCCGTGTGCTTTGCGCCATCGGATATAGCGGCGAGCCTGTGGACGTGTCCAAGGTTTCGGTGCGCTTTGCCTCCGCTAAGGGCGAAATTCTCGTATGCGAGAACGGCGCAGGGGTGGAGTTCTCCGAGGAAAAGGCAAAGGAAATTCTCCTGGAGAGTGAAATCGACATTTTGGTGGGGCTTCACGATGGCGACGCCGAGGCGACTGCCTGGGGCTGTGACCTTACCTATGAATACGTAAAAATCAACGGCGACTACCGCACCTGACGGTAAATGAAAAGAGCTTTCTCGAGAGGGGAGGCTCTTTGCCGCCCTTTGCAGGGGCAAAAAAACACCGCTTTGACACAAAGAAAGGGAAAAAGTATGAAAATTTCCAATGCAGACAGAGCCAGAATACTGGTACACGCCCTACCCTATATCCAAAAATACACGGGCAAGATTATCGTGGTGAAGTACGGCGGCAACGCTATGATTGACGAGCATCTGAAAAATTCGGTGATGCGGGATATGATTTTGCTGTCCTTGGTTGGCGTCAAGGTGGTGCTTGTCCACGGCGGCGGCCCCGAGATTACCGAAATGCTGAGCAAAATCGGCAAGGAAACCCAGTTCGTCAACGGACTGCGTGTCACCGACAGGGAAACCGTGGAGGTTGCCCAGATGGTGCTGTCGGGCAAAATCAATAAGAGTCTTGTCAACCTCATTCAGAATATGGGCGGCAAGGCGTTAGGTCTTTCGGGCGTTGACGGACATATGATTGAAGCTAAGGTGAAGGACGAGGCGCTTGGATTTGTGGGCGACATCACCAAGGTGGACGTACAGCCCATTCTCGACGTCATCGACAAGGGCTATATTCCCGTGGTTTCCACCATTGGCTGTGACAACGAGGGCAATATTTACAACATCAATGCTGACACCGCCGCCGCCAAGATTGCGGGCGAGCTGCACGCCGAGGCGTTGATTTCCATGACGGACATCAGCGGCATTCTCCGCGATAAGAACGACCCTGAAACCCTTATCCCCAAGATTTCTGTCGAGGAGGCGCCTGCCCTCATTGCGGACGGCACCATCAACGGCGGTATGATTCCCAAGGTGGAGTGCTGTGTCAACGCCATCAACTGGGGCGTGCATCGGGTCTTTATCATTGATGGGCGTGTCAGCCATTCGATTTTGATTGAAACCCTAACCGACGAGGGCATCGGCACGATGTTCTACAAGAGCTAACCTGCGGTTAGCTCTCAGGCGTTTGCCTCTTTCGTCCCAAAAAGAATGGGACGAACGGTCTTCGACCGACGAGGCAAGACGCCGCCAGAAGATGTGCAACAAAGCGAACCTGCGGT
>JAFTSW010000068.1 GCA_017467085.1 Clostridia bacterium | reverse complement strand
ATTGGTGGAGAGTATTCCTGCCGCCGCCAAAAATATGCTATCGGTATGCGGCTTCGTCTTGTTATTCTCAGCGTTATCCGCGTTACTCTTCCCTTTATTTATTCATCCTTATATCAAAGCCCTTGTGCTTTCTATTTTTGAAATCGGCTCCGCCAGCGCCTTTATTACGGGAAGCCTTTCCCTTATTCGTCCCTCCTTTTGTGCTTTTGCCATTTGCTTTTCGGGTATTTCGGTTTATTTCCAAGGGAAGGAAATATGGCAAGGTGCAGGGCTCTCTGCCCCTTGGTATCTGCCCTTTAAGCTCTTACAGGGGCTTCTTGCCTTCCTTTTGACGCTTCCCCTTTCCGTTTGACAATTCGGAAGGTTTATGCTATACTATCCGTAGGCAACAAAGCCAATAAGCGCGAGCAGAATAAAGAACACAGGGAGGGCTGTACCGTGGGCGCAAAAAATGAAAAGATTGAAAAGATGTGTTTGTACTGCGAAAGAAGCACCTCTATTGAATCCGAGGGCGAGCTTTCGGTTATATGCGACCGCAAGGGCGCAGTTCCGCCCGATGGACATTGCCTTCGCTTTCGGTATGATCCCTTAAAGCGAAGGGTGGATAGAATGCCCGCCATTCCTACCTTGACAGAGGAATTTACATAAAAAAAGCGGCTGTCTCGTTTGAGACAGCCGCTTTTTGCTTTATCAGCTACCTTTTCTGTAATCAGACAAGGCAGTATTGATGGAATCGAAGTAGAACAAATCCTCATCCATCATTCTTTCAAAAATCAAGGCGTTCGCCTTCACGGTTTCATCCATGCTATCCACCGCCATCATTTCCTCCTGGATGTCTGCCAGCGTGGCGCGGAATTCCGCAACGGAGCCGGAGTCCAAAAGGTCATCGCGGTACTGACGGGAAAGGGCGTCAACCGTTGCCATCATTTCCTCGTCAATATAACGGTAGTAATTCTCCCAGGTAGCATCGAAGAACATATCTCTCAAATCCTCGTTATGCTTACCGACGTACTCACCGTAGTTAACATCCTGACCGTAATCGGCGCAGGGGTCCGCATAGAACTGCAGGTTACCTACCAGGTGGTTGGGGTCAAGTCTATAATCGCTACTGACACGGAAGGATACAACACCGTCATTGCTCTTAGCGTAGTTTGTGGGAGCGCCGTACAGCAAAATATTAAGCAGCTGAGAATTGGTCATCAATTCTTGGATAATTTCCACGGAACGGGCAACGTTCACCGTATAGGAGGAAACTGCGAACATCCCACTGAAAATATCCTCAACATCTACACGAGGAAGATTCAGAACGCAGTAGTAGTAATCATCGTTAGAAAGGCTCTTGGCATAATCGCCGTCCACAAGACCAACAATGAATTCATCGGCATTTTCTTCACCGAAATAATCATTATTCTTGGCATTGACAACCATTTCGAGATAACGGCAGTAATCATTATCCATCAAAAGGTTGGTAAAGGTCAACGCATTCTTACCTGCTGCCTTAGGCACGAAGGAGGCACCGAGAGCGGAAAAGCCGCCGTCAGCGGAAATGGAGATTGCGTTGGCATACTCGAAGCTTTCCTCCTTGTTCCAGATAGCGGAGAAGGTTTCTCCATCCTCGGTCAACTCATCTGCCCAATCGGAAATGGACTTGGAGGAGTTCTGGATATTCAGAAAAATGCTATACGCATCAGCAACACTATCAATGCTATCGGGGTTAATATGCAAAGCGTCGACAACCTTCTTGTTCAAAGCAAGATAGGTATACTCACCGACCGTATTGCGGGCAGGAATACCGAAAATCTTACCGTCCACAGTGATTTCCTTCTGCACGCTGGACAAAATGGTGGGCATAATGCGCTGGTATACGTTCTCCAGCTGGGTATTCAGGGACTGAATCCACTCTTTTTCTATGTAGCGATTGTACATATCCTGGTTGCAAATCAGCACCAGGTCAAACTGCGTGGACTTCACCTCGGGGTACTTGGGTACGGTCATACCGTACTCGTCCTTCTCTACCGCTCCTGTATTGGTCTGGGAACCCGACGCGCTACCGGAGGAGTTGCCGCCTGCCAGCTTTTCAGCCGCAATGCGCTCCATCTCCGCATCCATCATAGCCTCGTATTGATCCGCGGTGCAATAAAAGAACTCAATGGCAGTAGAATATTTCTGCTTGCAAACCTCATTAAACGCGGTCTGCATCGCCTTTATTCCGTCTACTGTCGTGATGTCGTCCACGATAATGGCACACTTCAAAGTTAAAAGCACTCTTTCCGTTTTGTTGGTATCGGTTTTGCCGCCACCGCCACAGGAAGTGAAGCTAACAAGCAGCATCACAAGCACCAAAAGCAAAGACAAGCCTTTTTTCATGAAATAACCTCCTACTTGTTGCGCAAAAGCTTACGCATCTATCTTCATTATTATAACCTATGCCAAGAGAAATGTCAAGTCATAATTTCCATAAAAGCGACATCTTTTGCCGCATTCATAAAAATTCATCAACTGTTCAAATAATCTCTTAACAGCTTGCTTCTGCCGGGGTGGCGAAGCTTACGCAGCGCCTTTGCCTCAATCTGACGAATACGCTCACGGGTAATCTTGAAGCATTCGCCAACCTCCTCCAAGGTATGGGGATGTCCGTCGGAAAGACCGAAGCGCAGTCGGATAACCTCCTCCTCACGGGGCGTCAGCGTATGAAGCACATTGGCAAGCTGCTCCTGGAGCATCGTACGGGAGGCGTTCTCGGCAGGCGTGGGGGTTTCGGTATCCTCCACGAAGTCGCCAAGGTGAGAGTCCTCTTCCTCGCCCACGGGGGTTTCCAGAGAAACGGGGTCCTGGGCAATCTTCATAATCTCGCGTACTCGCTCGGGTGGCATGCCCAGACGCTCCGCAATTTCCTCAGTGGTGGGCTCTCTGCCGAACTCCTGCAGTAGCTGCTTGGAGGTTCTGGAAACCTTATGAATGGTTTCTACCATATGCACGGGAATACGGATGGTACGCGCCTGGTCGGCAATGGCTCTGGTGATGGACTGACGAATCCACCAGGTTGCGTAGGTGGAGAACTTATAGCCCTTACGGTAGTCAAACTTCTCTACTGCCTTCATTAAGCCAAGGTTGCCCTCCTGAATCAAATCCAAGAAGTGCATACCCTTGTCCACGTGGCGCTTGGCGATGGAAACCACCAAACGCAGGTTAGCCTCAACCAGCTCGTCCTTTGCCGCCTGATTGCCAAGGGAAATCTGCTCTGCCAGATATCTTTCTCTTTCCGCGGACAAGAGAGGAATTTTACCGATTTCCTTCAAGTACATACGGACAGGGTCGTCCATAGAAAGACCCTCTTGATTCAAAATCTCGTCAACGCTTTCCAGAACCTCGGCTTCATTGCCCTCCAATCCATCGGGGGCATCGCCCTGCTCCAGCGCCTCGCCGTCCTTTTCCAGCTGCTCGAAGTCAATATCGATGTCCGCCAGGACGTTCATCATACCGCTTCCGTCATTTTGCTCTAACAAATCGTTCAAATCCTTAGGTTCTCTCATTTTAGAATTCCTTTCTTTTTGATGTCAAACGGTCAGACAGGAGAAAATCTTCTCTTGCCTATCAAGATTAGAATAACTGCTTCCACGAAATTGTATGCGAAAATTACTGCTCCTCTCGCCTTTTTTCCAAAAAGCTGAGAAAATCGCCAACCGAGCCGCCGCCATCATCCTTTTTGCGGCGCTCCTCGGCAACGGCAGCCTTTAAGCTGTCCACGCACTCCAAGAAAACGCCCTCGTCATTCAAGGAGAGCTGCATACGCGCCACCCGCATTTTGGTGATTCTGCCAACCTCGTCCTCCGTGAACGCCTCATCCAGCATATCTGCCGAAAAGCCGCCCTCCTTCTCCCTTTGCAGGATAAAGAGGAAAACCCGTTTTCCAAGGTCGGTGAAAAAGTCCTCCTCGGTTAACAGCGGCTCATCACCCAAAAGCTTTGTACGGTAGGCGGGATAGAGCTGTAAAAGTCCCAAAACCGCCTCCTCTGCCTTAGCGGCACGGGGCGCCTTGCTGTAATCGGGATTGACTCTGTCGAGGACGCCCGAAAGCGCTTGGTGCGCCTCGGTTCTGTTTTTCTGCTTTGCCTCCGCACGCAGCCTTGCCAGGCGCTGGCGCACCTCGCCCTCCACGCCGCCGTAGGCAACATCAAGTCGCTTCGCCGTTTCCTTCATATAAATCTCGCGCTCAACGGCGGAAGGAACGGTGGCGATATAGGCGCAAAGCTCGTGAAGCGCCTCTATCTTCTGCTGGGAGATGGAAAGCTCGTATTTTGCGGTAATTTTATCGTAATAAAAATCGAATTTGGTTTTGCTCTGGTCCAGAACGCCACGGAAGCGCTCCACCCCGTACTTGCGAATGTACTCATCGGGGTCCTTGGCGTCGGGGATTTTCAAGACGGTTGCCGTCAAGCCTACTGCCTCCAGAAGGCGCAGCGCCTTATCAGCCGCCTTCTGCCCTGCCTCGTCGCTATCGTAGGAGATGATAACGCGCTTGGTGTAACGCGCCATCAGCCGCGCCTGCTCCGAGGTAATGGCGGTGCCAAGGGTTGCCACGGCATAGGGGAAGCCAGCCGCGTGCAGAGCGATGACGTCCATATACCCCTCACACAAAATCAGGCGTTCTGCCGCATTTTTTCTTGAGAAATTCAAGGCGAACAGGTTTCTGCTCTTCTTGAAAACAGGCGTGTCGGAGGAGTTTTTGTACTTAGGCTTGCTATCGTCCATTACACGTCCGCCAAAGGCGATAACGTTTTCCTGCACGTCGATAATCGGGAACATCACACGGTTACGGAAGGCAGGATAAAGCACTCCCTTGTCGCTTTTATGGCAAAGGTAGCCCGATACCAGCTCATCGTCGGTATAGCCCGCCTTCTTCATATAGTTGACGAAGGAAAAATCGTTGGGCGCATAACCAAGACCGAAGTGCTTGATGGTGGCGGAGGACATTTTTCTCTCCTCCGTGAAATAGGCGAGCGCCGCCTTGGCGTCGGGATGCTCGGCGTAGAGGGCGCTATGGAAGAAACGCGCCGCTATTTTGTTCATCTGCAAGAAGCGATTTCTGTCTACCCGAGGCTCCTCGGCGCCCTTTTCCTCCCGCACGGTAATGCCCGCGCGGTTTGCCAAAAAGGTAACCGCATCGGAAAAATCAAGGTTTTCAATCCTACGCACGAAGGTGATGGCGTTGCCACCCACACCGCAGCCGAAGCAATAAAAGGAATTGTCGGCAGGAAAAACCGTGAAGGACGGGGAGCGCTCGCTATGAAAGGGACAAAGCCCCGACATATTGCTTCCCGCGCGCTTCAAGGAAACGTAAGAGGAAACCAGGCTTACCATATCGGTTCTAGCAAGAATTTCATCTATCGTTTGGCGTTCAATCATGTCCCCTTCCTTTCCAGACCTGCGGAATAAAAAGGCGACGGTATGTATCGATGGCGTATCGGTCTGTCATGCCTGCGATATAGTCGCAGACCATTCTTTTTACGCCCTCCGTTTCACAGTGCTTGTAATAAAAATCGGGCATCTCCTGGGGATTTGCCTCAAAATGAGCAAACAGGCGGCAAAGCAGCTCGTGGGCTCGCTTTTCCTCCGTTTTGGCGGGAGAGTTGTGGTACACGTGGTCGGTTAAGAACTGGCGCATTTCCATCATTGCCTCACCAACCTCGGCGGTCATACCGATGGCGTCTTTATCCATACTCGCCTCGATAACGGCGCCCACCATAGCGTCCACTCTGTCGCTATAAGACTGCCCGAACACCTCCAGAAGATGCTTGGGCAAATCGTTTTTGGAAAGAATGCCCGCAAAAAAGGCGTCATCCAAATCGTGATTAACGTAGGCGATACGGTCAGCATACTTGACCACCACGCCCTCCAAGGTGCAAGCCATATGCTTGCCCGTGTGGTTGACGATACCGTCACGCACCTCGTAGGTCAGGTTGAGCCCTTCCCCATCGTGCTCTAAGAAATCCACCACACGCAGGGACTGCTTATAGTGGGCAAAATCGGGAGAATAGCATTCACGCATCGCCTCCTCGCCCTGGTGACCGAAGGGGGTGTGCCCCAAATCGTGTCCCATGGCGATTGCCTCGGTCAAGTCCTCGTTCAAGCGCAAGGCACGGGCAATGCTGCGGGCAATCTGGGTGACCTCTAAGGTATGGGTCATACGGGTTCTGAACTGCTCGTCCTCAGGGGCAAAGAACACCTGGGTTTTGTGCATCAGACGGCGAAAGGACTTACAGTGAATAATGCGGTCCCTATCCCGTTGAAAGTCGGTGCGATACGGACAGGAGTCGCTCTTTTTCAAGCGACCTTGGGTTTTAGAGCTGGGAAAAGCATAGGCAGAAAGCATTTCCTCTTCCCGTTTTTGGAACAATTCCGCAGTTTTCATCCTGCACCTCCTTTTTGTTTTCAATAATTAAATACGAAGAATTTTCCGATTTTACTTTTTTTATCGAAAAATATTATTTTTTTCTGTTATTCGGCGCAAAAAACGCTCTTTCCCTCCCGAATTTCCGCTCTTCCCGCCGTTTTGTCCCGTAAAAAATCCACTGCCCTTTGATAGGCGGCAACGGGAACGGAGAGAGAAAGCAGAACCTCGTTGGAAAAGACGGTGTCCTTCACCCGTATATCCAGCTTGGCAAGCTCGGCGCTGATGCGCTGATAATCGGGGTATTGGAGAACAACGTCAAAGGCGATTTGCTCCCTGTAAAAGGCAATACCTGCCTCCTTGATGGCGCCTGCGGCTGCCGCCGTATAGGCGCGCACCAGCCCCCCTGCGCCCAAAAGCACGCCGCCGAAATACCGCGTCACCACAAGGACGGTATCGGTCAGCTCGCTTTTGCGAATGGTATCCAGAACCGGAAGCCCCGCGGTTCCCTGGGGCTCTCTGTCATCGCTGTATCTGTTTTTGGCGTTCTCACGCAGCAGATACGCATATACGTTATGCCTGGCATCCGCATACTGCTTCCGCATTTTCTCTACGAACGCCCAAGCCTCCTCCTCTGTGGAAACGGGCGCCACGTGTCCGATAAAAACAGATTTTTTCTCTTCATATATAAATTCAGCCGCCTTGGCTACCGTTTTATATTCCTTCATCGTGTCCCCCTTTCCAAAAGGCTTTTATGCCTCTTCTTCCATATACGCGCGGTAAAGCCCCCTTGCCTTGGCGTCCACCGTTGCCAGAACACGGATAGCGTCCTCCTCGTAGGAAACCTCCTTCACCGTGGCGTGGCGGTAGACTCCGTCAAGCTCCCCTGCCTTTGCATAGGGGATACGCAAAACGACATCTCGCTTCCCTTCCTTCAAAAGGGCGGAAAGCTGCTCTAAAAAGGCATCCACCCCTTTTCCCGTTCTGGCAGAAATGCAGACGGCGTTTTTCTCCATAGGCAACAGGGAAAAATCCTCCACCGCATCGCATTTGTTATAGACGATAAGGGTGGGCTTTCCCTCGGCGTCCAACTGACGCAGGGTATCAAAGGTGACCTCTAAATGCTCCCGGCACTCCTCGTCCGACATATCGGCGACGATAACCAGGGCATCTGCATACCGCGCCTCGTCAAGCGTAGAGCGAAACGCCTCCACCAGGTGATGAGGCAGCTTGCGGATAAGCCCGACGGTGTCGGTTAAGAGAATCGCCTCCCCCGAGGGTAGCAGCAGCTTTCTCGTGGTAGGGTCCAGGGTGGCGAAGAGCTTATCCTCGGACAAAACGCCCGCATCGGTGAGCAAATTCAAAAGGGTGGATTTTCCCGCATTGGTATAGCCAACGATTGCCACCTTTGCCATTCCCGTTTTGTCACGGGCGGCGCGCAGGGTGGCTCTGTTCTTTTCCATTTCGGCAAGGGAGCGCTCCAGCGCCGTAATTCTGCGGTGAATATGGCGGCGGTCCTCCTCCAGCTTGGATTCGCCGGGACCTCTCGTTCCCACCGTACCGCCCTGCCTTGACAGCTCCTTACCGTGTCCCGTCAGACGGGGGGCGGTATATTTCAGCTGGGCAAGCTCTACCTGCAGCTTTCCCTCACCCGTTTTGGCGTGAAGGGCAAAGATATCGAGAATCAGCATACTGCGGTCGATAACGAGAACGTCCTCCATTCCGTCCTCCAAATTGCGAATCTGGGAGGGAGAAAGCTCGGTATCAAATACCACTAAGGAAACACCGTTGCTGCGGCAGAAATCGGCAATTTCAGCCAGCTTTCCGCTACCGATTAAGGTAGCGGGATCGGGGTCGCTCTTGACCTGCAAAACACGGCCAACAGCCTCGGCTCCCGCCGTTTCAAGCAAGCGCTCCAGCTCGTCTAAGCTCCTTTCACAGGCGGCAACCTCGGCGGATTTACGCGCCAAGGCTACCAAAAGCGCTCTTTGGGGCATTTTTTCCTCCATACCCTTCTCCTTTCCTTCTTCATACACGTAGGGTAACTTCTTCCCCCACGGAAAACAAAATGGTGTGCGGGTAACCGCACACCATCAATCTCCGAAAATTACTTTCCGGCAGCAAGACGCTTCTTGAACTTGTCAACGCGTCCACCGGCATCCACGAACTTCTGCTTTCCAGTATAAAAAGGATGGCACTTGGAGCAAATTTCTACGTTCAAATCGCCAACCACAGAATGCGTTTCAACCGTTGCACCGCAAGCACAACGAATGACTGCGGGCTTGTAATCGGGATGAATACCTTGTTTCATAGCTAACACCTCTTCCTTAATCAATACAATTCAACTTATTATAACACAAATTTTTATTTTTGCAATAGTTTTTTTGAAAAAAAAATGAATTTTCTCGATTTTTTTACCTCAACCCGTCAAAATCTCTGCCGAAAGCACCTGTTCACGGGTAATTTGCCAAAGGGTTGCCTGGATATAGCTGCGCGGCTCCCCTTCCATTCTATCGACATAGGGCAAAAACAGCCTTTCCCAAGACGCCTCCCGCAGCATTTTTTGCAGCAGGACCTTATCCGCATCTCCTATTCCTCGGTCCTCGATGGCGCTGTACGCCTCAAAGTCCTTTTCGCTGAGAATGGGAAGCCCGTGCAGGCAATAGGCATCGTACAGGTTGAAGTCCGAAAGCAGGACCTCTCTTTTGGGTATCTCAACGGTGAGAAGCACCGCTTCTCCGTATTCCTCATACAGCCTTTTTTTATCGGGGGCGCGGCGGTTGGCGTATTTATACCACGCCCAGACGGGATAAACGCACCCTTTGGGCGGTTCCCCGATATAGTGGCGCATACGGTCGGCTATGTACGCATAGGGGGCGGCGAAAATGGAAGCATCGGTATACGCCATAGTATAAGGCAGCTGTGCCTTTCCGATACGCAAAACGCCGTTTTTCTCCAAGGCGGCGTATGCCTCCTTTTTCTGTACTGTGAAAAGTCGCATCAGAAAAGCCCCACGATGGTAATATTTTTATTCTG
Source organism: Clostridia bacterium (assembly GCA_017467085.1). Taxonomy (GTDB): domain Bacteria; phylum Bacillota; class Clostridia; order Oscillospirales; family CAG-272; genus UBA1740. Next base: position 31,444 of record JAFTSW010000068.1, on the reverse strand, counting down.
CTTGCCTAAATCCTCGTCGTTTGCCTCCTCGGGAAACTGATTCAGAAGGTATTCGGTTATATTGTCCCCTTCCTTGAACTTTTCGCCCGCAATCAGGAAGTTGACCTTTCCCTCGCGCTTACGCACGCGAATCATACGGCGCAAAAGCAGGCTGACTCTGTCACTGTTATGTAAAAACTTCACCAGCTTGATTTTCTTGACGTATGCGGTCATCAGGGTAAATTCCGCCTCGATAATGGCAGACCTGGGCGTTGACCAATCCCGTAAATCCTTGATAAGCAAAGCTTTACCGCCTTTCTTCAATAGGTTTATTCATCCACACGGAAACGGCGCTCACCGCGCAAGAAGGCGGCAATATTCTCTGCCATTTCCTCTACACAGCGCCGCCGCGCCTCGTAGGCACCCCACGCCATATGGGGAGTTAAAATAACGTTGGGCAAGGAAAGCAGCGCCTCATAGGGGTGCCCCTTCCGCATAGGCTCGCCATCGTATACGTCACAGCCGAAGGCGGCTATCTGTCCCGTTAAAACGGCGTTGGCAACCGCCGCCTCGTCCGTAACGGCGCCACGCGCCACGTTGATAAGAATGGCGTCCTTCTTCATCATAGAAAGATGCGCCGCATCTACCATATGCCTGGTCTCAGGCGTCAAGGGAACGTGAAGGGAGAGAATATCCGACTCCCGACAAAGCGTTTCAAAGGAAACGGTGGGATATTCCTCATCCTCCCTCCGACGGGTAACGAGGACACGGCACCCAAACGCCTCTGCCACACTGGCGACCTGCTTGCCAATATTGCCGCCTCCCAAAATGCCCCAGGTCTTCCCTCTTAGCTCGTGATACACGGGACTGACGCGGTTGGCATCCTTGCCGCCCGCATAGGCGCCGGACTTGGTATAGGCATCGTACTCTGCTAAGTGGTTGCAAAGGGAGAGCGCCATCGAAACGGTAAGCTGGGCAACGCTGTCCGTGGAATAACCAACCACGTTGCAAACGGCAATGCCGCGACGGCGGCAATATGCCACGTCGATATTATCATAGCCCGTAGCGGCAACGCAAATCAAGCGAAGGCTATCCGCCTCCTTCAGGGTTTCCCCGTTGCATTTAACCTTATTCAGCACCAAAACCTCGGCGCCCTTGGTGTGCGCCGCCATTTCCTCGGGCGAGGTGGTGGGGTAAACGGCAACCTCTCCAAAGGCAGAAAAGACGGAAAGGTCTATATCCGCGCCAAGGGTTGCCGCATCTAAAACGGAAATTTTCATTCTTCTTTTTTCCTTACGACTGCTTTTGCCAGGCGTAGCCCTCCTTCACCCTTGCCAAGCTACGGGAGAAGAAGCAAGCCATCACCTTCTCTAAATATGCGGTATCCAAGGTCCCTGCCGTTTCAACGGCGGAATGCATCGAAAGCTGAGCAAGCCCGATATCCACGCTATAAACAGAGGCGTGGGCGTCCGAAATGGCGCCGAGGGTGGAGCCACCGGGCTGGTCGGGACGGTTGGCATAGAGCTGAACAGGAACGTCCGCTTCCTTGCAAAGCAGGGTAAAAAGCGCCTCGGAGAGCCCGTCCGTCGTATAGCGACGGGAGGCGTTGCGCTTGATAACCACGCCACCGTTCAGGGTGCAGGTTAAGCCGTTTCTGTCCGAAAGCTCGGGGTGATTGGGGTGAAGCCCGTGGGCATTGTCTGCGCTGACGAAGAAGCTGCCTGCCGAAAGCATCGGATAGGAAGCCCCAAGAGAAGCGGCTATACGCTCCATCGTCCCCGACAAAAGGTCAGAGTCTGCGCCCTGCATGGTGCGACTTCCCACCTCCTCGCTATCAAAGAGCGCAAGAAGCGGAATGGCGGCGCTATTCTCCTCTGCCCCGATAAAGCCACGCAAAAGCCCGTATACGCATTGCAGGTCGTCGAGTCTTGGGGAGGAGATAAAGGCGCCCTTTTCTCCAAAGCAAAGCGCCTGCTGTACGGGATAGAGATACAGGTCATGTCCCACGATATCCGCAGAGGAAACGCCAAGACGCTCCGCCAGCCGCTCCTCTATGCAAACGCCTGCCTCCCCGTCAACGAAGGGGACTAAATCCACCGCCAAATTCTCGGCAGCCTCTCTCAAGAGGTGGGGCGCCACGGTGGGAATAATGCCTATGGGCTCCTTAAGGTCCACCGTAACGGAAAGGACGGCATCCCCCTTTTTAACCAAAGCACGCCCTGCAAGGGATAGGGGTCTATCCATCCAGGTGCTGTTGCGAGGGCCGCCGTAGCGCTCTACCGAAAGACGGGTAAAGGCGGGAGAGGTGAAGGTTTTCTTATACTTGAAGGAGGGAGAATCGGTATGTGCCGCGGCAATCTGAAAGCCCGTTGCTTTTCCCTTGGGGATACGGAAGGCGAGCAAGGACGCGCCGTTGCGAACAAGAAAATACTTGCCGCCCTTTTCCAAGCGCCATTCCTCCGTTTCCTCTAAGGGGGTATAGCCCTCCGTCAAAAGAAGCGCTTTTGCCTCATCTACGGCGTGATACGCGGAAACAGAGGCATTCAAAAACGAAGCGAGAGAGGTTTCTCTATTCATCGGTCATTCTTCCCTTCGACAAAATTCTGGTAAAAAAGCCGCAGTTTCAAACTGCGGCTTTTCTTGTGGTGCTCCTGCGGGGATTCGAACTCCGGACACCTTGATTAAAAGTCAAGTGCTCTGCCGACTGAGCTACAGGGGCTTGTATATCGGACAAACCTGATACCTGTATATATTACCACATTCTATTTTATTTGTCAAGTAAAAAACGGAATTTTTTTCTTTTTCGGCGGTTTTGAAGGTGTTACGCCCAAATCGGCGCGCCATTATGGCAAAAACGCCGAGCAATGCTTGCCGTAGACGCCGCAAAAGCCCATTTCCGCCTCGATTTCCGTCAGTCGGTTATATTTGGCAACCCGCTCCGACCGACAGGGGGCACCCGTTTTGATAAAGCCCGCGGCGGTGGCAACGGCTAAGTCCGCAATATAGGTGTCCGCTGTTTCGCCCGAGCGATGGGACAAAATATGGCGATAGCCGCCCTCCCTTGCCATAGCAATCACATCCAGGGTTTCGCTGACCGTGCCTATCTGATTGGGCTTAATCAGAATGGCGTTGGCGCAGGATTTATGCTTGCCGATTTGCAAACGGACGGGGTTGGTTACGAACAAGTCGTCCCCCACAAGGCATACCTCGTCCCCTACCTCCTCGGTCAGAAGCCGCCAGCCGTCCCAATCGTCCTCACCCAAGGGGTCCTCCACGGAAAAGATGGGGTATGCCGCCGTCCACGCCTCTATCTGATTTACCAGCTCCTCGCTGCTCAGATGGGTGCCTGCCTTAGGCAGGGTGTACCCTTCCTCATCCTGCCATTCGGAGGCGGCAACGTCCAAGGAGATTTTCACCTCCTTATCGGTATACCCTGCCTTATCAATGGCGCTCATAATCCATTCTATCGCCTCCTCGGCAGAGGAAAGCTCGGGGGCATAGCCGCCCTCATCACCCACACCCACCGAATAGCCTGCGCTTTTCAGCATAGCGCCTAAGAGGTGATAAATTTCCGCGCCCATACGCAGGCCCTCGCCGTAATTCTCTGCCCCCAGGGGAACTATCATAAACTCCTGCACGTCCAAGGGGTTTTTGGCGTGGGCGCCGCCGTTGATAATGTTCATCATAGGAACAGGCATTCTGCCTGCCGCTATCCCACCGAGATACTGCCAAAGAGGTAGCCCATAGTGGGCGGCGGCGGCACGGGATGCCGCCATTGATACCGCCAAGAGGGCGTTTGCGCCCATATTTTCCTTCTGGGAGGTGCCGTCAAGAGATAAAAGCGCCTTGTCCAGCTCCTTTTGCGCCGTGCCGTCCATCCCGATGAGCGCCTTGGCAATTTCCTCGTTGACGTTACGCACCGCCCGAAGCACGCCCTTGCCACCGTATCGCTTTTCCTTATCCCGTAGCTCGCACGCCTCGTATTTGCCCGTGGAGGCGCCGGAGGGTGCCGCCGCTACGCCGACGCTTCCGTCCTCTAACACTACCTGCGCTTTCACCGTCGGATTGCCTCTGGAATCCAAAATCTCCTGTGCCTTTACTGCGGCGATACCTGTTTTTCCCATCATAAACCCATCCTTTCCTTTACCGCTTTTTACCTATCGGCTTGCTTTTGTGTTATTGTGTTCTCATTTTGGCGGGAATATTCATAAGATGATATAAAGCATTTCAAACAGGAAGGACGTCGGGACATATGCTGATACATACCGTAACCAAAGAGGATTCCTTGGAGAGCATTGCCACGCGCTACCATCTGTCGGTAGCAAAGCTGATTGAGGATAACAGTCTTTCTGCCCCCTACGCCGTCACCGAGGGGCAGACGCTTTTCATCCCCCTGCCCGCCCGCTTTCATACCGTGCGCGGCGGCGAGGACGAGGCGGATATTGCCGAACGGTATCAAACGAATATTGACACCTTGAAGCAGGAAAATCCTGCCTTTTGTCAAAGCGGCGTTCTATACCCCGGGCAGGTTCTGACTGTTTCCCCTCCCGAAAGGATGCAAGCCCTCGTCATCGGGTGCGTGGATTCCTCCATTTCCCTGCCCGTCTTTTTGGCTTTTTTACCCTATTTATCCTTTGTCGCCCTGTCGCCAAGCCTTCGCCGCGACGCGCTTTTACGCTACGCAAGGGAGGCAACCGCGCACGGCGTTTCTCCTCTTTACAAGGGAGATGCGTGCCCTTTGGAGCTTCTGCCCTATTTTAACGGCTGGCTTTTAGAGGAGCAAGCGGGCTACCGCATTCGGCTTAAGGACGGCGAGGCGTGCGACACGCTTCTTTGGGAAAGCCATCCCGACCCTGCGCGGTGCTATCACTTGCTTGCGTCCCCCCTTTTCGTAAACGGCGAGGCGGCGTCCGCTTCCCTTTTGCCGAGGCTTTTGCGCATTCTGCGCCGCGAGGGCGGCATCATAGAACGGGGAAAGGATGGCTATGCCCGTTTCCTTTACACCGAGGGCAAGAGAGGCAAGGGCGAGGGGACGGAGATTTGCTTTGCGGATGCGGAAAAAGAAAAATCCGTTCTCGAAGGGGTTCTTCAAGAAGGCTTTCGTTCTTTTATCATACGGGACGAGGGAGAATGGAGTCATGCAGGGCGATTTGCCTTTGCTTCACTCTTTTCGCCCATCAAGCCCGTAAAAGCGCCATGAATTTTCAAGCAGAATAGAGGCACATTCCTCCATATCCATCTGCCAAACCTCGCTAATAGCCGCGAGGGTACAGGGCAAAAGCCCCGAATGATTGATTTCTCCACGGTGGGGATGGGGGGCTAAATAGGGGCAGTCCGTTTCTATCATTACCGCGTGCTTGGGAAGGGCGGCTGCCACCTCCTTTACACGGCGCGCGTTTTTGAAGCTGACCGTTCCCGAAAAGGAAATCATATAGCCACGGGACACCAGTTCCTCCGCCATAGGCGTGCTTCCGCTATAGCTGTGGAAAACGCCACAAACCTTGGGAAAGCGGCGCACCATCGAAAGGCAATCCTCGTGCGCCTCTCTATCGTGAATCAGAACGGGGAGAGCGAGCCTTTCCGCCATTTCCATCTGCCGATGGAAGCACTCTGCCTGCAAGTCCTTATCAAAGGGGAGAAAATGGTAATCAAGACCAATTTCCCCCACCGCCACGAGCTTGTGACGGGGCTCGGCAAAAAGCGCCTCGATAGCTTTAATTTCCTCAAAGGGAGCGGTAGCGTCCCCTGCGTCCCCGGGATGGAGTCCTGCCGCCGCATACATGTTTTCGTGCCGCATTGCCTGGGCAATGGCGGCTTTTGAGGAAGCAAGGGAGGTGCCAACGTTGACGACCCCCGCAAGCTCGCCTTGGAAAAGCCCATCTAAATGCTCCTCAATACTTCCCTGCCATTCGGTATCGAAGCGGGAATCAAAATAATGGGCGTGGGTATCAAAATATCGCATTAGTGTACACGCTCGCCGCAGGGCGTTTCGGGGTCTAAGAACACAACGCGCACGTTGTCCTCACCCGATGCCAAAAGCATACCGTTGCTTTCGATGCCGCAAAGGGTGGCAGGTGCCAGGTTGGCAACCACGATGACCTTCTTGCCGATTAACGCCTCAGGCTCGTAGAACTTGGCAATACCCGACACGATTTGCCGCTTTTCATACCCCAAGTCCACCTGGAGCTTCAAAAGCTTCTTTGCCTTGGGTACCTTTTCGCAGGCGAGAATCTGCGCCGTGCGAAGCTCAACGGCGGCGAAGCTGTCAATCTTGATTTCTGCCTCGTGCTCAATTTCGGGGGCTTCCTCCTTGGCTTCTGCCTTGGCGGCTGCCTCCTCCTTTGCCTTCAAATTCTCAAAGAACTGCTTTTCGTCAATACGGGCGAAGAGGACAAGCCCTTCTCCCAAAGCCTTGCCGCTTTCCAAGGCGCCAAAGGCGGAAACGGTAGCGTACTCCTTGGCTTCGGTGCCTAAGAGCGAGAAAATCTTCTCTGCCGTTTGAGGAATAAAGGGCGTTAAGAGCACGGCGGCACCGCGAATGCACTCCAAGAGATTGTACAGCACGGTTCCAAGACGCGCCTTCTTGCTCTCGTCCTTTGCCAAAAGCCAGGGCGTGGTTTCGTCAATATACTTATTGGCGCGGCGAAGCATCTCAAAGATAGCGGAGAGAGCATCTGCCACGTGGAAGGTTTCCATATTCTGACGGGAAAGGGTGACTGCCTTGGCAAACGCCTCCTTCAATTCCTCATCCAGTGCCTCGGGAGCGGTGGGGGCAGGAATGACGCCGCCAAAATACTTGGTGGTCATTGCGTGAGTACGGCTGACAAGGTTGCCAAGGTTGTTCGCCAAATCCGTGTTATAGCGGTTGATGACGTTCTCATAGGTAATGGAGCCGTCGGCATTGTAGGGCATTTCGGACAGGGCGTAATAACGGACACCGTCCACGCCGAAATACTCTGCCATATCGTCGGCATAGATAACGTTGCCACGGGACTTGGACATTTTATCCACACCCGAATTAAACCAAGGATGACCGAACACCTTCTTGGGCAGGGGCTGACCCAGCGCCATCAGAAGGATGGGCCAATAGATGGTATGGAAGCGCAGAATGTCCTTGCCGATGACGTGAACGTCAGCAGGCCAGCACTTTTCGTACAGCTCGGGCTGCTCGGAGAGGTCCGGGTCAAAGCCCAAGGCAGTGATATAGTTAGAAAGCGCATCAATCCAGACGTAAATAACGTGCTTATCGTCAAAGGTTACGGGAATGCCCCACTTGAAGGAGCTACGGGACACGCAAAGGTCCTGGAGCCCTGCCTTCAAGAAGTTGTTTACCATTTCCTTTTTACGGGATTCGGGCTCGATAAACTCGGGGTGAGAATCAATATACTCCATCAGACGGGGCGCATACTTGCTCATCGCAAAGAAGTACGCTTCCTCCCTGGTTTTCTCCAAGGGTCTGCCGCAGTCGGGGCAAACGCCGCCCTCTGCCTGAATGTCGGTGAAAAAGGACTCGCAGGGGGTGCAGTACCAGCCTTCATAAGCGCCCTTGTAGATGTCACCCTGCTCGTAGAGCTTGCGGAAGATATGCTGCACGCTCTTTACGTGATAATCATCGGTGGTGCGGATAAATTTATCGTAGGAGGCACCCATCAAATCCCAGATGCGCTTGATTTCGCCCGAAACACCGTCTACGTATTCCTGGGGCGAGATGCCTGCCTCCTTGGCAAGGTTTTCGATTTTCTGACCGTGCTCGTCCGTTCCCGTCAAGAAGAAGACGTCCTTCCCCATCTGACGTTGAAAGCGCGCCATCGCATCCGACATAATGATTTCATAGGTGTTCCCGAAGTGAGGCTTACGGGAGCTGTATGCGATTGCCGTGGTGATAAAGTATTTTTCCTTTTTCGCGCATTCATTGCATTGACACATATAAGAATTCCTCCAAACAGAAAATTATTCGTTTAATATCGCATTGATAAGGGTTGCCCGCACCAAAAGATAGCGCGGCACAACAAAAAGAAGCGGAACGCCCAAGAAAGCAAAAGACAGGATAAAGAGGGGCAGATACCGCAAAAACAGCCGAAGCACCTTGCCATAGTGCCGCCGCATACGAATGGCGGAGGCGTGACAAAGAGAGAGATAACCTGATTTTTCTCTTTCCTCCTCCTCTTCTCTGGTCAAGAGGGGGTTCCAAAGCAGCTTGTCCCTCCCCAGATAAAGGAAGAAGAAAAGCAGGAACGAAAGAAGCAAGGCGGCGGCGCACAAAAGCCAAGCGGCGTGCCACCCTGTCTTTGCCGATGCCGCAAAGAGGGCAAGATAGGAAACAAAGAGGGCAAAAAGCGAAAACAGCACAAGGCGCAAGATGCGCCCAAGGCTACGCCAAAGGGCGAAGCGCGCCAGTCTTTTCTCTAAAAGAAAGGCAAAGAAGGCAGAAGTATCTGCCTTTTTCTCCCAAGCCGCTAAGGTACAAAAGGACAAAATCCCTTCCCAAAAGGGCGAAAGGCTCAAAATCGAGAGGGAAAGAGAAAGAAGCGCCGAGAGAAAAGCCGAGATGGGGGACAAAGCCAATGGCTCTATCAAGGAAAAAAGAAAGAACGCAAGACCAAAATAGATGACGAATAAGCCGAAAAACGCAAGAAAGAACAAGAGGGTTGCGAAAAAGACGGGTCTTTGGATGCGCTTTTCCCGAAGCAGTAAACGAGAAGAAAGGGTTAGCTCCTTAACGGAAAGAGACGGTTTAGACATAGTAAAATCCTCCTTTTTTGAGGATTATTTTACCTTTTTTTCCGTTTTATGCAAAAAGCTTCATTTTATCCGTTATGGGCTTGGGGCTTTCCTCTCAAAGGGACAGTCTTTCCTTTTTCTCCCAAAAAGCATATTTTTTACAGTATACCACAAATTTTGCGGAAAAGCAAGATAATATTTGCGGTTTTGCAGTTTTTTTATGCAAAAACGGGGCGATTAATAGCAAAGCTCCATTTCCTTGCGTAGGCGCCCGATGATTTTCTTCTCCAAGCGGGAAATGTAGGACTGGGAGATATGCAGAATATCCGCTACCTCCTTTTGGGTCAGCTCGACGCCGCCGCCAAGCCCGAAGCGCAGCTCGATAATTTCCCGTTCCCGTGGAGATAGAGAGGAAACCAGGCTACGCACTGCCCTCTTTTCCTCTTCATCCTCCATATTTCTGCCCACGCTTTCGCCGTCGCTGCTCAACACGTCCGACAGCAACAGCTCGTTTCCGTCCCAGTCCACGTTCAAGGGCTCGTCGATGGAAACCTCCCGTCGGCGGCAGGCATTTTTCCGCACGAACATCAGAATTTCATTTTCAATGCAACGGGAGGCATAAGTGGCGAGCTTGATGTTGCGGGTGGCGTTAAAGGTGTCGATTGCCTTCATCAAGCCCACCGTCCCGATGGAAATCAGCTCCTCGATGCTTGCGCCCACGCCCTCAAATTTTTTGGCTATGTAGACCACCAAGCGCAGGTTATGCTCCACCAGATACGCCCGCATTTCCTCATCCTGCTCCGCCGCCGCCAGCGCCCTTGCCTCCTCCTCTGCCGACAAGGGCTTGGGGAGGGTATCGGCGCCGTTTATGTAAAAGACCTCTTCCCCGCCAAAAAGGCGAGAAAGCAGACGGAAAAGGTATTCCTTCAGGGTAATAAAAAGCGTTTTCATAGGGGTGACCTATCCTTTCTTGGTGTTCCTTGAGAAAGCAGTGCCGTGGGCAAGAGCCCGTCGCGTCCGCCAAAATGATTTTTTTCCACGGAATACAGGGCAAGAAGCGCCTCGCATTCCCGTTTTTCCTTCCCTATCTGCACGGTTAGCCTTTCGGGGCGCACGCTGAGCAAAAGCGTGCGACTGCCAAGCCCCTTGGCAGGCAAAAGCCTGCACCTGCGCGCAAGGGCGGTGTTACCGGGCATTTCCGTCCGTTTGCCTCGCGCGCACATCACGATTTCCGCAGGCAGGGCGGCGGCAAGAGTGTCTAAGCGCACCACGATGGCAGGGCGTCCCGAAATGGGGTCCGACAGCAAACAGCCGCTGTCCACCAGAACGGGAATATAGACCGTTTTGCCGAAAAGCTCCGCTATCACGGTGGCGTATTTTTCTCTTGGCATTTTGCCAAAGAAGCGAAGCAGAAGGCTTACCAAGCCAAAGGAAACAAAGCCCAAAATCAAAATGACGTCCGATAGCGCCAGCGCTTCGCTTTCTCTGACGTCGAAGATGCCCTCCAAAAAGGTATAAAAGGCAGAAATGACGCCGCCAAACAGCATAGAAAAGACCATAAAGAGCAAAACGGCAGCAAGAAAGCTCCGAATGCTTCCAAGTCCCCGAAAGGCAATAGCGGAAAGCAGCACCGCCACCACAGGGGAAAGCAACAGGCTCAACCAGGACGGAAAGGCGTACACCACCGCCAAAACGGCATACACACCGCCAAGGAGGGACGCTAAGAGAAACAGCGGCAGCCGCTTTCGGATATGTAAAAAGCTCCCTGTGATATACAGGACGAAAAAGTCCATAGCGAAATTAACGAAAAACAAGGTGTCGATATATAAAACCTGTACCATTTCTCTCCCCCCTTTTCTTCTGTTCCATCATAGCACGGGAAGGGGCTACAATTCTGTCGATTTGAGAAGAACGATTTTTTGTTTTTTTCCTTGCCTTTTCTTCTAAACTGTGCTACAATGAATATACTGTATGAATATGAAGAAAGGCATCCTTGTATGAAACCGATTTCGCAAAAAAAATTGTTTCTCCTTGATATGGACGGAACCATTTATTTAGACAAGACTCTTTTTCCCGAAACCATTCCCTTCTTGGACGCCATCAAGGCAGGCGGCGCCAAGCCCTTATATCTGACCAACAACTCCTCCAAGAGCGTAACCGCCTATATTGACAAGTTGCGCTCTATGGGCATTGATGCCACCAAGGAGGATTTTCTCACCTCCACGGACGCAACCGTGCGCTATCTTTCCGAGCATTACGAGGGCAAAAAGCTCTATGCCTTCGGCACCCGTTCCTTCTGCGAGCAGTTAGAGGAAAGCGGCTTTACCATCACCACCCATTTGGAGGACGATATTGCCGCTATTGTGATGGGCAACGATACCGAGCTGACCTTCCAGAAGTTAGAGGACACCTGCATTTTGCTCAACCGCGGCGTTGACTATATTGCCACCAACCCCGACTATGTTTGCCCCACCTGGTACGGCTTTGTTCCCGACTGCGGCTCTATTGCCCAAATCCTTCATACCGCCACGGGCAGAATGCCCATCTTCATCGGCAAGCCTCAGCCCGAAATGATTTATTTTGCCTTGGAAAAGGAGGGGCTCGAAAAGGATGACGCCGTAATGATTGGCGACAGAGTCTATACCGACATTGCCGCAGGCGTCAATGCGGGAATCGATACCATTTTCGTGCTTTCGGGCGAAGGCACGGTTGCCGACGCCGAGGCATCTCCCACTAAGCCCACCTATATTATGCAGGATATCGGCGAGGTTCGCCGCGCATTCGTGAACGGGCAATCATAAAGCAACGAGAAAAGCGCATTCTTTACGCAAAAGAATGCGCTTTTTCAGAAAAAAATCAAAAAACGGTAGACATTTTCAAAATTTTGTGCTAATATATTGTCGTCCCCTTTCATAGCACCCTGCGGGCATGGTGGAATGGCAGACACGCTGGTCTTAGGAACCAGTTCGCAAGAGTGTGGGTTCAACTCCCACTGCCCGCACCAAGTCAAAAAACCCTATAAATCCTTTATTTATCAAGGTTTTATAGGGTTTTTTCTGTTTTTGCGTTTACGGTATTTTACGGTATTTTACGGTATTTTATTGTATTTTATGTGGTAAAAATGTGGTATTTTTTTGGTATCACGCCTGAAGCTGTTCCTTGTCCTGCTCCAAGGACCCCTTTTTCTTTTTCCACGAGTCAAAACGGTCCGCAAGGTCCTCCTGCAGCGCCGCATATTCCGGGATTGTCTCCACCATACTCTTCAGCCTACCATTATACGCCTTGGCACCGGCAAGAGCGATGGTGAACACCTTTAGGATTCCCTCAACGAGAGTGGCAAGGTTTGGCTCGATGATAACGGACATGGAGATGGACACCGGAAAAAGCACCGTAATCGCCGTAGTTAGCACGCGCATCACGCTTCCCTTCCCAAGGGCTTGCTCGGGTGTCTCGAAGCTCTCACGCTGTTTTTTGGCGGTCAGAGGGCGTCCTATCATATAGCGATTCAGCTTGATGGGGCGACACGCCCGGGCACGCTTCAGCGCGAGCTTTTGCGCCAAGGGACACTCGGCAGGAAGCTTGCCCTCATTGATAAAGGCCGCGAGGTCCTCCTCACTGAGCATAGCCTCAGTGAGGATTTGTTTTCTCGTACAGGCAAGCTCGGCCGCGCGGTACTCATCGCAGAACGCTTGCACCACTTCACCGTCCTCCTTCTTAATGCGCGCACGCACGGCGTCTATCTTCTCTGCGGCAGCAATGTACCTCTTGTCCTCTTCTCCTCGCTTTTTCGCAATGTTGTCGAGGGAATACATCGCGGCATAGCAGGAGATAAGCAGAATAGCGTAGCTCGCTCCAATGTTCACGGTAGCGAGAAGGTCCAGGCTAACGTTTGTATATCCAGACATCACGGTCAGCAGAATGACCAGTCCGAGGAGGATATACGCCCAGGAGCTCAGTACCTTCTTGCCAAAGGATTTTGCGTCAAAAAGCGTGAAGCCTTGCGTTTCATCCATCCTTCTTTTCCTCCTTTGCCAGCTTAAACAGGACGGCGCCGACCACGGAGCCGAGAAGACCGAAAAGGGATATGGTATAAAACTCGTCTATGATTGCTCTGGAGGCGATGCAGAAAACGAAAATCAAGAGCCACATCAGCCACGCGGAGGGCGATGCCAGGAGGCGCTTGATATGCTTAATAAATGGCATACAGCACAGCACAATCGCCACGATAGCGAGGACAGACCACTTGCCTGCCGTTGACATCAACGGCAGCTGGTCCAGCGTAGCAACCAAGGGAGGGATGACGGAGAAGGCAAAGCCGAGAAGCTTCAAAAGAGCCTTTTTCTTCATTGTGCATCACTCCTTGCTTGCGTCTTTAATGGCAGCCTTTACCTCTTCCGACTTTTTGGCGATTTCCGTCTTAAGCTCGTTGGGGATGCGGAGATTCAAGAACAAGTAATTGATAAGGTCCGTCTGCAGCTCGTATGCCTTTGCGTTTGCGTCAATGCGTTTCTGAAGCTCTTCTCTTGTCTGATTCAGTCGCACCTCACATTCCTCAAGCTGCTTCACACCGCTTTCCAAAAAGGCTGCGACACCGTCCACCTTTCCGGAAAAGGCGCTCTCGGATGCGGCGCTCTTGGTTGCCACGGACTTGATAGCCTCTTTAACGGCAGGAATAAGGCGTTTTGAAATAAACCAGGTAAGTACGGCAAGTCCGATGGAGCTGACAGCGCCGGTGATATCTCCGAAATGGTCGGTCAGCCAGGCAGACACCGCCTGCGTTGCGCTGCCGTCTTCCACGTCGGTGTCCGTGCTGCCCGTTTCCGGGGCGGCGGCGCCATCGTTTACGGTAGAATCGGCGCGCTCATCCGCAGTGACGTCAGAGCCAGGACCGACCTCGGCGGCATACGCGGGAAGGGCGGAAAGAGTCAGAAGCAAAAGAATAGCGGCGATAAGTACAGTGATTTTTTTCATTTTTATTCTCCTTTTAATTATATTACTCAAAAATTGGGGAGGACTGCCCGAAAATAGCATTCTCAAGGGAGGCAAGGCGCTCCTCGATACTGACAGTCCAAGGCAGCGCGGAAGCCTGTCCATCATTCACGGTGACGGTCAAGGGGTCAACCGTGAAATCCCGAATAAGCTTTCCGTTCTCGTAGCGCTCTACGTGCATTATGAGCGTGTCGTTCTTAATCAGCTCGAGCGGCACCTCGACCGCTCCCTCCTCATCCAGGCGCAGTGAGCGCACTCCGCTTGCCCCTCTGATAGAGAGCGTGTCACCAGCGTGGCGCCTTCCGAAGCTTACGGTCAAGGGGTCGTTTTCAGCAAAGACGTAAGCGGAGTCGGAACGCCAGATTCCGCGGTAGGTATAGGTTTCTGCATAAATAGTCATACGCCGCACTCCTTTATAAAGTCATCGACCCTTTTAATACAAGCTGCCACATACGCAGCATGCTCTTCAGCCTTTTCCGGTTTTTCAGAAGCCTGACGAAAGGCGGCAAACTCCTCTTCGATGCTTGGATACTTTTTTTTGACCTCTTTCTGTATCTCTGCTCTGCGGTATTCCTCAAGTGTACCGTTTTTAGCAGCCACAAGAACTTCTGTTTTTTTCATTTTATTTTCTCCTTTACAATTTTATTTGGTAAACAACGGCAGAAGGAATATCCAACTTGAGAGCGTTCTCTGCAACAATGGCGCCGTTTGCCTCAACTTCAATTTCGCCGTCAAAATCAAGGGTATCAGAGATATCCACTGTTTCTGTTGCGTCCAGCACGTAGAGCGTGGTCGTCCCGTCGGTCAGCATCGTGTCGCTTGTTGCGTCTCCCTCCTGGGCGTCTCTCTCTGCCACCATTCGCACGAAGGTCTGGGCTTCAAAGTCGATGTAGTTATACCGGTTTTTATTTATCGCAAGACCGTAGCCTTTAAGAGAGCGCACTGCTTGCGGAATCTCGTATGTGATAGGCGCACGGTAAGGCGCAAAGGCCGTTGCCGTGTCTGCCTTTTCCACTTGGATATTTTTGAAGCGAACATCGAGGTCGCGGTAGTTCGTGGAAGCACCGCCACCTTCTGCCTCCAAGTAATAGATTCCATCTTCGGTAAGAGTGACCGTCACGCTTTTTCGCTCCCACACGTCATACGCAGAGGCGTAGAAGATGGCGGATTTGGTTGAACCGTTTCCCTGCCCTAACCCCATATAGCCAGACAAAGAAGGGCTTGCGCTACCGATATAAACATCGGCGCTTACGGTATAATTCCCAGCTTCTAAAGATACGGAAAAAGGCAGCCAAAGCACGGCGCCGGAGTATTTTCCGTATTTTGCTTTAAGGTAGCCGTTCTCAATAACGCCACGGCTTGCGTCGACTTCGCCCTTTGAGTTGGCCGCCTCTGTGATTTCTGCCTCGTTAAAAAGGTTTTTGCCGTAATTTTCAATAGCGGTGACAGGTGATTTTTCAATTGCCCCACCCTTTTTGACAAGTTTCGGTGTCACCGTGATGGTGCCGATTTGCCCAACGGTACCTATCGTTGAAAAATTCAAGATGTATCTTCCATCCTGTTCAAGTGTAAAGGCTATCTTTGCGTCAGAAGAATAAGACGCAGACTGCGAAAGAATCATATCGCTTAAATCATCGTTATATACCTCGATGCTTGCATTCCAGATGCTCCAGTTTGTTCCATCGCCTTCAAGATAAAATTCGTATTCGCCGGCGGAAATCGGTTCCGGAAAATTGATGTCGTAAATGATAATATAAACCTCATTAACAAGCAGACCTGTGAAGGTATATGCACCCGTGTTTGCATTGAAATCGACAGTTAAATCTTCATTTTCGTTGTAAATGTCGAAATTCTGTGTCAAAATTTTCGTAAAACCACCGCCGCCTTTTACAGCACCACCAACGCGCTCAAGCAACGCATAGGGGAGCGCGCTGGAGGGCACGGCCTTCTCGTATGCGCTGGAGCTATCCGTAACAAAATCGTATATGTTTCCTTCGGCCGCTTTTTCAATAATGTAAATTCGCTTTTCGAGCTTAGAGCAAGTATCCTCAACAAATCCTTTATTTGCCGCGTGAGCATCAGCGATAGGTTTTCCCACTACAACAACACCACCAGAGCCTCGCATTGGAAGAGTACCGCTACCAGTGGTATTGGTTATTTTCACCATCCCCTGTGTACCGTTCGAGTTGAGGACATAGGCGCCGCCGAAATTGCCCGTTTGCGCAACGTCGGTGATTTTATCAAGCTTTCCTTCAAGCGCATTTTCCGCCTTAGCGACTCTCTCGGCCAGGGAGTTGGCTCCCAGCTTGGGCGGGAGCTCGCCTGCGTCGTATAGGGTGTTTTCCAGCGCCTTGACGGCTTTCGTCAAAAGCTCCCAGGCGTTCTCTGGCTCCGCATCGGGAAAAACGAGCCTGTTGCCTTTAGAGACCAAGAAGGTGCCAGTTGCCGTTGCGCGCATGCTCTCCGTCAGCGTGACAACGGTGTACTGCACCGTTCCCGCGTAGAGAGTGACCGATTCGGGGAGCGCGTACTTCCAAACGGTAAAGCCGGATGCCGTGAAAAGGTACGCTGCCTTTTGAGCGGCGTCCTCGTAAGGCAGCTCCTCCTCTTCGTGCGCAATGCCGCCGAAGAGCTCTTCTCCGTTCGGAAGACGGAAGGTGAGATATACCGTGGTGTCACTTACAAACGGTGCAACGATATAAATGCTTGTGGCGAAGTTGCTGTTTCGCCCGACCTTTTCGGGCGAGGAGGCGGTTAAAATGTTGCCGCCTGCGTCTAAAAAAATAATCATGTTTCCTCCTGTTTTATATTATTTTTTCTGAAAAACGTGAAATGTACGGACAGCTCTTGCCCGGCTGTGAGCTCGCAGTTCTGGCCGAAAAGGAAGCGCATTTTCCCGCCCGCGTCCGCAGCTTTTTTGTCATAGGCAACTGCCGCCCAGCCGACACAGTTTTCCGGCAATTTGCTTGCCTTGACGGAAATGCTCACAAGTCCTTCCGGATACGATTGCTCCGTTTTTTCAACATCAACAACAAGAGCTCTGTCTAAGTATTGCACCTCCTCTGTCATGTTGTTTATCGGGGCGGTGATGGGCGTGAACACTATTCTGCTTGGAGATTGCGCCAATGGAAGGTTTTCGGAAAAGAACGGCGAAATTCGCACACCGTCCGCCTCCAAGAAGCTAACCTGATACGTCAAGGATTTGATTGCCTCTCTGGCGTCCTTATCAATGATAAGAGGCGTGGTGTTGGTGTTCACGATGTTGGCGTTGGAAACAAGGTCCGCCCTATTCACCTTTTTCGGCAAGCTGTCCGCTATGTCATAGAAAAACTCCTCGCCCTTCTCGTCGGTGTTTACCTTGTCCACCACGGAGAACCTGAGCTTTTTGACGCGGCCGAAAAGGTCGGTGTAGCGCACATCACTCTCTGTTGCGTAGTATTCGTAGTCGCCCTCTTTATCCTTTCGCGAATCAACGCGCTTGCCCGCGCCAAAATTGTCCTCGAAGCACGCGGTAAAGGTCAAGGCGTTTCCTGCGCCGTAGCAAAGAGCAGGCAACATACAGGGAGCAAGCTCGTTTTCTCCCTCGTCAATTCCCTGCGCAACGATAAAAGGAGTGTTTGGAAGTTTCGGTGATGTGTCGGTAAAGGCTTTTCGTAAATACTCAAGAAAGGTATCGTTGCCGGAGACCAGCGCGCCGCGTCCCTGCCTTTTCTTCGTGCCGATGAGGCAGAAATCCTCGTACACGATATGGCGGTCCAGGCTCATCCGCTCGGATATTTCAAAGATGCGCTGCGATTTGTTGACGCCAACGAACTGGGAGAGGCGGTTGAAGCCCTCAGAAATCTCCAGGGTGACCTTTTTGTACGTCAGCCCATACTCCACGTGGACCTCGGATATATACCCGTCCTCGCCAAACCTCTCGCCCTTCTGCGGCACCTTTGCGCCAATGGGAGGCGCGTATTGATAGGTGGTGATTTCGTTGCCCATTCTGAGGGCAGCCCCGAACATAGACCGCCCGAATGCCTTGGCATCGAGCTTGGCGGCACTCTGGTTGTACGCCAGGACGCTCTCAGGTTTGCCAAAGGAGCTTGGCTTTCGCATTCTCACGCGGAGGGAGCCCGTTGGCACGTAGGTGACGCGGAAAAGGAGCTTTGTGAAGTTCAGAATGTTGTTTGTGTTGTCGAAGGCTGAAAGCGCCTCATACTTTTCGTCTGCACCGTTATGCGCCTCAATCTCCCGATTGAGGATATTGACGATGGCAGGGCTTTCAAAAATAGGATGCACGGGGTTGGGAACGGTGAAATCCAAGCCACCAATGCTTCTCTGACCCAGGGTGTAAGAGAGCGCATATGCTTTAGAGAAGGGATAAGTCGGCTCGTAGGAGGAGAGCGCACCGTACTCGGTGCTTTCAAAGAGATAAGGGAAAAGGTCAAAGTCGTATGCCACACCGTCCTTATAAATGCGGCAGGTCAGCCCGTCCACACGCTCGATGGGAAATGCCGTTATAATTTTGGCGCTTCCCTCCGTCACACGGTAGGAGGCGTCCTCGCTGCGCGGCGTTCTGAAGAGCTGCGGCGAAGGGTCGCTGATGGGCCCGCCCTTGCTGTAGTTCACGATGTTGGCGGCGGTAGAGTCGAGCGCCGTGCAATAGTCCTCGCAGCTCACCGTGCGCGTAATACCGTTGACAGGGTCGCCAAACTCTGAGGTGTCCGCTACCGTGTCCTTGCAATACTTTTCAAAGTTTATCTCGTAGCTAAACCCTTCCCCTTCCGGAACAAGGTCCAAGCGCGTGATGGCGCCAACGTACTTGGCAATCTCATCCAGTGCCTCTCGCAGCGTTGCGCCCGTTACGGTGATTTCGGGAGCGGTGATGGTGTCGAGGTACGCCGCAAGCGCATCATTCAGCTTGAAGGTGGGCGTTTCGCTTGCGTTCAGCGATTCGGCAGCGTATATCATACTGAGGGCGGCGTCCTTCAGCGTGCGCTCCTTGCCTGCCTGCGGGGCAACGGCGGCGAGGGTGTAGGAGCCGGCGAAACTATCTTTAAGACCTATGTCTGTTCCAACGCCGTAATATTGTATAAAGATTTTATAAGTTACAACTATCACTCCGTCTGATACCGCTATTCTCTCTATTGGCTCTGTATCTTCCCAGGCATCTGGAATTTTTTCTCCTTTGCTTTTTTCAAATAATACAGACTTTGAGTAATTGAATCCTGTTTCTTGACATTCCACGGTGCATTCCTCAAGGATAGAGTGAACAGCTTCTGGCGTCATTGTTTCTATTCTGTCACTAATTCCTTCAAAACAAAATGGCGGCCAGATTGGAAAATTAGTATTAGGCATAGGCGAATAGTACGCAAAAGATATTTCTTTATTAGAACGGAGTTTTGCAAGCCAAGGCGCCTGTTCGTTTTCTTCTGTCCTAACTTCCGAAGGAGTAACCTGACTCGTCAAGTACTCCACATACAGCGGCTGGGTCACAGTCTTATTCCCCACCATAAACCTCTCCAGCCACTTGGTAGGCTCTATGAGCTGAACGGTGTGCTGGCTTAGTCCATTCGGCGCCGTGTATACCGAATCAGAGCCGATGAGCCAATACGTGGGAGGCTCACCGTCCACCTCAAGGACGGCAGGCGTGAAGCGTGGGAACGGCTTTGAGATGCTTGAATTTTCCACGGATATCGGGCTGGAGTCCAGCTCCTCATCCAGGAAGGTGTCTACGGACACCCAGAATGGGATGTCCACCGACACCCCAAAAGAAGGAATTTTTAATCTCATTTTTCTTCTCCTCTTGACTTTTTTGTTATTTTGAGTTAGAATATATAAAAAATTTGTTGGAGGCTCAATATGAAAAAAATCTTGGCGCTTTTATTCGTTCTTGTTCTTGTTTTCTCGCTTTCTTCGTGTGGCTCAAAGCTTATTCCGATAATGGCAGAAAGCGATTCAAAAGACGGGTATTTTTTGGACATAAATTGCTCGGACATTTTCTCTCTCGATGCAGGTGAGATTGTCGAATGTAAGGTTTTGTATTATGTAAAAGAGGAACTGGTTCGAACCTTCCCAGCCTTCTTATCTGTTACCGGAATGCAAAGTTCTGTTTCTGAAGCTTCCAGTGCTTACATAAACGAGGATGGAAAATCATTCTACATTTCCCTGTTTGCTGGAGGAATGGTAGGCAGTGATTTTCGCTACAACTTTGAAAAATCACAATGGGAAGGATTTTAACACTTTCAAAGCGGCTTCGGCCGCTTTTTGTTTTCCACGGATTAAGAAGCGGCGTGCGCCGCTTCTTTTTTTATCTCTCCCTGGACCTATCCCAAGATATGGTAGCGCGCGCCTTGGTGGCGGCGATAGACGCCTTTTCCACCGTCACCTTGTTTTGAATATCCGCCATCGATGTGGCAATATCCAAGAGCTTGTTCACAACGCTCAAGCCAACAGCAACCAGGGCGCCGACCCCTGTAGCGGCGCCCAGGGCTGCACCAATGCCGGCGCCGCCTATTGCGCTGGTTGCAAGGTCAACTGCACCCTTCATCGCCGTGTTTACAAGGTTCTGCTTTCTCGCCAGCTGCCCCGAGCCTGTGACGGTGTCCACATACTGCGATGCCGCCGTTGTTATGGCGTTCACGCTGCTGTTCACAAGAGCAGACGCCGCGGATACGCCGGGTGTCGGTTTTTTTGCCGCCTCATTGCTTCCTTCATTGGCAGCAGCTGAGCCTATCGGCGCCATTCCAACGGAGCTTCCATCGGGATTTTCGTATAAGATTCGGATGATATATTCTTTACTCGCCATAGGTTACCCTCACCCAAAATTCGGTATCGATTTCGACAACATCTGAAAGAGCAACGGTGTTATCTCCAGTGTATAGAAACGTCTTAAATATCGTCGGATAATATCCAGTAACAGCCGCCGCCACGGTGTAACGCTTTCCTTTTTCAAAGCTGACACCCATTCTTATTAAGTCGCCCGGAGTCAAGCTTTTTTTCGCCGAAACGCCAACGGGAATAGGCGGTTTTTCTCTGAACTGTTCGCCAAGTCCTGTAAGGGTTGCTCCAATCTCCTTCAGCGCGACGTCCCTTTTCGCCTCCACGAAGGAAACGGAAACGCCGACGTTTTGCCCGGGCTTTGCGGGGCTGTTGGATGACCCCATGAGGCAGAGATATTCACGCTCGATGCCGTCCGGATATGCCAGGACAACGCTATGCGGCGTTGTGAAGGAGCCGTCAAGAAGCTCCTCCAGGAGCGCGGTGCAAATTCTGTTTTTAAGCAGCGGGAAAACAATGTCAAGCCCAAACGCATGCTGCACAGCAACGCTCTTGATAGGGGCGTTTTCATACGTGAACTGGTCCAGTGTCTTTTGCCTTGAGGGGAGCATTGATTCATAGAAAATCGGGTACCCGTCCACATATACGGTGACGTCATTCGAGCTGACACCGCTCTCCACGGCGGTGAGGTACACCGACATATTAAGCGGCACCGTTTCTCCTAATGCGGTGGAATGCATTTCCCAATCACCGCACACAACGGGCGAAAAGTTGACGGCAACGTTGTACTCTACATTGTTCCTACTCGGCTCGTCAGGGTCAGGGTACTTGTACGTGCGTCCATTGTTTTCACGGGCATACAGGCTGAGGAGCTCCTCTATCTTGATTCCCTCATCGAACTGGCCGCTGTCACTGTTTCTGTCAAGCTTAACCTCGGGGAACACCGTCAGCGTACCTGTGATGCTCAACACGGTGACACCGGGGATGGGCGCCATACGCGAGGGCTGCGCGTCAAAAACGCCGTAAATCTTTCCCTCGATATCCAGGGCGCTTCTCTCGTCCGTAGGGTCGTATTCAACGTCCGGGCGCTCCCCGGCGTCGGCAAAAATAACGAAGCTGCGCTCCAGTCCGTTGGCAACGGCAAGGGCGTTCAGCGTCTTTTCCATTTCTTTCGCAAACCATTTAATCATTGCAGTGTTCCTCCTAAGTATTGGGCAAGCGTCCTTGCCGCCGCCTCTGCTGCCTTTTCCCACCAACCCTCGTTGGGGTTTTGCTTGCCCCGCAAGGGTGCCCCAAAGCTGTTCCAGGGCTCGTTGGTGTATTTCATATACGGCGCTACAGCGGTATCTACGTAGATATCAACCTCTTTTGCATTTGTCACGCTGGAGCGCATTCCAAAATGGCGCAGGTTTCCGGTTTTATACGGCGACTTTCGCTTGGCTGACGCCAACGCCCACAGCAGCGCGCGCTTCAATTTCTCGGCGTCCGTCATACCGTTACTCCTCTCGCGTTTGAAACAAGGCGCACGGTCAGTATCCAGTCCCGCTCAGGCACCGCGCAGGTAGCAAGCGCTTGATAAGCGGTGCTGACAACGTCACGCGCCGTTTGCTCGATAATATATCTGTTGCCATCCGATAGGATGACGTAGCTTCCCGGGGTAAACTTGCACGGCCACGCCGTGCGAATTGCAGTGACGCCCTCTTTAATCACAAGGTTCCTGCCGCTGGCGTCACGGTAGCGGCGAACGTCCTCCACAGGAGCATACATAAACGGAGTGCCGCTTTCCGTTGTGGAAAGCTCATAAAACAGCCCCTGCAGGACAGCCTCGGGGTCCTTTCTGAGAGCAAAAAGCATCAGTAGTCCTCCTCATCGTAAGCAGGCAGCCTTTTCGCGTACAGCTGTAAGGCGTTGATAGCTCCTCTGTACACGAGAGAAGGCATGTCCGGCCCAAGAGGTCTGGCGAGAACGTCCTGCGCCATAGGGGCGATTTGCACCTTTCGCAGGGCTCTTTGGTCCATAACGATTCCCTTTCGGATATCAACGCCGGAAACCTGGTAGAGGGAGCCGTTCAAAACCATATACTCCACCTGCGCCAGCATTGCGTCTAAGATAATGCCGCGAGCGTTGGGGTGCTTGGCCGCCAGATATTCCTGGAGGCTGTTATCCAGGCCGCAGGCGTAGATATAGGCATAAATCTCGCGCGACACGTTAGAGAGCAGCGCATTGGCAATGACAGACTTATCCAGCGCACCGGCGGGATTGAGAACTGCCTCAAGGTCTACGTTAAGAATCTGGCGCACGGCGTAAGGTGTCAGCGTATAGCGGTGCGTCTGCACGGAGTAGGTCATCATCGCATCGCTGTAAGGAAATACAGTCATAGCATTCTCCTTTTGTTTTTAGAGTTACCCTGGGGGAGCTTTCTCCCCCAGGGCGTTTTTTCATCAAGCGCTCTTGGATTCAGGAGGCAGGATGTAAAGGTGATTGGTTTCGCTGGTAGGCAACGTGAAATCCTCGCTTGCCACGAGCTGAACGGACTTGGCGGAAATGCACACGCATCCGCCGTGTACCAAGGGCTGTGCGATGCTTCCCTGGCCTCTGGGAGAAGGCACAACGATGATGTTCTCTGCCGCGGAGAAGCCACGAATGGTGCCCCAAGAGGAGCAAATGAGGGCATCGATACCGTTGAAGACGGTAGCGGCAGCCGCGGTGGCAGCGCTCTCAGAGGCGCCAACCGTGCAGAAGCCTGCTGCCAGCTTCCAGATTACCGAGGACACCTTATACACGCCAACGCCGGCGAGCTCGCCGGAATAACCGTCACGCAGCTCGACCTTGGTCGCATCGGAGTTGTTGAAGGGGTTGAGGTAACCGTTTGCCAGCATTTCCTGGCCCAGGTTGGAGTTGAGAATAACGCCGCCGTTCTTCTTCAGCAGGGAGCCGAAGAACTCGGGACGGACAAATGCCTGGCGGTTTTCCGTGGGGAAAAAGTCTACGCCAAGAGCCTCGTCACCGTTATCCAGGTTTACATTCGCAAGAATGAAGGCGTCAAGCTGCGACACGTCAGTGCCGTCATAGCGGGTGATAAGACCTTCCTCGCCGCTCTTGCCTGCCTCGTTGAGGACGGTGGAGAGCTGCGTTGCAAAGGTCAGGGCGTTGATACCGCGGGTGATTTTCTTGGCAATGTTGTCAAGAACGTTGTTCAGAAGGTCATAGCCTGCCTTATCGTTGTAGATAAGAGGGATGTCCTCGGTTCTGTCGTACACGAACAGAAGGGGAACGTTGATGTAGTCGGAGTGAGGGGAAACGGGCTCGAGGCTGTTATAGCCGCCGCCGTTTACCGCAGCGCCGAGCATACGGAAGGTGCCCTCACCGAGAGCGACACGGGGGATGGAGATGGAGGCGTTTCCGAGCTGCCCCTTTACGAAGGACTCGTCTACACCCTTTCCGTTGACGTGCAGGATGCTCTGCACAAGCTTTTTGTAAACGTAGGGCGTTGCATAGTTGCGAAGCGCTACGTTGCCGATAATAGAATATCCGGGCATTGTTTAATTTCCTTTCTTTTCTGGTGTTTTTGTAGTATTTTGTGGTATTTGTGCGGAATTGTGCGTAATTGTGCGGAAATCAGAAGCCAAACGCTTCCCTGCGAGCTCTTTCAAGCTCATCGTCCTCGGTCTTGCCGGGGTTGGTAATATCGGGGCCGAATGCCTGACCTACCTCGTCCTCGTCAGATTGCGCGGGCGCCTTGGACTCCATCGCATCCAAACGATTAGAAAGCGCGGTAACAGCCTCCGCAAGCTTTGTCAGCTCTGCGCCGAAATCTCTTTCCTGCTGGGCGTCAGCCTCTTCTGCCGCATCGGCGGACTCGGCCGCCTCTTCCTCGACTTCCGTTTCCTCGGGAAGGTTTTCTTCTCCTTCCTCAAAGGGCTCTTCGTCCTCGACTTCTGCTTCAGTCTCTTCAGACTCCTCGGCTTCCTCCGCCTCTTCGGCGGCGTCCTTGGCGTCCTCCAGGGCTTCCTCAGCATCGGCGGCCTCTTCTGCAGCCTCAGCTTCCTCTTCGGTTGCTTCGACTGCCTCTTCGGCGTCATCAGACTCATTGGCAAGCGTATCAAGCAGCGCCTTCTTCTCGTCCTCGGGAAGCTCGGCAATCAGCTTCAAAATATCGCTTGCGGTTTTGTGCTTGGAAAAAAGTGCCATGTCGGTTTTCCTCCTTTCTTTCGTCATTCTCGGATTCCAGCCTTCGCGGGGCGTTTCCGCTTGGACAGCTACTCGCGCTGAGCGCTTTCGCCTCCTCTCCGTCTGTCGCTGTTCACCGGTTCCGTGTTCGGGAACGGTGGCCCTCTATGCTTCGCTCCTTGTGGAGTCTCATATACTTATTTTTTCGCAGCGTTTCTCGCATAGATGTCCTCGCCAGGAAGAACGCGCGTCCTCGTTGGAACGGTAGGCAAGCCGCGCGCCGCCGAGAATCTCCGGTATATATGCGTCAGCTTTTTCGCCTTCACCCGGGCGGCCTTTGCGCCCTCCGGGTCAAAGCCCCTTAGCGCGATAGCCTTTTCCTTTTGAAAGCGAATGCTGCGCTCCAGGGCTCTCTGCTTCTCTTCAGCTGCGCGCTGTCTTTCTACAACGTCCGCAGGAATCATCACGGGCTTATTTCCAGGGCGGTACGGCGTGAGCTTGTGCCGGCACCCAAAGCCCGTAACGCAGCCGTTCAGATACGTTCTTCCGCTCTTAGTGGTGACGCGCACGTCCGTAGCATCTCGAAGCGGTCGGTACGGAATCCCCTCTGCGGTCTTCCCTGTTTTGCCGGAAATGCTGTAAAGCTTTCCCTGCCAGGGTTCGCACCGCGCGGAGCAATTTGCGTGAGGGTCTATCCAGACGAGGTCCTCTCCTTGCTCTGCCAGGTTCTTTATCATCGCCGTCTGTGTTTCGTATCGGACGTTCAGCTCCGCTATCAAGCGCAGGTTGATATTCCGCTCCCCGTAATCGGGTCGCGGCTCCAGCTCTACGATGCGATAGAGCTCTTCCCGGACGAAACGGTGATAGCGCGTAAAATCAATTTGTGCCGCAGCCTCCATGTTGTAGGAAAGAGGGTCCTTGGATAAGGGTATTCCTTCAACCGGAAGCCCGTCCTTTTTGAGTCGCTTGACGCTTCCCTGCGCTTTGAGGATTACAGACATTTTGCGCAGAGCGCTGTAGAGCGCCGTGAAGCGCGCGTAAAGCTCTCGGACATAGTCTTGCATTGCCCCCTTGGTCTTCTCGCGCGTGTCGGCGTTTTTCAGCCCGTCCAGAAGGTCGGATATCACGCTATCACACTTAGAAACAAGCTCAACCATTGGGCGCTCGAGGCGGACGCATTCTTCCACGATTTCCTTGAGCTTGGTTTGCGCTTTTGAAATCAGGACGGCGTCAGAGGTCTCTTTTGCGCTTGCCTCGGGAAGCTCGTTCAAATTGCGCCTCCAAAGTCAAAGTCCGGCATACCTGCGCTTTGCCGTTTCTCCTCTTCCTCCCGAATCCGTGTGACCTCCTCACGGACCTGAGCGTGGTCAAGCTCGGGGTTAATCATAGAAACCGAGCGCTCCAAGGACATAATGCCGGCGCTCTTTGCCCTGGCAACGTTCTCGACCAGCAGCGTGTAGTTCGTCTGGCCTGCTTTACTGAACTGAACGCCGATTTCATCGGTAAAGCCCTTATAGAGGAGTACCGTCTTCAGAAGCTCATTCAAAGGTCCTATGATAAGGTCGCGCTTGTTTTCTACAAAGAGCGCCGTTGCGCTTTCCTCCGCGCTGACCTCACGCGCCGTTCTGTTGGAGTTGTCCTGCAGGTACGGCGCAAAGCTGGAGGGGCTGATGCCGATAGAGGAGGCGATATTCTCCAGAACGATGTTCCGCAAGCCCTTCAGCTGCTCCGCGCGAATGTCCGGCTGCATAACGGTAAGGGGGGAGCGGTCGGTAGAGTTGTAGCTTTCTCTGTCGGTAAAGATGTATCCGTCAACGCCGGTATTGGCGGAATAGCCGCGGGCTGACGGGCTCTGGATGGTCTTATCCGCAATCACACGTGCGCGGGAAACGTACATTTCCGTCAGAATCTGCGCTGACAGGATGTCATACTTGCAAAGGTCCTCGATGCAGCGCTCGATAGCGCTATCGCCCATCTTCAGCCACGGCATCTTAGACACGGACGGCGTGAAGCGTAAAAGATAGGCTCCAAGGTCACGGAACGGAAGGGGGGTGACCTTCCCTATCTGGATGGCGCCATAGCTCTCCTTGAGGGATTGTCGGACACGGTGAGGGAGCTGCTCCCACGGAACGGATGCGCCGCTCTCTGCGGCGAACTGATTCACCATCGTTCCGCTGCGATAGATACGGTAGCAGTGATACGGACGGCGGGCACCGTTCTTGGCAGCCCAAAAGCGCTCTTCCACCAGGATGTACCTGCCATCCTCAGCGCCTGCGCCACCCTTGGCTACGTCAAAAGGCCTGAGGTAAATGGAAATAGCGTCCACGTCTCCCTTCGCGTTCATAGAAACGTAGAAGCGCGAAAGAGGCACCGCCTCTGTCCAAAGAGCGCCGCCCTGGCTCGTGTTCAGCTTCATCAGAGAGGTGCCGAGGGAGCACATCATATACAGAGCGTCGGAAAGAGAGCGCTTAAAGCCGGACGAAGGAACGAAATCGCCCGAGATATAGGAAAGCGCACCGTGGGACTCCTTCTTCAGCTCTTCAGCGGTATCGGCATCTCCACCGAGCTTCTCGAACATCACACCGCCGCCGTATATCAGGTCCGCGCATTTCCGAACAACGGTCTGCGCAAGCAACGTGGGGACAACGCCAGCCGAGAAATCGTGAAAGAACGGAACAATGCCGGTACACCATCTTTCCCAATTTTCCACCATCCGATAGAACGGCTGCATCGTTGCCGAGATGTTGGCGTAAAAGGAGGAGCTGTTGCTCCAGCCGTAGAGCGTTTGAAAGTAGGAGCCTATGTACGCATTGGCAGGCGTAAAGCTCAGAGGGCTATGCCCTTCTGAGCTGCCGGGCACGAAGCCGGTGGGCTCTACGGACGCCACGCTTTTGTTGTTCTTAAGTGCTGCCATTGCTACCGTTTCCTCCTGCCCGCTTGAACTCGCCTGCGTGCTTCTTGATATACGCTTCAAGCAGGCCGCTGGCGTCAAGGAATACAGAGAGCATCTCAGAGATACCGTCAAGGCCCTGCTTCAGCTGCTCGAGGTACGTCAGCTCCGTTCCTGCAACGTTGGCGCAAACACGCAGGTTCTTCATCCATTCAGGGACGAAGGCGGCGGGAATCTCCTCTTTCGCAATCTCGCGCGCATCCTGGAGGGAGAGCTCTTGGCCGTTCTCCTTTGCGCGTTCTACGAGCTTGACGGCAAAGTCATTGACGATAGCGTCAATGGCAGGCGCCTTCAGCGCGGCATACTCATCAAACGTGAGATGCTTGTTGGCGCTGACGGTATCCTCCAAGTCCTTAAGGGTTGCTTCTTCGTTGGTCTTCATAATATTTTTTCCTTTCTGGCAAGTAAAGATTTTCGGGGTTTTCATAGTAAAAGCAGGCGCCGTAGGTCAGCGCATCGGATAAGTCGTTAGGGATTGCCGGGTCAAGAGCGTTATTTTTCCATACCACGCTCTCGAGCTGCTCCGCCAGGGGGTCCTCGCACGGAACGAACTTGCCCGTCAGATAATCCTTGTAGCCGCCGTAGTCGATGATGTAAAGCATGTTCCTGGCAAAGCAGTTGTTTATCACGGAATTGTTGCGGATGACATTTTTTCCGGTAAAGGATAAGACCGCGTGATAATCGGGAATGGTATAGCGCAGCTGTGTAATAAGGTCAGCCGCCGCACAGTCGATTGCAAAAGCGGAGGAAATAACGCCGTCTCGGATTATGTTGTACTTCTTCTCCATATCATCGAGGTAGAGCTGAATAAGCTCCGCAAGCTCCGAGGGGGCCAGGGTGCGCCCGTGCTTCTTTGGGTCATAAAAGAAGCGCTCCAAGACAAAAGCGCGGCCGCTCGACATCACAGCAAGAGGCGCGATGCCCGTGGCATCGTTCATAATGGCGCCGTCTCCGCCCCAAAGGATTGCCTCGATGCGCTCTCCGTGGGTCATTTCTATCGCCTCATCGGGAGAAACAAGATGCCTCTCTCTTCTGAAGGAGGGGTATGCGCCGCCGGCAAGGTCGGTGATGTCGCCCTCGTACATAAAGCGATACAGCGCCGGGTTAACCTCTTTCTCAAGCTTGATATCCTCAATGATATCGCCGTTCAAAAGACCGTTCTTGGCAAGGTCACGCCAGGTGCAGTGCACCTTCGTGTATCTTCCTGTCATCTTCTGCACATAGGTGTTCCACCAGTGCCCCTTGACCTCGTGCGGGTTTCCGCATAGCAGCACCTTATACGGCGCCGCGGTGTCCAGGTACCGTCTAAAGGTGGAAAGCGCATGCTTCAGGTTCTCTTCCGCTGATATCTGCTGGCACTCGTCACCGATGATGGCGATGAGCTTATTCTTTGGCTTAAAGCCACGGACGCGGCTCCTATCGTGGCCCGATACGCCGAGAAAATAAATGTTGCAGGCACCGACCTCCAGCCGCATCGGGCCCTTGTGCGGCGTATAGTCAGCGCCGAAGGCGTCAAGCCAGTCCTCTATCTCCTGCATTACCGAGCCCTCCAAGCTGTTCGCGTTGGCGCGAAAAACGACGATATCGTGAGGAGAGCGCTTGCAGGTATGGACAACCAGGTGCGCGCTCATTTGCGCCAGGCTGGTGCTTTTTGCGGACGCTCTGGGGGTGTTTGCGATGATGTTGTGCTCTTTTGGGTCAAAGAGCGGGAGATAGTTTTCAAGGACTCTCACCGTCTGCCTCCTCTGCTGCAGCGTCCACGTTCTCGCCGGGCTTGGCCGCCGGGAGAACAACAATCTGAGTGGACTCGAAGGCGCCACTCTCCTCAACAGCGCCACCAAGAGAGCTTGTAGCCTTTAATATCCGCTGCATACTTTCCTCGTCTCCTTGGAGGGCACGGAAAAAGTCAGAAAAGGCAAGAGCGATGGCGCCAGACTGGGTGGAGTCCAGACCAAACGCTTGACACGTGGCCTTAACCTCGTTGGTAGACAGCTCCGTTTTATACGGCTGCCCAAGCAGCTTTTTCATCGCATCGTTATAGGTTTTCGCCGCAATTTTTTTTGCCCTTCGTGCCTTCCCGGAGGCGATTCCGCCGTTCCTTCCGCGCTCACTCGCTTCCTCCTTGCTTCGAACAGGAATTAAATTATCCTTTGCCGCCATGCGCTCTCCCTCCTTCCTTCGGTCATTTTTAGGCAACAAAAAAGCCGCAGGTCTTTCGGCCTGTGGCTTTGTCTATTTGGTTTTTGGTATAAGAAAACCACCCGGGTGGGTGGTTTTCGTTATTTAATAATCTCGAACCATTCTTTCGGATAGGCGTATTCATCCCCCGAATCATCAACAACTGCAATCATTTTGTCTTTGTCAGGGAAATTGCTTTGAATCTCGTAAGCTTTGTAAATTTTCCCTGTCTTAAAACCATATTTTTCTTCTGCAATAAATTTTACTTTAATCGCCTTGCTCATCAAGATACACAAATCCTCCTCGCGTTTTTATTTTGTATTCTACTTTTCCCACATCATCGTGGTGATACCAATGCAATTCAACCTTCCGGATTACGCCGTATTCATCGTACACTTCGTATATCGCTTTGTCCTTTTTCCATCCAGCTGCATCGCAATGATACTCTTCGACAAGCCTGTCTATATCGTCTATCGGGTTCTTTGTTTTACATCCTTTTCCAGCTATAATATGGTCTGGAGGATATACCGGCCTTGTGCCAGGGACGAACTCTACTTGTATGTTTGTTCCGGGATAATACACTATGGGATAACTTGGAGAACGGGCGCCAACACCTCTGACAATTGGGTCACCATATGTTATAGCATCGTTTTTCTCTTTTGTCAACCCCGCGCTTACCGCTTCTTGCTTTTCTTTGCGTCTCAAGTGCGGAAAAATCTCTTTTGCGATTTCCTCCAGGCTTTTCTCTTTGCCTTTGGACTTCCCGTCCGTAAATTTCCCGTCCGCATCCCTGGGATGCTCGCTTTCCTTGAAGCTCACGTTCTCTCCTTTCGGGCAAAACAAAAGGAGGGGCGGTGTCCGCCTCTCCCTGTCTGCGCTTTTTGCTATTGTAATCATAGCACACTTCCATCCGGACATTCAAGGACATTTGCGGACATTTTCCGAAAAAATTTTTAGAAAAGCGGATTTTCCACCCATCGGCGGACGGTTTTCTCATCGCAATCGAGAAGCACGGCTATCTTGGCGGCGCTTCTGCCGCAGAGGAAATAGTATCGCAGGGCGGCGCGCTTTTTTCCTCCCTTCACAGCATTGATGATATCCACCGCCTTCTGCACCAGGTCGCTGGCGGCGTTCCTCTCGGAGCGCAACCTGGCAATGCAAGCATTTATCTTCTCAATAAGCTCCTCCTCACGCCCGGGAACGTAGCCTCCCTCACGAAGGCGAATGGGAGAAGGAGAAGGTCCCGAATAAAGCTTAGCCTCCAGCACTTGCGCCAGCTCCGCATAGCTGTCAATCTCAAAAAGAACGTCCCTCGCTCGAAATAGGATTTCTTTTTTGTCGATGCTTGTCATTTTTCTTTCTCCTTTGCGTGAAAATCAAATAACAACATGGTCTCTTTTAACCTCGTTCTCCCAATAGTCGTCGGGAGTGAAAATACGTTTCTGGCGCCAGTTACTATAAACGCCGCGTATGTAGGAAACATTCGGCGCTCCTGCGTCCGCAGATGCCTTAAAGGCAATTTCTAAAAGCTCAACGTCCGATAGGCTTAGCTGGACTTCTCTGCCTTTTAGGTGCACGAAGTCCACCGAGGTTTCGAAAATCTCGGCTTTTTCGTATTTTCGGAGCTTACGCCCCCAATATTTGACAGCAAGCGCTTGCGCGCGCGCCTTGAACAATATGTCAAATGACGAT
>JAFTSW010000067.1 GCA_017467085.1 Clostridia bacterium | reverse complement strand
TTTCGGTGATAGGCTTCATTTCGCAAGCCTGCGCAATTTCAATGTCGGAAAGATATGCCATAATAACTCCTTCTGCCGCATACGGCGGCTCTGTTTTTTGGAAGCGGCAGGGCTCTGCCGCTTCCCTCTTTTATTTTAGATATGGTAGTATTTCACCGCGGAGGCAAAGAGCTTCATATCGTACTCGCCTTCCACGTTCCGATAAAGACCCGTTTCGTATCTCTCGCTGTGACCCATCTTGCCCAGCACTCTGCCATCGGGAGAAAGAATACCCTCGATAGCCTCAAAGGAGCCGTTGGGATTGTAGTGAATATCGTAGGTGGGATTGCCCTCCAAATCCACGTACTGGGTGGCTACCTGACCGTTTGCAATCAGCTGACGCAAAACCCCGTCCTCGGCGATAAAGCGACCCTCGCCGTGAGAAATCGGCACGGAATAAATCTCGCCCACCTCACAGCCCGAAAGCCAGGGAGAGGCAACGGAGGCAACACGGGTGCGAACAATTCTGGACTGATGGCGCCCGATGGTGTTGAAGGTCAGCGTGGGGCAGGTGGCGTCGGTATCCATAATCTTACCGTAGGGCACAAGGCCCAGCTTAATCAGCGCCTGGAAGCCGTTGCAGATGCCCAGCATCAAGCCGTCACGCTTTTGCAGGAGCGCCTCGGTTGCCTCCTTTACGGCGGCGTTACGGAAGAAGGCGGTGATAAACTTGCCCGAGCCGTCGGGCTCGTCGCCGCCCGAGAAGCCACCGGGAATAAAGACTATCTGCGCGTCAGACAGGCGCTTGGCGAAGGCGTCAACGCTTCTGGCAACGCCGTCGGCAGACAGGTTGTTGATAACGAAGATTTCCGCCTCAGCCCCTGCTCTCTCTGCCGCCTTGGCAGACTCGTATTCACAGTTGGTGCCGGGGAACACGGGAATCAGCACACGGGGCTTGTTCACCGCGATAGCAGGTGCCTTGGCAGTGCGCGCGGTATAGGAAATAGGCTGGGGCGCCTCCTTTTCCTCCTTGACACGGGTGGGGTATACGCCCTCCAGCTTCGCCTCGTATCTGCCCTCCAAGTAGGAAAGGGAGAGGCTTTCGTTGCGGTAAATAAGGCTTGCCTTGTCGGTGATAACACCAAGGGTCTTGCCAAGGGCCTTTTCGGCGTCCACCTCTAAAATGAAGCTGCCGTAGGCATAGCCGAAAAGCTCCTCTAAGGTGATGCCCTCATCAAAGACGAAGCCCAAGCCGTTGCCGATGAGCATCTTATAAACCGCCTCGGCAACACCGCCGTAGGTGGGGGTGTAGCAGGCGTAGACCTTGCCCTCTCTCATCAGACGGTTGACCGTTTCAAAGAGAGAAAGCAGAGAGTCGGTTTCGGGGAGCTTGTTCTCATTATAGGCAGGGGACAGCATCACCAGCTTGTGTCCTGCCTTCTTGCATTCGGGAGAAAGAATATCGTCCGTTTTTGCGGTGGTAACGGCAAAGGACACCAGGGTCGGAGGCACGTCAAGGCTCTCGAAGGTACCGCTCATAGAGTCCTTACCGCCAATCGCGGCAATACCCAGCTCCTTCTGGGCGCGGAAGGCACCGAGAAGCGCCGCTAAGGGCTGACCCCAACGGGTGGGGGTTTTGCCGGGACGGGCAAAATATTCCTGGAAGGTCAGATAAACGTCCTCAAACTTAGCGCCCGTGGCAACCAGCTTGGCGGCGGATTCCACCACGGCAAGGTATGCCCCGTGATAGGGGGACGCCTCGGTTAAGAAGGGGTTGTAGCCCCAAGCCATCAAGGAGCAATCGTCGGTAAAGCCCTTTTCCTGGGAAATCTTCTGCACCATTGCCTGAATGGGGGTCTTCTGGTGCTTGCCGCCGAAGGGCATCAGCACGGTACCTGCGCCGACGGTGGAGTCAAAGCGCTCGGAAAGCCCCTGCTTGGAGCAGACGTTGAGGTCCTCCACCAAGGCGGTATAGCCTGCGGTGAAGTCGGCAGGGATAGCCTTGGCGTAATCCTCCCCCTTCTTGCAATGAACGGTGATATGCTTTTCCGCGCCGTTGGAGTTCAAAAACTCACGGCTGATGTCAACGATGGTTTTGCCGCGCCAGGTCATCGTCAGACGGGGTTCGGCCTTGACGGTTGCCACCACGGTGGCCTCCAGGTTCTCGCCGTCCGCCAGACGGATAAAGCCCTCTACGTCCTCGGGCGCAACCACAACCGCCATTCTTTCCTGGGATTCGGAAATAGCAAGCTCGGTACCGTCCAAGCCCTCGTATTTCTTGGGCACGGCGTCAAGGTCAATATCCAAGCCGTCGGCAAGCTCGCCGATGGCAACCGACACGCCGCCCGCGCCAAAGTCGTTGCAGCGCTTAATCATCAAGGACGCCTCGGGGTTACGGAACAGACGCTGAAGCTTTCTTTCCTCGGGGGCGTTGCCCTTCTGTACCTCAGCGCCGCAGGTTTCCAGAGAGGATAAGGTATGGGACTTGGAGGAGCCCGTTGCGCCGCCGCAGCCGTCGCGGCCCGTTCTGCCGCCTAACAGAATAATCACGTCCCCGGGCAGGGGTACCTCACGGCGCACGTTCTTGGCAGGAGCGGCGGCGATAACGGCGCCAATCTCCATTCTCTGGGCGGCGTAGCCATCGTGGTACAGCTCGTCCACAATGCCCGTGGCAAGACCAATCTGGTTGCCGTAGGAGGAGTAGCCGGCCGCGGCGGTGGATACGATTTTTCTCTGGGGAAGCTTGCCCGCCATGGTTTCGGAAACGGGCTTCGTGGGGTCAGCACCGCCCGTGACACGCATCGCGCCGTACACGTAGGAGCGACCCGACAGGGGGTCACGGATAGCGCCGCCGATACAGGTGGCGGCACCGCCAAAAGGCTCAATCTCGGTGGGATGGTTGTGGGTTTCGTTCTTAAAGAGGAGAAGCCAGTCCTCCTCCACGCCCCCTACCGTTACCTTGATTTTCACGGTGCAGGCGTTGATTTCCTCGGATTCGTCTAACTTATCCAGCTTGCCGATTTTTTTCAGATATTTGGCGGCAAGGGTGCCAATGTCCATCAGATTGACAGGCTTGGTTCTGCCAAGGGCGCGTCTGGTTTCCAAATAGTCCTCAAACGCCTCCTGCAAGAGGGCGTCCTCAAACACCGCCTCGTCCACCGTGGTTAAGAAGGTGGTATGGCGGCAGTGGTCGGACCAATAGGTGTCAATCATACGGATTTCCGTCAAGGTGGGGTTGCGTCCCTCCTTTTGGAAGTACGCCTGGCAGAAGGCGATGTCGTCAATATCCATTGCCAGCCCGTAGCTCTTGACGAAGTCGGCAAGTCCCTCACGGGAGAGCGCCAAAAAGCCCTCTAAGATCGCCACCTCGGTGGGCAAATCGTACTGCACCTGCAGGGTGTCGACTGCCTCTAAGGAGGCCTCTCTTGCCTCCACGGGGTTGATAACGTATTTCTTTGCCTCGGCAAGCTCCTTCTCGGAAAGGTCGCCGTACAGCACGTATACCTTGGCGGTACGCACCGTGGGGCGCTCGCACTGGGCAATAATCTGCAAGCACTGGGCGGCAGAGTCGGCTCTCTGGTCAAACTGACCGGGCAGATATTCCACGGCAAACACAGCGCCGCCCTCGGCATCAAGCGCCTCGGTAACAATATCCGACTGGGGCTCGGCAAACACGGTGAAGCGGGCGTAATCAAACAGCGCCTTGTCCACGTTTTCCACGTCATAGCGGTTAAGCACGCGCACGTCCGTCAGAGCAGAAATGCCCAAAAGCCCACGCAAATCGCCAAGCAGGCTCTTGGCCTCGTTTGCCATTTCCTTTTTCTTTTCTACAAATATACGGTATACCATTATAGCCGTCCTCTTTTCTTATTCTTTGCGGGTCTTTTCCCACGCCGCCAGGGCACGGGCGCCAATATCGCTGCGGTAGTAGGCGTTCTCAAAATGCACCCGCTTGACCTTTCCGTACGCGGCGTCGATTGCCGCCTTGGGGTCCTCTGCCACGGCAACAACGCCCAGCACCCGTCCGCCTGCGGTCAATACCTTGCCCTCTGCCGCCTTGGCACCCGCAACGTATACAGAGTCCTCCAAGTCCTCAGGCAGCGTGATAGGAAAGCCCGTTTCGTATTTTTCGGGATAGCCACGCGACGCCATCACCACACAGCAGGCAGACTTGTCGGAAAAGCGCACCATATCAGCCGACAGGGTGCCGCTTGTGGTTGCCTGCATCACCGTCAGAAGGTCGCTTTCCAACAGGGGAAGCACCACCTGGGTTTCGGGGTCGCCGAAGCGGCAGTTGTATTCAATGACCTTGGGGCCATCGGGGGTAATCATCAGACCGAAATACAGACATCCGCGGAATTCCCTGCCCTCCGCCTTCATAGCGCGGATGGTGGGAAGGAAGATGGTTTCCATACATTCCTTGGCTATCTCCTCGGTGTAGTAGGGATTGGGGGCAATGGTGCCCATTCCTCCCGTATTCAAGCCCTCATCGTTGTCCTTGGCGCGCTTATGGTCCATAGAGGATACCATCGGCACCACCGTTTTGCCGTCGGTAAAGGAAAGCACGGATACCTCGGGGCCCGTGAGAAATTCCTCGATAACCACACGGCTGCCGCTTTGTCCGAAGGCGCCCTCCTTCATCATAGAGATAACGGCGGCCTTGGCGTCCTCACGGCTTTCGGCGATAATCACGCCCTTGCCAAGCGCCAACCCGTCCGCCTTGATAACGGTGGGAATGGCGGCGTTCTCCAAGTACGCCAGCGCCTCGTCCGCATCCTCGAATACCTCGTAGGCGGCGGTGGGAATGCCGTATTTCTTCATCAGATTCTTGGAGAAGATTTTGCTGCCCTCGATAATGGCGGCGTCCTTGCGAGGACCGAAGCAGGAAACACCCACCGCCTCCAGGGCATCAACCGCGCCCAACACCAACGGGTCATCGGGGGCGACCACGGCGTAATCGATTTTCTTTTCTACGGCAAAGGCAACCAGCCCCTCAATATCCTTGGCGCCGATGGGAACGCAAACCGCGTCCTTTCCCATACCGCCGTTACCGGGAGCGGCGTAAATCACCTCTACCTCTTTGTTTTCCTTTAATTTCTTGATGATGGCGTGCTCTCTGCCGCCACCACCCACGACCAAAAGCTTCATAGGGCTTCCTTTCTTGGATTAATGATGGAACAGACGCACACCCGTCATTGCCATAGCAATGCCGTACTTGTCGCAAACCTCGATAACCTGAGAGTCACGAATGGAGCCGCCGGGCTCGGCA
This sequence comes from Clostridia bacterium, assembly GCA_017467085.1. Lineage (GTDB taxonomy): Bacteria > Bacillota > Clostridia > Oscillospirales > CAG-272 > UBA1740. The sequence goes on along the minus strand of JAFTSW010000067.1, from coordinate 29,640 downwards.
ATGTAGGAAACGCCGCTTCTCTTGGCGCGCTCGATGTTGTCGCCGAAGGGGAAGAAGGCGTCGGACGCCAGAGCAACCCCCGTAATGGAGTCAAGGTAGGCTCTTGCCTCGGCATCGGTCAAGGGCTCGGGACGCCGGGTGAAGTATCTCTGCCATACGCCCTCGGCGCAAACGTCCTCCTCGTTCTTGTTGATGTAGCCGTCAATCACGTTATCTCTGTCGGGTCTGCCAAGGGAGGGCAGGAAGGGCAGGTTCAATACCTTCTCGTGCTGACGGAGGAACCAGGTGTCTGCCTTGCCGCCTGCCAGGCGCGTGCAGTGAATTCTCGATTGCTGTCCCGCGCCAACGCCGATTGCCTGTCCGTCTACGGCGTAGCAAACAGAGTTGGATTGGGTGTATTTCAGGGTGATAAGCGCCACCACCAAATCCCGCTTAGCGGACTCGGGCAGCTCCTTGTTGGCGGTCGCCATATTGGTCAGGCAGGAGGGGTCAATCTTTACGTTGTTTCTTCCCTGCTCAAAGGTCACGCCGAATACCTGCTTGCGCTCAATCTCGGCAGGCACGTAGTCGGGGTCAATCTGAATAATGTTGTAGTTGCCCTTGCGCTTGGTCTTGAGAATGGCAAGCGCCTCGGGCTCGTAGCCGGGAGCGATAACACCATCGGAAACCTCGCGCTCAATCAAACGGGCAGTGACAACGTCGCACACGTCCGACAGGGCAATAAAGTCGCCGAAGGAGCACATACGGTCCGTTCCTCTGGCACGGGCATAGGCGCAAGCCAGGGGGGACTCGTCAAGTCCTGCCACGTCGTCCACGAAGCAGGCCTTCTTCAGGGTGTCGGACAGGGGAATGCCAACGGCGGCGGAGGTGGGGCTGACGTGCTTAAAGGAGGTAGCGGCAGGAAGACCCAGCGCCTCCTTCAGCTCCTTTACCAGCTGCCAGGCGTTAAAGGCATCGAGAAAGTTGATAAAGCCGGGGCGCCCCGACAAAATTTCAACGGGAAGCTCCTCGCCGCCCTCCATAAAAATGCGGGCGGGGGTCTGATTGGGGTTACATCCGTATTTTAACGCAAATTCCTTCATGGTTTTATTCCTTTCGTCTTTCGTCCGTTTTATTTCTTGGGCTTACGCCTTGTTTTTGTTGTAGCAAATATCCTTGCAGCTTCCGTCCTCCAAGGAAACGTAGCGCACGTAGAGAGAAATCTTGTTTTCCTCGTCAAGGCTTTCCCAGATATCCTTGGCAAACGCCTCCATATCGTTGGGGATAGATACTCTCTCAGGCTCGCCCTGGAAGGTGGGCAGGGGGTTGCCGTCCTTCACGTAGGTGTGAATAAAATGCCCCAGCCCTGCTCTGGCAGGATAGGAATAGGTATAGCGCGCGCAGTCGGAGCCAATGGCGTCCACGCTCTTCAAAATGCTCATTTCATAGGTAAAGTCGCCCTCGCCAAAGGTAATCATACCGCTGATACGGGGGGTAAAGTTGGGTGCGTCGGGCTCAAATTCACGGGTAGCCAGCGCCTCGGAGAAGCCCTTGCCCTCCTTGACGAAATCGTAAACCGTGTCGGTCTGGTCGCCGTTGGTGACGATGAGCTTGTTCTCAAACACACGCAAAGCGGCGTAGATAATCAACGAGGGGTCCTTCACCTTGGATACGTCGAAGGGCTCGGTAAAGAGAGCGCCCTCCTTCAGGGTGAATACACGGTTGCGGCTGTTCTCGCTTCTGCCCATAATGAAATAGGCAACGGCGGCGTGCTTGCCGTCCTCCGTCTTGCCAAGGACGATGCCCCGTCCTGCGTAGGCGTTGCCAACGAGGCGCTCGCCCATGGTTTTGGTTTCGTATACGTTCATACTTGTATCCTTTCCTTTGGTTTATGCGGTGCGTTTACCGCAATTTTCAGTTTTCCTCCCGCAGTCTACGGGAAACCAGCTCTGCCGCACGGGGAAGCAAAATCCATTCTGCCTCCTCCATCACGCGCTTCTGGAGAATTTCGGGGGTGTCCCCCTCCTCAATGGCAACCGCCTTCTGGAGAATAATCTCGCCGCCGTCGGCAACCTCGTTGACGTAATGAACGGTAGCCCCCGTCACCTTTACGCCGTAGGCAAGCGCCGCCTCGTGTACCCGAAGCCCGAAGAAGCCCTCGCCGCAAAAGGAGGGAATCAGGGAGGGATGCACGTTCAGAATGCGCTTGGGATAGCGAGAGGTGAAGCTCTCGCTTAAAATGCACATAAAGCCCGCAAGCACGATAAGCTCAATGCCCGCCTCGTCAAGCGCGGCAACAAGCGCCGCCTCAAAGGCGGCTCTGCTCTCAAAGCTCTTTTTTACCAGAACCTTGGTGGGAATGCCCGCCCTTTCGGCACGGGTCAAGGCATACGCCTCTTCCTTGTCGGCAACCACCAAAGCAATCGTTCCGTTTTGCAGAATGCCGCTCTTCTCGGCGTCAATCAGGGCCTGTAAATTCGTGCCGCCTCCCGATACCAAAACGGCAATTTTCGTCTTATCCTTCATCTCGACCTCTTCACTCTTCACTTTTACCTCTTCACTCTTCTTTTCCCTCTTCACGAAAGTTAAATTGCTCTGCAATTTTACTTTTCTTCACTTTTACCTCTTCACTCTTCTCCACCGCCAGCATCAAGGCAGGAATCACCCAGGCGCCCAGGCTGTTTCCGAGAATGAAAATCAAGGTGTAAAGCAGTGCCTCCAAGGAATACGCGGCACCCGTCGCGAAATAGAACATATTGGCAACCGAGTGCTCAAAGCCGCTGAGAATAAACACGGGAATGCAGATGAAAATGCCAAGCACCGTTTTCTTGTTACGGAAAATCCAAACGGCAACGTACATCAGCACGCCGCAGAAAAAGGAGCGAATCAACGCCTCGGGCGCCGTTTCGCCAAGCTTGGCGGCAGAAAGCAGCTCTGCCTTAGCGGCAAGAGCGGGAAGCCCGAAGCGCACCAGCGTTCCGAAGACAACACAGCCAACGGCGTTGCCAAGCAGCCCCGTAAAGAGAGCGCCGATATCCTTGCCCGTATGCTGCAGCACCAGGTCGCCTACCTTCCCCGTATAGAGGGAAAAGCCAAAATAGCAGATGGTCAACAGCGCCACCGAGAAGAAGAAGGCGCCTACAACCTTGTTTTCCGAGGCAAGAAAAACGCTGCCGCCCAAGGCGATGCAAAGCCCTGCCAGAACGCCGCGAAGCCCGTCCCGTATCAGCATAGGATAACGCCCTCCTGTCCCTTGACGATTTCGCCCATAATGTAGGCGTCCTCGCCGTGGGCGCGGAGAATGGCAAGCGCCTTGTCTGCCTCGTCCTTCTTCACCACAACGCTCATACCAACGCCCATATTGAAGGTGTTGAACATATCGCGCTCGGGGATGTTGCCCGTCTTGGCAAGCAAATCAAAGATGGGGAGAATCTGCAAGGCAGATTTTTCAATCTTGGCGCCGTAGCCTGCGGGCAGGCTACGGGGAATATTCTCGTAGAAGCCGCCGCCCGTGATATGAGAAATGGCGCGCACCGTCACCCCGTCAACCAAAGCGGTAATGGGCTTGACGTAAATCTTGGTGGGGGTCAACAGCGTTTCGCCCACGGATTTTCCGCCCAGCTCCGCAACGGGAGAGGTAATATCCTTCTCACCCACGCCAAATACCTTGCGTACCAGGGAGAAGCCGTTGGAATGCACGCCGCTGGAGCGCAGGGCGATGATAACGTCCCCCGCCTCCATGGTTTCGGGGCGCAAAATCTTGTTTTTGTCCACGATACCCACGGCAAAGCCTGCCAAATCGTATTCGTTTTCGGGGTAAAAGCCGGGCATCTCTGCCGTTTCGCCGCCAATCAGCGCGGCGCCCGACTGCACGCAGCCCTCCGCAACGCCCGACACGATAGCGGCAATTCTTTCGGGAACGTTCTTACCGCAGGCGATGTAATCCAAGAAGAACAGGGGCTTGGCGCCACAGCAAATAACGTCGTTGACGCACATTGCCACGCAGTCAATACCCACCGTATCGTGCTTGTCCAGGCAAAACGCCAGCTTCAGCTTGGTGCCGACGCCGTCCGTTCCGCTGACGAGAACAGGCTTTTCCATACCGCCGATATTGGGCTCAAACAGTCCGCCGAAGCCGCCCACGTCCGAGCAAACGCCCTCCGTGACGGTTCTGCCGATATGCGCCTTCATAAGCTCTACCGCACGGTAGCCCGCGGTAATATCCACGCCCGCTGCGGCGTAGCTTTCCGATTTAGAATCCTTCATGTCTATGTTCCTTTCGTCTTATCGTCTTGTTTGTGGTAGCGTATCAGTCCTTGCCGTTCCAGCAATAGGTGCAAAGGCGACAGGCAGGGCGCCCGATAGCCTTGACGATGCCGTCCAGGGTCTGGAATTCCAGGGAGTCAAAATGCAGTCTTTCGCAAATCGCCGCGCGGAAGCGCTTGCCCCGCTCGGTGGTGCCGTCGCTGTATTCCTCAATGTGGGAGAAGCCCTCCTCCCCCTCAAGCTCCATAATCACCTTACGGGCAAGCAAATCCATATCGCTGGTGTTACGGGAGAAGTTCAGATACTTACAGCCGTACATAATAGGGGGACAGGCAGAACGGATATGCACGGACTTGGCACCGTTCTGATAGAGAAAGTCTACCGTTTCGCCTAACTGGGTGCCGCGCACGATGCTGTCATCCACAAAAAGCAAATCCTTGCCCTCAATCAGCTCCTTGACGGGAATCTGCTTCATCTTGGCAATCTTTTCCCGCTCCTTCTTGTTGGTGGGAATAAAGCTTCTTGCCCAGGCAGGGGTGTATTTGATAAAGGGACGGGCAAAGGGCTTGCCACTTTCCGTGGCGTAGCCAATGGCGTGGGGCGTTCCCGAATCGGGCACGCCGCAAACGTAGTCAACGTCGGGAAGGGTGCCGTTCTCCTTCTCGTTTTGTGCCATAATGGCGCCGTTGCGAACACGCATCACCTCTACGTTTACGTCATCGTAAACGGCGGTGGGGAAGCCGTAATAGGTCCAGAGGAAGGCGCAAATTCTTTCCTCCTCATAGCCCTCAAACAGCACCTCCATATTCGTAGGGGAAAGGCGCAGAATCTCTCCCGAGCGCAGCTCCTTGACCGTTTCATACCCCAGCTTCTCGTAGGCAAAGGACTCAAAGGACACCGCGTGTCCCTCGCGGCTCTTGCCAACGGAAATGGGCAGGCGCCCGTCCTTGTCCCTTGCCACGATAAGCGCGCCCTCCTCGGTCAACAGCAAGAGGTTTGCGGAGCCCTCCACCTGCTCCTGGGCATAGCGGATGCCCTCCACCAGCGTATCCTTTCGCTCAATCAGCGCCGCTATCACATCCAAGGCATTGACGCGGTTGCCGCTCATACACTGGAAAATGCCGGTGCCCTCCCGCAGCTCCCGCGTTGCCAACGCCGCGCAGTTGGTTACTGCCCCCACAAGCGCGATGGCGTAATGTCCGAACTTGGAATGAATCAAAATGGGTTGGGGATACTCATCGCTGATGCAGCCGATGCAGGCGTTTCCCTGCAAGCGCTGGGCGATGTTGTCAAATTTGGTGCGAAAGGGGGAGTTTTCAATGTTGTGAATTTCTCTTTCAAAATAGCCGTCCGGCATCAGGGCAGCCATACCGGCTCTCGCCTTGCCCAAATGCGTGTGATAGTCCGTGCCAAAGAACACGTCCTGCACGCAATCCCTTTTTGCCGTAATCCCGAAAAAGCCACCCATACAGTTTTTCTAATCCTTTCTTGGTCGTATCCGTGCGAAGGGACGCTTACGCAAAGAAAAGCTTGGAAAGGGTGACGGGGTCAACGTACTCGCCGTCCTTGTATACGCGCATATTGCCCGAGGAAATCTCGTCAATCAGCATAACCCTACCGTCCTTATCGTAGCCGAACTCGAACTTGATGTCGTACAGCACCAAGCCCTTCTTTGCCAGCTCCTCGGCAACGATGGCGGTAATCTTCTGGGTCATAGCCTTGGTGTCAGCATACTGCTCGTGGCTCATCACGCCAAGGTCCACAAGACCGTCCTCGGTAACCAGGGGGTCGCCCTTCGCGTCATTCTTGAAGGTCATTTCCACGTATGCGGGAAGGTCAGCACCCTCCTCGATATAATCGCCGTAGCGGCGGAAGAAGGACCCAACCGCCTTATAGCGGCAGATAACCTCAAGACCCTTGCCGAATACCTTTGCGGGAAGCACCTCCATGGTGGTTTCCTTCAGGTCAGCGGAAACGAAATGGGTCAGAATGCCCGCGGCATTCACCTTCTCAAAGAAATAAACGGACATACGCAGATTGACGTCACCAATGCCGTCAATAGTAAGACCGACGGCATTCTCGCCGGGGTCAAACACGCCGTCCTTGCCCGTGCAGTCGTCCTTGAACTTCAAAAGATAGTGTCCGTTGTCAAGCGCGTAAACGTCCTTCGTTTTTCCGGTGTAAACCTTTTCCATTGTTTTGTTCTCCTTTATGTGATAAAAAATTTTAATCAGTTGAACTCTTGCTCGATGGCGGCGTTCTTGGCAAGCACCTTCTCGGCGTCTGCCTTGCGCTTATCGTCCAGCGCCTTAGCAAGGGTGGCGTCCTCAATCGCCAGCATCTGAATACACAGAAGCGCGGCATTGGCGGCTCCGTTGACGGCTACCGTGGCAACGGGAATGCCCGTAGGCATCTGCACGGTGGCAAGCAGGGCGTCCATGCCCCCCAGCCCACCCGAGGCAACGGGAATGCCCACCACGGGCAAAGTGGTATTGGCGGCAACGGCGCCCGCCAGATGGGCAGCCATACCTGCCGCGGCAATAATGGCGCCAAAGCCACGCTCTCTTGCGCTCTTGGTGAAGGCGGCTGCCTCCGCAGGGGTTCTGTGCGCCGAGAAAACGTGCACCTCGTAGGGAACAGAAAAGGAAGCCAACGTGTCTACCGCCTTTTGTACAACGGGCAAATCACTGTCGCTTCCCATAATAATAGCAATTTTTTTCATCGTTATAACCTCTTTTCGCGTAATATAAATTGGAATTAAAAAAGGGCGCACTTATCTTCTACGATAAGCGTGCCCAGACGGACGGCAGTCATTCTCTTGCTCCCCGGTGGTGCTCCACCTTATCCGTCGGTCACAAAAGACTGTTATCAACGGATTTATTATAGCATTTTCTCTCTTTTTTGTCAAGGGCTTTGCCCCCGTTTTTTCCCGTTTTTTCAAGAAATCCGACGAAAGACGCGCTTTTCTCTTTTTTGCGCGCTTTCGTCGGACTTTTATGGGATTTTTTGTGTATTTCGCGAAGAGCTTACAGCCCTCTTCTTTCCTCCTCAAAGGGGTCAATTCCCTGCAAAAAGGCAGGCAATATCCGCAGAGAGAAGGAGAAGGCGTCCTTATCCAGCCGCAGGGACTTATCCAGCACAGGGCCGCAGGAATTGGAGCCGATGCCTGCCTGGGCATAGTCGATATGCACGGTGGTTTCCTCGTCGGGAACCAGCTCGTAATCGTGGCGCGCCACGGTCAGCTGCTCAGGGGTGTAATGAGAGGCGTTAAAGGAGAAGCCCTCTCCGAAGAAGCAAAGCCCCTGTCCCCCCTCGCCCGTAACGGCGGCGAAGCGGCAGTCCCCGTGGGCGCCGTTCTCCTGGGGTCGGACGTAATGCTCAAAGTTGTCCTTGGGGGTGGTGCTGAAAAGCCCAAGACGGGCGGCCAGTCGCTTGTCGCTGTAATTATCGCAGGGGCCAAGACCGAAATAGGTCATTCTCTCGTTGCCCTTGGGCATAGTCAGCCGCAAGCCAAAGCGCGGCAGGGCAGGCTCCTCATAGCCCCAGACCGCCTTGAAGTCGGTTTTATCGTAACGGGCGTCCAGCCGCAAAAACACACCTCTGCCCGCCACGAAGCGCATATGCACCGAAACGGCAAGGAAGGGACGCTTGGCGTCAGCCCCCAGAGAAAGCCGGGACACAAGCTCAATCTCCTCCGTCCCGTTTTCCGCAAGCGTCAGGCTGCGGCAAACAGTCCTCACTCTATCGTAGCCCAAGGGACGCCATACCGAGCCGGCAACGTACTTATCGTTGTCGGTGGGGGCGCGCCAGACCTCAAGCGCAAGCGGGGAAGCAAGCAAGGGCGTCCCCTCGGATACGATGGCGCACAGCATTCCCGTTTGCTTGGATACGCGATATTCGTTCTCCCCGTCGGTGACGGTGTACGCCCCCTCGTCCTCGGCAAGAGAAAGCCTGCCAAGAGGGGAGGCGTCAAGCGCCTCGGCGGGCTTACGCAGCACAAGCTGGGTGAAGGAAATCTCGTGTCCCACCTCTGCCCAAGGGGTCGCCTTGGCTTGGCGGAAGGAAAGGTTTAAGGTGTAGTAGGCGTCCTCCGCCAAGGTGGGAAGCGACAGCACAAAATCCTTTCTCTCACCGGGGGCAAGGTCTAAGCCCACCACCCGTCCGCTATGCATAGCGGCGCCGTTTTTCTCTACGGTATACACCAAGGAAATATCCGAAAGAGGGGTAAAATACCGACGGGAAAGAAGGGTCAGACGGTTCCCCGAAAGTCCCTCCACCGCAACGGGAGAGAGAATTTCCTTCAGCTCCAGAAGCCCCGAATGGGGGCGCCTGTCGGGATACACCAAGCCGTCCACGCAGAAGTTTCCGTCGTTGGGGGTGTCGCCGAAGTCGCCGCCGTAGGTAAAGCGGGGCGCCGCCTCGGGGCCGTCAAGCAGGGCAACCGAGTGGTCGCACCATTCCCAGACACAGCCGCCCATCAGACAGTCGTGCTTATAAATAATATCCCAGTATGTCTTCAAATCCCCGGGGCCGTTGCCCATCGCGTGACAGTATTCGCAAAGAAAAAGGGGCTTGGTGACCCAGGGGTCACGGACGTAATAGCTCTCCAATTCCTCCGCCTTGGGGTACATACGGCTCTCAATATCGTAGTAGGGCAAAAGCGCCTCTGCCCTCTCTTCCCCGTGCGCCTTGTCCCCCGTACGGAAATAATAGGCATAGCGGCTCTCGTCCTCGGCATGCACCAAGCGGGCAGGGTCGCGGCGCTTGAAATATTCCGCCATGGCGTGATGGTTGCTGCCCGAGCCGCTTTCGTTGCCCACCGACCAGAAGATAACCGAGGGATGGTTCTTGTCCCGCTCCAGCAGCAAAGCGGCGCGGTCAAGGTAGGCGGCGCGCCAGGCAGGGTCATCCGTCAAGGGCAAAAAGGGAAAGCTCCCGTCCTGCTTGTAGCGCCAGGAGGGGTCAATGCCGTGGCACTCCAGGTCCGCCTCGTCGCAAAGGAGAATGCCCAGGCGGTCGCAAAGCGTTGCGAAACGGGGGTCATTGGGATAATGGCTGGTTCGCACCGCATTGATGTTGTTCTTCTTCATCAGAAGCAAATCGTTTTCCATATGGAACAGGGGCACCGCGTGGCCCAAATACATATGGCTGTCGTGGCGGTTGACACCCTTGATTTTGATGGGCTTGCCGTTGAGCAGAAACCGCTTGTCCTTTACCTCCAGGCGGCGGAAGCCCACGGGAAGGGCAATATGCTCCTCCCCTGCCCAAAGCAAAAGGGTGTAAAGGTTGGGTGCCTCGTCGCTCCAAAGCGCGGGGTCCGCAAGGGTGGGAAGGGTCAGGCAACCCTCGCCTTCAAGGGCAAGCGCCCCCTCGGCAAGGCTCTCTCCCTCGGGAGAAAGCAGACGGTAGCCCACCGAAAGGGGGGCACAGGCGGTAATATCCACCGAAAGCGTCCCCTCTCTCATATCCGCCGACAGGGTGGGATGTAAAAAGACGTCCACGATATGTGCCTTATCTCTTGCTAACAGGTATACCTCGCGGAAAATACCCGAGGCGCGCCACATATCCTGGTCCTCTAAATACGAGCCGTCACACCACTTCACCACCAGAACCTTCACGGTGTTCTTCCCTCTTTTCAGATAAGGAGAAACCGGAATCTCCGAGGTGGAATGGCTGACCTGGCTATACGCCACAAAGGCGCCGTTGATATAGAGATAGAAGCAGCTGTCTACCCCCTCGAAAACCATATAGGTTTCCTTGCCCTCCTTCTCCTCGTAGAAGAAATCGCGCACGTATAACCCCGCGGGGTTCTCCTCGGGAACGAAGGGCGGGTCTACGGGAAAGGGGTAGTTGATGTTGGTATATTGGGGCACGTCATAGCCGTTCTCCAGCGCCATCTGCCAGCTCATAGGCACGGCAAGACGCGCCCGACTGTCCGCCTCGGCGGCGGCGTTCTCCAGGGAATGGGCGTTTGCCACCGAGGAATAGTAATAAAAATCCCAGGTGCCGCACAGGCTCTTGAAAAAGGCGCTCTTGTCCCGTAGGTCGCGGCAGGCGGCGCCGTCCGACTCGTAGGGAATAAAATAGGCGCGGGGCTTCTCACAGCCAAGATGGGATACCTCTAAGCTTTTATGGTAATCGGGTACTTGATAGGGCATAACGGGCTCCTTTCGGGTGCATTCTGCTTTTATTATAGCAAAAGCAGGGCAAAAAGCAAGAGTTTTTCGGCATTTTTTTGCTTTGCCAAAAGAAAAAGGGGCGCTCAAGGAAGCGCCCCGAAAAAGGAATACGGCTTATTCTTTGATAACCGTCTTTTCCACCATATCCATATAGAAGTTCGCCTCTGCCGCCTTCATATAGGCATTGACCCAAAGGGTACCGACGCCAAAGCAGAGGGAGCCCAAAAGCATCCAGCCGATGAAGGAAAAATCCAAGGTGAACAGACGCCACTTGTGCCCGTTCATCATCTTGCGGCTCTCGTCAATACACTGCTGCCAGTTGTACTCGGGATGATCGTTCTTGATGTAGTACGCCATACGGTAGGCATAGCTCTTGATGATACCGGGAATCACGAAAAGCATGGTCCAGAGCATAATAAACAGGTTGTACATCAAGCCCAAAAGCAGGTTGTCGGTCAGCTGCTTGGTGCCGTTGAACATATCGCCCAGCTCAATCTCGCTGCCGCGGCGCTTCAGCGACAGGAAAATACCTGCCACGCCCACCATTATAAGACCGTGAAGCAAAAAGCCCACGACAACGAAGGTGGAGCCAAGGCCGACGATAGCCGAACCAATGAGCAAAACCAAAAGCGCCATCAGCCAGGTCTTGCCGAAAATGTTGCCGCCCAGCTGCTCTCTGGCTCTGGCGCGCAGCTCGCTGTTAGATGCGTAATTCATAAGTTTTCTCCTTTATGTAAAAAAATAATAACCGAAAATGACGTAAGAGCTTATATCTCCGTATGAAGGCTCTCTGTAAAGGCAGGGTCAGAGAACAGAATGGCGCTGCCGATGAGCATTGCCAGGGAAAGCACAACCCCTAAAATACCCAGAATCAAGCCCGCAACGGCGTAGCCGTTTGCCTTGCCGCGCTTGGAAATATCCACCACCGCCAGCACAATGCCCACAAAGGCAGGCAGCACGCCTATGCCACAGCAGCAGGTGAAAAGCAGGGATATAATCCCCAGCACCATCGAGGTAATCGCCATTCCGTTGCCACGGGGCGCCTCGGGCGCCTCCGTTACGGGTGGCATCGCGCCTCCGTCCGCCCCGTCCGACAAGGGCGTTTGTATGGGCTGACCGTATATATTCAGCTGGGGTCGGGGCTTGGGCGCCTCGGCGGCAGGGTCCCCGTAGGGATTGTCGCAAAAGCCGTCCGCCCGCTTCTCCCGCGCGGCGGCGTCTGCCGCCTCCCCGGCGTCCGTGCGTCTGGCATCTTCCTTTTTCTCGGCGTAGCTGTCCTTGGGGACGTAGCCGTTTTTCTTTCCGTTTTCGTCCATTGTCCGTTTTCCTTTCGTATATCCTCGCGCTTTTTCACCGCGCGGTTGACTTTTTGGCTCCTTGGCACTATAATAAAGCTATACCCACAAAAAGGAGGTGCCGCCGTGACGGGAAAAAAATATCTTTTGCTTTACATTTTTACGCGCGTAGCGGCGCTTTTAGCACTGGGCGGCTACCTTCTGGCATTTGCCCTTGGCGCCATTCCCCGTAGCTTCTGCCCCTTTTTGCATCTTTTGCATCTGTACTGCCCCGGCTGCGGCGGCACACGGGCGGCTCTGGCGCTCTTAGAGGGAAATTTCCTTCGCGCCCTTCTTGCCAACCCCACCGTTCCCGTGCTTTTAGCGGTGCTGCTCTACTACGAGGTCTTTGCCCTTGCCCATCTTTTCGGGAAGGGAACGGGACATCTTCGCCGTGCGCGCCTTTGGCCCCTATTCGTCCTCGGCGGCGTTTTCATCGGCTTCTTCCTTTTGCGGAACTTCCTCTTTCTCGCCTTCGGCATCGACTATTTAGGCGACCTTACCCTCTTAACAGGATAAAACGAATAAAAACGAATAAAAAAGAAGCGGTGCGCTATATTCAGTATAGCACACCGCTTTGTAAATTGCAAGAGAAATCCGCAACTTTTTTCACAGCATCTTCACACAAAAAGCCACCAAAAGCAAGCAAATTACGCCGATTTGTAAACCTTTCTTTTCATTCTGCCTGCCAGGCTATCAGCAAGGCGCCGCAGGAAAGACCTATCTCGGCAGGCTCCCCCTTGCCGTGATTGGAAACCCCAAGAGGGGTATCGTTTGTCAGTCGGGCGTCCTCCAAGGCATAGGCAAGACCGCGCTCGAACACCCCAACAGACTCGTCCGTCAAAGAGAACACGGACACCCTGCCCTTAGGGCAAAAGCGCATGCTTCCCTCCATCAGCACCGTGCAAACGTAGCCGCCGCCCACCAGATACCCGTGCAATCCCTCCTTCGCCATACGGTGCAGGGTCTGTACGTTGGCAAGGGTGTGGTCGATATCCCCCACGCCCCCGTAGAGCATAAAGTAGCGGTAGCCCCGACGCATTCCCTCCTTCACCGCCAAGGCGGTGTCGGTATCGTCCTTTTCCACGGGGAAGCGGATATAGGGCTCCTCTCCCTCTGTGGGCGCCTCGCCCGAATCAAAATCCCCAACCGTCAGATGGGGCGTCAGCCCACGGGCAAGGAGCGTTTTCCGTCCCCCGTCGGCAGCAATGAGAAAATCCTCCGCTCCCAAGGGAGGCAGGGGCTCGTCAAAGGGCGCCGCCCCCACGATATAGCAAATGCCGTTTTTATCCATCATATCCATCATAGCGCTTGCCAATATCCTTCTTTGCAGTTTTGTAAATAGTTCTTTACTTTTCCGTAGGAAAAATAACCTTTCCTGCGGAAATAAGGGCCTCTGTGCAATCTCTTCCGTCCTTGTCGGTGATAGTAAGGCTTGTGACTCTTCCCTTTTCAAATGTCATACTGACCCCGTAGCCGCCCCGCGCGCGAATGTTTTTAACCTCGCCCGTAGAAAGCTCTGTCGGGCAGGCAGGCAATAGCTCCAGCTTGCCGCGATGGCTTTGCACCAGCATCTCGGAGATGGCGCACATCACGCCAAAGTTGCCATCAATCTGGAAGGGGGGATGGGCGTCGAGCATATTGCTGTACATGGATTTTTCAAACATCCGCCGCAGGTAGGTATACACCTCCTTGGGCTCCTTCATACGGGCGTAAAGGTTGGCAATCCAGGCGTTTGACCAGCCCGTGCCGCCGCCCCCGTTTTCCAAGCGCGCCTCCAGCGATTTCTTCATTGCCGCAAAATAGGGGCTCTCCTCTCCGTAGAGGTTGCAGGGGAAATAGCCGCAAAGGTGGGAAATATGCCGATGTCCGGGCTCTGCCTCCTCAAAATCCTCGTTCCATTCTAAAAGTCGCCCGTCCTTGCCAATAGACAGGGGCTTTATTTTTTCCCGCTTTGCCCGATAGGGGGCGCCGTCCTTACCAAGCGCCTCGCAAAGCAGGGGAAAATACTCGTAAAACTCCGCAATCAGAGAAAGGTCCATTCCCGTTCCCGTGGCAATGCTGCACTTCTTTCCCTCAAAAACGAACCTGTTTTCGGGGGACTCGGAGGGAGAGGTGGTCAGATATCCCTCCTCCTCTATCATATGGGAGGAAAGGAACGCCTCCGCCCCCTCCAGCACAGGGAAATACGCCCGTAAAAAGTCCTCGTCCAGGGTGAAAAGATAATGCTCGTAAATATGGCGACAGGACCAGACGCCGCCCATCTGCCAATAGCCCCAAAGACCCGTAGACGCCTCTAAATTGTTGCGCCAAAGGTCGGTATTGTGGGCGCAGTACCAGCCCGCGCCGCCGTGATGGTTGGGGGTCTTGGACAGGTCGCGGAGCATTGCCAAAAAGGGCATATGGCAGGAGGCGAGTCCTGCCTGCTCCGCGCCCCAATAATTCATCTGGGCGTTGATATTCATCGTATAGTCCGAGCGCCAGGGGGCGTTGATATCCTTGCACCAGATGCCCTGCAAATTGGCAGGCTGGCTTCCCTCACGGGAGGAGGAAAGAAGCAGATAACGCCCGTATTCATAAAGGGTCGCCACGAGAGCTGGGTCGCTCTCCCCCTTGGCAAGCGCTACAATGCGCTCGTTTGTGGGAACGTCGCTCTTATCCTCTCCCGCAAAGGAAATCTCGGTTCCCGAAAACTCTCTTTGATACGCCTCTATATGCCGCGCCCTCAGCTCCTCGTAGGAATAGGTGAGCGCCGCTTGCATTTTTTCGCGGCAAAGGGCGCGCTCGTCCTTGGCTCTGGGGTGTTGGAAATCCCCAAAGGAGGTGGCAATCGAGAGCAAAACGGTCATATAGGTGGCGTTATATACCCCGAATACGCCCCCGTGGTCGGAAAGAGCGCCGTCCGTTAAAATCCGCATTTCGGCGGCAAAGCGGACCGTGGGCTTCGTTTCATCGTATACCGTTCTACCCGTGTCCTTCCCCCGACCAAGCATCTCCGCAGGGCAGACGCCCCAAAGGGTGATGCCGTCCTCCCTTCGCTCCGCTTGGTGTCGCAAATAGGGCTCGAAATGCAATAAATACTGGTTGTTTTTTTGGGTGCTTTGGGTATGAAACACCAAAATATCGTCGGCAAAGGAGGCAAAATACTCCCGCTCCGTGGAAAAGCCCGACCAGAAGCCCAGGCGGCTCTTGCAAATGGCGGTGGAAAGGTCAAGCTCCCGTCGGTAGCTTGAAGCCTCAAAGCCGCTGGTATCCCGTTCTATCTCCAAGCGCCCAAAGCAAAGATAGGCGCCCACGTCCTGCATCGGGTAGTCCTCAAGCAGCCGCGCCTCCGCCTCGGGATAGCGCCGATGACGAAGCAGCTCCCGTACCTCGGCAAGCACCGCCTTGTCAAAGGTATAGCTGTCCCGTCCGGGGTACCCAGACCAAAGGGTATCCTCGTTCAGATGTATTACGTCCCGCGTTTGTCCCGCGCCAACCATAGCGCCAAGCCGTCCGTTGCCGATGGGCAGTCCCTCGGTCCAGCGGCGAGGCTCGTCCTTATAAAACAGCGTTGCCATATCCTGCTCCTTTTCGTTTTTGAAGGTCGCTTTTCCCCTTCATTTTAGCACAGCCGCCGCCCCTTGTCAACCTTCTTTTAGGGACACTTTTGCGCCACGGACTCTTGACAGATGAAAGCCCCTCGTGTATACTGTATACAGAAAACAAACCCTCGGTAGAAAGGATTTATTATGCAGATTACACCCTACGGACTCCATAACGGACAAGAAATTTTTGAATACACCCTGCAAAAGGGCGCCTTTACCGCCAAGGTCATCAACTACGGCGCCATTCTCACCCATCTTTCCTGCCCCGATAAGAACGGCAAGGAAACCGCCATCGTGCTTGCCAGAGAAAATTTAGAGGAATACCGCACCCTGCGGGGCTGCTACGGCGCCACCATCGGCCGCTTTGCCAACCGCATTGAAAACGGGCGCTTTACCCTGGGCGGCAAAACCTATCAGATAAGGCAAAACGAAAACGGCAACAGCCTCCACGGCGGCATCGAGGGCTTTCATAAGAAGGTCTGGCAGGTCACCGACTATCAGGAGGACGCCATCACCCTCTCCTATTTCAGCCCCGACGGGGAGGAGGGCTTCCCGGGCAATATGACCGTCACGGTCACCTTCTCTCTGACGGAGGAGGGGCTTTCGATTGCCTATACCGCCAAAAGCGATGCGGATACGGTGGTCAGCCTGACGAATCACGCCTATTTCAACCCCAACGGCACCGATGCGGACACCCAAGGCTTGCTCCTGCAGATTTCTGCCCAAAGCATCACCCCCGTGGACGAAAAGCTGATTCCCCACGGAGAGCTTGCCCCTGTCCAGGGTACCCTCTTTGATTTCCGCACCCCTCGCCCCTTCGTTTGTGACCTCTCTGCCAACCCCACCCTCGCAAAGCGGGGCTGCTACGATGAAAACTTCGTCCTGGACGGGGATGGCTTCCGCCGCGCAGGCTCGGTCTACGGCGACAAAACGGGCATCACGGTGAGCGTATATACCGATATGCCGGGTATGCAGATTTATACGGGCAACAAAAACGGCATCGCCTTGGAAACCCAGCGCTTCCCCAACGCCGTCAACTGCCCCTCCTTCCCCTCCGCCCTTCTCCAAAAGGACGCCCTCTTCCAATCCAAAACTCTCTACGCTCTTTCTTTGAAGTAAAATCGCCAAAGCGATTTTACTTCAAAGAACCTTTTCACGAAGAAAAACCGCCAAGAGCGGTTTTTTCTTGTTTTCACTTTTCACGAAGAAAAACCGCCAAGAGCGGTTTTTTCTTGTTTTCACTCTTCACGAAGAAAAACCGCCAAGAGCGGTTTTTTCTTGTCTTTACTTTTCTTCACAAAAAAGGCAGAGAAACGGATTTCCCGTTCTCTGCCTTTTTTCACTCCGCAAAGCGGAATATCACTCTGCCGCAAAGCTCGCTTGCGAGCTTTTGAGCATATCACGCGGCTTTGCCGCATATCACTCTGCCGAAGGCAGAATATCACTGCCGCATAGCGGCAATATCACTCCGCAAAGCGGAATATCACGCGGCTTTGCCGCATATCACTGCCGCAAAGCGGAATATCGCTCCTTGCGCCAGCAAGGAATATCACGCCGCCAAAGGCGGTTTTTTGCTTTTATACCGTTTTACCTGAGCCTTTTCGGCGTGTCAACAAGTCCTGCAAGATAGTCTAACGATACGTTATAAAACCGCGCCAGAGTCTTGTAATGCTCAATGGGCATTTGCCACGCCCCGCTTTCCCAGCGCGCATATTGCTGCTGTCGCGTTCCCAAAACTGCCGCTATTTCAGCCTGTGTCTTGTCTGCGTCCTCTCTGACGTCTCTGAGTCTTTGGTAAAATTGCATCGTTTTTCCTCCCACAGGAGCCGTGAAAACGGCTCTTTTCGTTGCCAAGCAAAATGCATCATAAAAGTCTCTCGGCTTTACTGTCCGTGGTTATTTTAGCATACATCACCTATGTTGTACTTGACTTTACAACATAAATGGTGTAAAATAACAGTATATACAACATATATGTTGTACAAAGGAGGATTGTAATATGAAAAAAGCACTTGAGAAGTTATGGAACGACTGTTTTGCCGAGGAATGCGCAATGATGAACACCAAGGAGGAAAAAGCGCTTATAAAAAAGGCAGAGAAACGGATTTCCCGTTCTCTGCCTTTTTTCACTCCGCAAAGCGGCATATCACTCTGCCGCAGGCGGAATATCACTGCCGCATAGCGGCAATATCACGCCACCGAAGGTGGCATATCACGCGGCTTTGCCGCATATCACTGCCGCATAGCGGCAATATCGGCATCTCAGTCCAGCGCAACCTCATGGCCCGCAGCGGCGGAGCGGTAGATGCCGTCCAGAATCTTCTGCACAGTGTAGGCATTTTCCAAGGAGGAAATGGGGGTCTCTCCCTTTTCCACGCAGTCGGCAAAATGCTCGATTTCATAGCGGAACATACCGCCGGGAACGTCAGCGCCGATTTCGGGGCGGTTGGTGGTCAGATAGCCGTTCTCGTCCTCGGTGTAGATGGTCAGAGGGCTGAAGGTCACGCCCGCGCGGCTACCCTCCAGCACAACGCCCGTTTCGTCACCGGGCAGGTTCTGTGCCCAGGAAGCCTCCACAGCCAGAACGGCGCCGTTTTCAAAGCGGATATAAGCGGATGCGCTGTCCTCGGTATCGAAGGTGCCATCACCCATATCATACGCGCACCAACGGCTGACGCCCTTGGTCTGGAAATCGCCGATGCGATAGGAGGTCATAGCGGAAACGGATACAGGACGGGGTCTGCCCATCAGATACCAGGCGCGGTCGATGCAGTGCACGCCCACGTCAATAACAGGGCCGCCGCCCGATTTCTTGGTGTCGGTAAACCAGCCCTTGGGGGTACCGCGGCGACGGGTATAGGTAGCCTTGGCGTAGTAAATCTCGCCAAGAGCGCCGTTCTCCTGGAGCATATGGGCAAATCTCGCCTCGGGGGAATAACGGGTTACAACGGCAAGCATAAAGATAACGCCTGCCTTCTCAACCTCCTCCATCATCTTCTTGGCGTTCTCCAGGGTGTCCGCCATAGGCTTCTCGCAGAGAATGTGCTTGCCTGCCCGTGCGGCGGCAATGGCGATGGGGGCGTGAGCGGCGTTCCAGGCGCAGATGTCAACAGCATCAATCTCCTCGTTTGCCAACAGCTCCTCTACCGAGGAATACGCCTTGGCACCCACTAAGGCTGCCGCCTTTTCGGCTCTCTCCAAGGAGGTGTCCGCAACCGCCACGATTTGGATGCGGTCCGTCAAATGCTTGTACGCGGGGATGTGCGCGTTTACGCAGATATTACCTGCGCCAACAATTCCGATTCTTAACATGATAGCTCCTCCGTTATATGTAATTAAATGGAAAACTTACAGACTGTCGGCAATGCGACGAAGATATTCGTGGGCAAAACGAATAGAGGACAGACAATCCTCGGGGCCCTCGAACTCTAAGGAAACGGTTCCGTCATATCCCTGGGTGTGCAGGGCACGCAGGGTCTGCACCACGGGTACCTGCCCGTGTCCCAGCACCGTGCCGCGCCAGTAGTGAATGCCCGTGCCCGAATTCATACCCGCAGGGCGAATGCCGTCGGTGGGCTTGATAATCATATCCTTGGCGTGTACGTGGAAGATATAAGGGCGGGCTAAGGGCATCGCCGCCAAGGCGTCGGTGTCCGCGCAGGTAAAGTTGCCCATATCGAAAAGCCAGCCGTAATTTTTATGGTTGACCGTCTGCATCAGCCGCAAAACACGCTCGGGTGCCTGGTAAAGATAGCCGTGATTCTCGGTACAGGTGCGAATGCCTAAGCTCTCGCCGTACGCCGCCACCCGACGGATAGCGGGCGCCATTTCCTCAATGCCCGCCTCCCAGGTCATACCCGAAGGCAAGCTCCAGGCAGCATCGTGCCGCAGAAGCGGTACTCCCAGAATTTTCGCAACATCCAGCTTGCCGCAAATTTTCTCCTCCATTGCCGCCATATTGCCGTCCAAGAAGTTGGCGCTGACGGTGTAAGCAAAAATAGGAAGCCCCAGAGCCTCGCATTTTTCGCGGATTTTTTCAGCCGCCTGCGCCTCGGTTTCCACTCCTGCCAGGGCAGGATTCAAATCAATAAACTCAATGCCGTCAAAGCCAATCTCCTTTGCCAAATCGCAAAGGGCAAAATAGTCACAGCCGCTTGCCTTCTGGTAAGCGGAAAAGCTGTAGCTGCTGACGCCGAATTTCATATCTGCTTCTCCCGTCATTCTTTTTGCAGGCGCACGCCTTATTTGAAGCATATCACATTTTCTTTGAAAAAGCAACCCCTTTTGACTTTTTTTCGTTAGTTTTTTGGCTTTACTGTCCTTTAAGAAAAGAAAAAGAAAAACACATAAATTTCTTGAAAAATTCACCAAAAAAACCGATTTTTTTTAGCGCTCTATGCTATAATAAGAATGATAAAAAAGATTCTACTATAAAATGGGGCATTTTCCTTCCTTGCCCCACAGAAAGGAACAACTATGCTCTCCTTACAAAGCATCAAAAAGGACTACCTGGCAGGAGAAGAAACGGTGCACGCCTTGAAGGGCGTATCCCTTGACTTCCGCACCGCCGACTTCGTGTCCATTCTCGGTCCCTCGGGCTGTGGAAAGACCACCCTGCTGAACATCGTAGGCGGTCTTGACCGCTATACCGACGGCGACCTCTTTATCGGCGGCCGCTCCACCAAGGATTTTACGGACAGGGATTGGGACACCTACCGCAACCACACCGTTGGCTTCGTGTTCCAGAGCTATAACCTGATTCCCCACCAATCCGTTCTGCAAAACGTGGAGCTTGCCCTCTCGCTTTCGGGTGTATCCAAGGCAGAGCGTCACCGCCGCGCCGCCGAGGCGTTAAAGAAGGTGGGACTGGGCAGCCAGCTTCGTAAGCGCCCTTCCGAGCTGTCGGGCGGTCAGATGCAGCGCGTTGCCATTGCCCGCGCCTTGGTCAATGACCCCGAGATTATTTTAGCGGACGAGCCCACGGGCGCCTTGGACACCGAAACGGGCATTCAGGTTATGGAGCTATTAAAGGAAATCTCCCGTGACCGCCTGGTCATTATGGTTACCCACAACCCCGAGCTTGCCGACCGCTATTCCACCCGTATCATTCGGATGCTGGACGGAGAAATCAAGGGCGACACCCGTCCCCTTTCCCCCGAGGAAAGAGCCATCGAGGCACAAAAGGACACCGTCAAGGCAGAGCGCACCAAAAACGAAAAGAAGCCCTCTATGTCCTTTAAGACCTCCTTCGGGCTCTCCTTAAAGAACCTCTTTACCAAAAAGGCAAGAACGGCGCTGACCGCCTTTGCGGGCTCCATCGGCATCATCGGTATCGCCTTGATTTTTGCCGTTTCCCAGGGTATGACCGCCTATATCAACTCGGTGCAGGAGGAAACCCTTGCCTCCTATCCCCTGACCTTAGAGGCGCAGAGCATGGACCTTGGCTCCCTGATGCAGGCATTTGCGGGCGCCGCCGCCTCCGAAAAGCCCCACGAGAATGACGCCGTCTACCAAAAAACGATGATTTACAATATGGTAAAGGCGTTAAACGATACCAAAACCAACAAAAACGATTTAGGCACCTTCAAGGACTACTTAGAGGAGGAATGGCACAAGGAGGGAAAGGATAACCCCCTCTCCACCGCCCTTTCGGGGGTGCAGTACTCCTACAAGACCGAGCCCGTTATTTATACCAAGAACGAGAGCGGCAAGGTCATTCTCTCCGACTCCACCGAGCTGATGCAGGACATTCTCTTGGAATACTTCGGTATGGATTTGTCGGGAATGGTGAATATGGGCTCAAGCTCTATGGCGTCCGCCTTTATGCCCAGCTCCTCGGGACTCTGGCAGGAAATGCTCCCCGCCAAGGACGGAGGTCCCATCAACGAGCTGATTACCAAGCAGTATGACCTGGTGTACGGCTCCTGGCCCAACGAATACAACGAGGTTCTCTTGGTGCTGGACAGCAAAAACGAGCTGGACGATATGACCCTCTATGCCTTAGGTCTGAAATCCAAGGCGGAGATTGACGCCTTAATGCAGGCGGCAAAGGACAAAACCGACCCGCCCGCCTCGGATAAATCCTGGAGCTATGAGGAAATCTGCGCAATGGAATTCAAGGCAGTTTTCCCCTTTGAATGCTATTCCTACAACGAAAAAACCAACACCTACGACGACCTGCGGAAAACCGAGCTGGGGCTGGACGCCCTCTACGCCGCAGGCACCACCTTAAAGATTTCGGGCATCATCCGCCCTGCCGAGAACGCCATCTCCGCTATGCTGACGGGCGACATCGTCTATACCTATCTTTTAACCGAGCATCTGGCGGCAAAGGCAACGGGCTCGCCCGTTTTGCAGGCACAGCTCTCCTCCCCCGACCGCGACGTTCTGACGGGGCTCCTCTTCCACGAGGCAACCGCCAATATGACCGATGAGGAAAAGCAGGACGCCCTTAACCGCTATGTGGAGAACCTCCCCGACGCCAAAAAGGCGGAGGTGTACGTAGACATTATGTCCATTCCCTCCGAGCAGTTTTTGATGACGGAGATAGGCAAGGCAATGATGGGCGCCACCCGTGAAAGCATGGAGGCAGTCCTTGCCGAGGCGTTTGCCGCCCAGATGTCGGGTATGAGCGCCGAGGAAATCGGGGAATACCTCTCCAAAATGCCCGACAAGGATATTCAGGGCGCCTACGCCGCCGTGGTGGCTGCCACCGCTACCCAAGACTACGCCCAGCGCAAGGAAAGCGAGCTTGCCGCCGTTCCCGCCGCCGAAAAAGTGGAACGGCTTTCTGCGGCGCTGGCAGGCTACACCCCTGCCGAGGCGGCGCGCTACTACGAGGCAGTCGCCGAGTTTTCTCCCTACACCTACGAGGACAACTTAGAGAAGTTAGGCTATATTGATTTGGATTCTCCCGACGCCATCAACCTATACGCCTCCTCCTTCGAAAACAAGGATATCATCACCGACGCCATTGCCGCATACAACGAGGGCAAGGACGAGCTGCAAAAAATCTCCTACACCGACTACGTAGGGCTGATGATGTCCTCCATCACCACCGTTATCAACGCCATCACCTACGTGCTTATCGCCTTCGTGGCGGTATCCTTGGTGGTGTCCTCCATTATGATTGGGGTCATCACCCTTATCTCCGTCCAGGAGCGCACCAAGGAGATAGGCATTCTGCGCGCTCTTGGCGCCTCCAAGCGGAACGTATCGGGGCTGTTCAACGCCGAAACGGTGATGATAGGCTTCGCCTCGGGCGTCCTCGGCGTCGGCATCACGTACCTGCTCTGTATTCCCATCAACCTGATTTTGCGTACCTTAACGGGCATTCCCAACCTGGGCGCCGTCCTGCCCCTGCCCGCCGCGCTGCTCTTTGTGGCTATCAGCGTCCTTCTGACCCTGGTGGCTGGCATTATCCCCTCTCGCAGCGCCGCCAAAAAGGATCCCGTGGTTGCACTGCGGACTGAATAAATGAGCTGCCGCACGGTGTGCGGCACCGGAAGAGCGCAATAAGCGGCGCTCTTCCTGCTCTGTCCTTTGTGCTTCTTGCGAAGCCCAAAGAACGCATAAGTTGCCGCGCAAAGCACAACACTAACGCGGCGGTCTGCCTACTCTTGACACCTTTGTTTGCTCCCTTGGCTTGACTTTGTAAATAATTCTTTACACCCGCTGCCCTTTCGTAAAGGGTGACGGGAGAAAGGAAGCCGATATGAGCGACACCAAAAAGCCGCAAATTTTATCTATACCCAACCTGCTTTCCCTGTTCCGTCTTGCCCTGATACCTGCCATCGTTATCACCCTGCGCCTGGGCAGGAGCCTTCTTTCCTCCCTGCTTTTGGTGCTTTCGGGCATCACAGACGTGGTAGACGGCTTTATCGCCCGTCGCTTCCATATGGTGACCCCTCTTGGTAAGGCGCTTGACCCCATTGCCGACAAGCTGACCCTTGGCTGTGTGCTTTGGGGGCTGTACTTCGAATGTCCTGCCATTCTCCCCTTGCTTCTGGTGTTTGCCGTGAAGGAGGTTGCTATGGGGGTGGAGGGGCTTCTCATCATCCGCTATACAGGCACCACCTACAGCGCCAGGTGGTACGGCAAGCTGTCCACCGTTTTGCTGTACGCCACCGTTCTCGTCTTTATCCTCTGGCGGGACATACCGCCGCTGTGGTACAGCCTTCTGCTTTGGCTTTGCGCCTTAGCGGTTCTGAACGCATTTCTTTTCTATTCCCTGCGAAATATCAAGGAGCTTCGCCGCTGTCACAAGGAAAAGGTCGAAAAGCTCGGTACCGAGAACTGAGCCCGTGCCTTCTCCCCTATAATCCCTTGAGAAAGGAGCCCGCTATGAAGAAGAAAACCGGATACCTGCTTTCCTTCATCAGCCTCGTCCTTTCTCTTTTTCTTTTTTGGGGCGTCCTCTTTTTCCTGCCCCTGTCGGGGCTGCTGTGGCGGACGCTTCTTGCCTCTGCCGTCGGGGCGCTTGGCATCGCCACCCCCCTCTTTCTTCTCTTAGGAAAGGATAGGATAGGGCGCCCCCTCTTTGCCGCCTTAGTCCTCCTTTCCCTTGGCCTTGGACTGCTTCTTTTGCGCGAGGGGAGCGTTATGCAGCTGCTCTCCGACCTTCTCTATGTGAAGGAGCTGCTTCTCTCCTGGGGCGGCTGGGGCATCCTTCTTTGCCTTTTCCTCATTGTCGCCAACGTAATCCTGCTCCCCCTGCCCGCCACCCTCTTCTATCTTGCCGCCTCGGCGGTATACGGCGGCTGGCTGGGCTTTACTCTCTCCTATCTTGGCACCCTTGTTGGCTCCTTTATTGCCTTTTTCCTCGGACGGGTTTTGGGTGTTCGGGCGGTTGCCTTTTGCATCGGCAAGGAAAAAACGGAGAAATACGCCGCCCTTTTGCACCGCAAGGGCAAGCTCCCCTTCGTTTTAATGCAGCTGCTCCCCTTCTTTCCCGATGACGTCCTCTGTATGGTGGCAGGGCTCTCCCATATGCCCCTTTCCTTCTTTTCCCTGACAATGCTCTTCGCCAAGCCCCTCTATATTGCCTTGGTCTGCTTCTCGGGACAGGAAAACGGTCTGCTCTTCTCCCCCGCCGCGCCCCTTTGGATTGTGGTGTTTATCCTCTTTGCCCTTTTGTCCCTTCTCTATCTCTGGCGCCAGGAGGAAATCGACGGGGCGCTGTCCCGCCTCTTCCACCGCAAAAAATAAAAAATCGCAAAATAAGAGCAGGGCTTTTGCCCTGCTCTTGTAATATACTGACACTTGGCGCGCGAACAGCGCGCCAGCTCTTCTTGCCTTCAACGAAAACAACAAGGTTTTCGTTGAACGAGCTTCGTTCATCGCAATTTTTCAAATTGCGATGAACTGAGAGCAAGAGCACGCTTCGCCGTGCTCTCAGGCGCGCGAACAGCGCGCCAGCTCTTGTCATAAACTAACACTTGGCGCGCGAACAGCGCGCCTTGCCCATTTTCTTCAAAAGCAAGAGAGCTTTTGAAGGAACACAAGAGCAGAAAAGAGCCGATTTCTCGGCTCTTTTCGTTGGCTCACAAACAGTGAGCCAGCTCTTTTTAGTAAACCGTTACACGAACAACGCCCTCGGTTGCGCGCAAAGCGGCAATAGCGTCCTCGGGAATCATCTCGCTCAGCTCGATAATGGTGTAAGCAGCCTCTCCGCGAGAGCCGTTTGCCATATTCTCGATGTTGACGCCCGTGTCAGACACGATGGCGGTGATGCGAGTCAGCATAGCGGGCACGTTCTTGTGGAACACGCAAACACGCTCAGCGCCCGTATGAGGAATAGAAACAGCAGGATAGTTGACACTGTTCCTGATGTTACCGCAGCGCAAGAATTCGTCCAACTCGTGGGCAGCCATCACAGCGCAGTTGTCCTCGGATTCCAGGGTAGAAGCGCCTAAGTGAGGGATGTTGATAATGCCCTTCACGCCAACTGTTGCGGGGGTGGGGAAGTCGGTTACGTAGGCGGCAACCTTACCGCTGGCAAGTGCCTCCTTCATATCCTCGGCGTTGACGAGATCTGCGCGCGCCAGGTTGATGATACGCACGCCGTCCTTCATCTTGGCGATGGTCTTCTTGTTAATCATGCCCTTGGTCTTTTCGGTAGCGGGCACGTGCAGGGTGATGTAATCGGCAACCTTGTAAATTTCCTCGTAGTCAGCAGCCTTCTCAATGGCACGGGACAGGCTCCAAGCGGCGTTGACCGTGATAAAGGGATCACAGCCCACAACCTTCATACCCAAGGAATGCGCGGTGTTTGCCACCATACCGCCGATAGCGCCAAGGCCGATAACGCCCAGCTTCTTGCCTGCGATTTCGCAGCCAACAAAGGCGCTCTTGCCCTTCTCTACCGTCTTGGCAACGTTCTCGTCGCCCTCTAAGGTTTTCACCCAGTCAATACCGCCGCACACGTCACGGGAAGCAAGAATCAAAGCGGCAATAGCCAGCTCCTTTACGCCGTTGGCGTTGGCGCCGGGGGTGTTGAAAACCACGATACCCTTCTCGGTGCAGGCGTCAACGGGAATGTTGTTGACACCGGCGCCCGCGCGGGCGATAGCCAGAAGGTTCTCGTTCATCTCCATCTCGTGCAGAGAAGCGGAGCGCACCATAATGGCGTCGGGGTTGTCGATGCTTTCCCCAACCTTGTATTCCTTGCGGTCGAACACGTCGGTGCCGACAGCGGCAATCTTGTTCATCAGCTGAATCTTTTTCATCGCAAAAAACCTATCCTTTTTTGAAAAATTTACAAAGGGCGCCGAGCGCCGTTTTGGTCACGCCCACGCCCCTTGCGTTTTGTTTTTTAGTTGTTCTTGGGGTTTTCCTCGGCAAACTTCTTCATGAAGGCAACCAGGGTTTCTACGCCCTCGTAGGGCATAGCGTTGTAGATGGAGGCGCGCATACCGCCAACAGAGCGGTGGCCCTTCAGGTTAGCAAGACCTGCCTTGGCAGCCTCAGCGGCAAACTTCTTGTCCAGCTCCTTGTCACCCGTTACGAAGGTTACGTTCATCATAGAACGGGAGGAAGCCACAACGGGAGCGGTGTAATAGCTCTGGCTGTCCAGGTAATCATACAGCAAGGAAGCCTTGCGCTCGTTGCGGCGCTTCATTTCCTCAAGACCGCCCATAGAAAGAATCCACTCATATACCAGCTTGGCAATGTAGATGCAGTAGCAGGGAGGGGTGTTGTACATAGAGCCGTTCTCTGCCATCACGGTGTAGTTCAGCATGGTGGGGGTTTCGGGACGGGCCTTGCCCAAAAGGTCCTCGCGGACGATAACGATAGTCAGACCTGCGGGCGCCATATTCTTCTGTGCGCCTGCGTAAATCAAACCGAAGCGGGACACGTCCACAGGCTCGGAAATGATGCAGGAGGACATGTCGGCAACCAGGGGAATGGAGCCGGTGTCGGGGATTTCGGGGAACTTGGTTCCGTAAATGGTGTTGTTGTAGCAGATATGCACGTAGTCAGCGTCAGGACGGATATCCTTGGCGGTGAATTCGGGAATGAAGGAGAAGTTAGCGGATGCGGAGGAAGCGGCAATGCTGATATCGCCGTACTTGGTTGCCTCGTCATACGCCTTCTTGGAGAACTGACCCGACACAATGTAGTCGGCCTTGCCGCTCTTGGAAAGCAGGTTCAGCGGAACAGCGGCAAACTGGGTGGAGGCACCGCCCTGCAAGAACAGCACCTTGTAGTTGTCGGGAATATTCATCAGCTTGCGCAGAGCTGCCTCTGCCTCGGTGATAATCTGCTCATAAACGGGAGAGCGATGGCTCATTTCCATAACGGACTGACCGCAGCCCTTATAGTTCAGTAAATCGGCAGCTGCCTCCTCCAACACGGGAACGGGAAGCATAGACGGACCGGCAGAGAAATTAAAAATTCTTTCCATTGTCTTTTGTACGCAAAAATTTTGCGTTCCTTTCTTGCTTTATATAAATTTGTTTTATACACGAATAAAAAAGTGAAATCACCCGAAGCACGCCCTGACCGCGGCATAGCCTGAAAAGCCGCCTTCGTTGAAAGCAAGCGCCGCTTGCGGCACACACCCGAAAAGTGAATAAAATAATACATTCTTATTATACGATATCGTGATTTTTTTGTCAATACCAACTTTTCCCTGCCATTTGTAAAAAAAACACGAATAAACCCCACCCCTTTTGTAGAAAAATAACAAAAATAAAAAATCGTAAAAAAACTCTTGACAAATCAAACTTTTGGTGCTAAAATTAGACAGTATCTGGTCTTTACCCCTTATATGGCGGAATAGCTCAGTTGGCTAGAGCATCCGGTTCATACCCGGCAGGTCATAGGTTCAAGTCCCATTTCCGCCACCAGATTCGGCCCGTTGGTCAAGCGGTTAAGACACGGCCCTTTCACGGCTGTAACATGGGTTCGATTCCCGTACGGGTCACCAGATTGGACTGGACGAACACGCAAAGACAATTTTTATCAATCATCTTTTCGTTTTATCGTTTTGTCCGTACTAAGTA
Organism: Clostridia bacterium; assembly: GCA_017467085.1. Taxonomy (GTDB): domain Bacteria; phylum Bacillota; class Clostridia; order Oscillospirales; family CAG-272; genus UBA1740. The sequence goes on along the minus strand of JAFTSW010000067.1, from coordinate 1,789 downwards.
AAAAAAGACTATGGTTTTCCATAGTCTTTTTGCTTTTTATGCCGATTTCATACTGGATATATCGCGTTGGAAATGGCTGTTTTGCATAGCCAGCTCTGCATTGTTCGCCATTATGCTTGCATAACAAGGCAAATCCGCGATACTGACCGTATTCGGCTCTGCTCCGTCAAAAATTGCGGAAAGGCAGTTGGTGGAATAGCGTTTGGAGAAATCCTTTTTCGGCATACGGTAATATTTGCACTCCTTTACAGGTCCGTCAAGCGTTCCGCTTTCCAGCTTCAAATTAAGCACCTGGCAGCCGAAAAGGTTATTTACCTTTGTGTAATGGTTATCCAGCTTGGCGAAGAACGACTTTAAGGCGTGCGCCGTCAGCGTCTTTTCAAAGGTCGGGAACAAGTGCTTCACGCAGATTTTGTCATAAATCTTCTTGCCGACCTTATAAATCCCTTCACACAGCCAGAAGGGCGAGAAGAAGGGCAACACGGGCGCCAGGGGTCCCTTTTCATCGATAAAGACAACCTCGCCGACCTCTCTGCCGCCAGCTCCCCAATCCTCGGGGCGTTGCAAATCGCAGAAAATCTTCAAGAACACACGGTTGCCAATCACGCAAGCGTGACGACTCATTTTCAAGCAGCTATTAAAGAGGTCATTCCGCTGGTTGCAGGTTTCCTCCTTGACCTTCATTTCCTTCAAGTCGTTCTGGTTCTTTCTCTCCTTGTCGATTTCAGACACCACATAAACGCCAAAACCGAAGGCATTCCTGTTTACGTTGTTCTCCTTCATACGCTTGCCAAGGCGGAGCATATCGAAGTCAAGGATATGGCAATACCGAGAGTGCGCCTCCTGGAGGCGAACATCACGGGCAAAGAAATCGTGATTCCAAACAGGGAAATAATTCAGCTCTTCCCGAAGAGCGTCCGTTCTGATGGAATAGTTCGCGAGGATAAGGGAGGTATCTACCGCATACACCACGTAAGCCTTTGTGTAATCCTCAATAGCATCATAGAGCTTGGTAAGACTCAACTCATCATTATACGTTGTCGGATAAAGGTCGAAGTCATAGCCAAAGGAACAGTCGAAGAAATTGCGCTTGACAGCGTTACGGTGTAACCACTTGGCGCTTTCGGGGTGCTTGGCAAACCATTCAAATTTTTGCCGCAACGGACGCAGCCAGGACTCCACCGAATACCGAGCATCCACTATCCTTCTGTCCTCCAGGCGCTGCTTAATTTCCGCGCGAAGCCTGTCCCAAGGAAAATGAGGGAACTTGATATCATTCTCCAAGAGGACCTCCAACGCCATACGGCGCATATTTGCCTCCTCGGTTAGCGCCATTGAGGTGAGCAAGGCGGTTTTTCCGACACCCATCTTTCCATATACGATGGTCACCACACCGCGCTCATTGATAAAGCCTGCGTTTTTTCGTTCACAATGGTCGAGGGTGTCAAAGGCTTGATTCCTGCAAAAAGCGTTGAGCGCCACAAAGCCTATAACTATCCAACCGAGAACAGGAATGAAACGCACCATCGGCGCCAAGTCAACCGTCAGCTTCAAGAGCTGACCGTAAAGGGATGCAACATCGAAGGAGGGGACGAAATACAGGTAGTACGCGAAAAAGTCTACCACGATAGCCGGGATATTGAAGTATAAAACCCAGAGCAGAATCCAAATCTGCTTATAGCTTGTTTCGTTAAAAAACGCCGCAAAGTCCTTCAGCCATTTCTTGAAAGGCAGGAGGACCTTTCTCGAAAAGCTCTGCCAATTCTTCAAGGGCTTAGAGTATCTTTCG